>NZ_PSTM01000009.1:0-146221 GCF_002930875.1 Rathayibacter sp. AY1A5 | reverse complement strand
GGGCCGCCGATCAGGCCGGCGCGCGCGATCAGGGACGGCGCGGATCCGGCCAGCACGGCCTGCTCGCAGGCGGCCTTCGCGGCGCCGTACGGGGCGGGGGCCGACGGGGTTGAGTCGATCGATGGAGAGACCAGCCCGGTGACGGGGTACCTCGGTCAGAGCGCGGAAGAAGTTTCGCTTCGTGCCCGCCAGGCAGCCGCTCGCCCGATGCGGGCCAGCTGAGCGAGCATCTCGCCCGGCGGCCTCGTGACATCGATCCGCACCGGCTCGACGCGGTGACGCGAGATGGTCTCGACACGACGACGTCGACCCCGCTCGCCTGTCCCCCCTAGAACGACCGGGTCGAGCGGGGTAGCCCCCATCCGTGGTCACTCGTCCCGCTCGGCTGGGTCGCTCCTTTGCGACGGCGCGTCGAAAGGCGCGGTCTGAGCCGCATCGTCTTCGCCCTGCGATCCATTCGCGCGACGACGCAAGGCGCCTTCTGCGAGGCGGATGGAGAGGTCGTCTGTCGCTGCTCGGCCACGAGTCACCGCCTCGTCGCCGAAGCGACGGGCTGCATCGAATCCTTCAGCGCCCGTCTCGAGGACCTTGTCGCGGGCGTCGGCCACAGCGGCGAACCAGCCCCTGGCCTTCATCGAGTCGCGGAGACGTTCAAGGCCGACGTGGAGGTGGAAGTCGACCACACCGCTCGCGAGGCGGTCGCTCGATTCGACAACAGCACGGGCGCCGAGCGGATTCAACAGAACTCGCGCATTTGCACTGCCCGCAGCCGAGTCCATACGAGCGATCAGGCGCTCCGTGCTGCGAGCGATCGTGTCGAGCCGGTTCTTCCGAGCAGTCTGCAGGCCGATGCGGTGCTCATCGAGATCGTCCGCAGCCGAATCCAGGACTCGATCGATCTCGAGAATCGCGGTCGATTCCTGCAGCTGTATGCATCGGGCGAGCACGGCGAGCCACTCGCGGACCTTCGGCTCGGCCTCCCGGGTCGCCTTCGCGATGTCTCCCAGTTTCGTCGTCCGCTCGAGCTTCTCGGCCAGGGCGTCGAGCTGTCGCAGGGCGTAGGCCTGAGTGCGTGCGAGGGTCAAAGTGGTCGACTGCACTTTAGACCACGTGACCTCGGACACCCGACGAGTCCGCTCGCGAATGGTCATCGCCTCCTCGATCACGAGGTCGACGCCGATCATGTCGGCCAGTACGGCGTCCTTCTGGTTGCGGAGAAGATCGTCCACCTTCTCGTCGATCGTCGCGAGATAGTCGTTTATCTCGTCGATCGACTGCTGCATGGAAGCTTGCGCCATCATCCCCGCCACGCTCGACAACGCTGCCGGGTTGGTCAGGAGCGCCCCGGGGCCGGTCTGCGCGAACTGGACGATGCTCTTGATCCGGCCGTCCTTGCCCTGCACGACACCCATCGCGAGTCCGCTCTTGGAGTTCACCATGTGGCCGTGCTTCCGCAGCGCAGTGGCGGATTGCTCGGTCAGTTTCACCCATCGACCGGAACCGGCCGAGATCGCGGCCGCTGCCTGCACTACGCCCGCCGCCGCGCCGGCTGCCGGTCGGAGGCGCTCGAGTCCAAGGTCCTTCGATTCGAGACCCTCCGAATGTAGAAATCGGTCCACAGCCGAAGGCTCTCCGATCACGGCTATGCCGTCAGCGTCCTCGATCAGCTGAATGTCGTCGTCCATAGTCGGCTCCTGTCGGTTCGATCGCGCTCCTCTGGGAACACATGATGCTCATCCCACCATGTGCTCGGATCGGAGGATAAGTGGGCCACGGCGCGGGCGGAAGATGACTGTCGGCTCTCGAAGGATTGCTCCGTCACTCGTTACGGCGGTCCCGGGATCCACGCGAGAAAAGCTGTCAGCGCGGGGCAGGACTCCCGGCGTCAGCGGAACCACGCGAGCCCGGCACGCGCCCGGTCCCCGTCACGACGCCGCGCACCCCGCCCGGCGTCAGCGCCCCAGCACTCCCGCGTACACCGCGAGGTACTCGTCGACCATCCGGTCCACGGCGAAGCGGCGGCGCGCGGTCGCCCGCACGGCCGCGCGGTCGAGGAGTCCGACCCGCTCGACCGCGGCGACCGCCTCCGACAGGGAGCCCACCGCGTACCCGGTGACGCCCTCGTCGATGATCTCGGCCATGGATCCGCGGCGGTACGCGATCACCGGCGTCCCGCACGCCATCGCCTCGACGACGGAGAGGCCGAACGGCTCGTCGAAGCCGATCGGATGCAGGAGCGCGAGCGCCCCGCCGAGCACGAGGGCGCGCTCCTCCGGCCCGACCGAGCCGTGGTAGACGACGCGAGTCCCGTCGACGAGCGGCTCGACCTCCTCGCGCCAGTAGCGCTCGTCCTGGACGATGCCGCAGATCACGAGTCGCCGCCCGGCCGCGGCGGCGATCCGGATCGCCTCCGCCGTGCCCTTGTCGGGGTGGATCCGGCCGAGGATCACGAGGTCCTCTCCTCCGGATCCGGCGGGGAAGCCGTCCACGTCGATCCCGTGGTGCACCGTCGCCGCGTAGTCGAGCTCGGGGGAGCGGTCGCTGTCCGAGATCGACACCAGGTGCTCGGTGCGCGGGTGCCGCAGCGCCTCGCGGTAGGCGGGCAGGATCTCGGGCCCGGAGAAGCCGTGCACCGTCGTCACCAGGAATACGGCCGCGGCGGCGTCGACGTCGACGCAGCGGCGGATCAGGAGGCCGGCGCCGCGAGTGGCGTCCTCGCGGCCGTGCCCGGCGGGGAGGACCTACTCGAGGAGGAAGGCGCGCCCGTTGATCAGCAGCGTGTCGCCGTCGGTCGCGGCGAGAACGCCGAACTCGTCGACGGAGCGGGTGGAGTCCCCGGCGGTGTCCGAGGTCGCGGCGACAGCGGGAGTGGCTGCGGCGGCGGTGAGGAGGAGCCCGCAGGCGAGTGCGGTGATCACGGTCGTGCGGTTCATCGGCGTCGTCCTTGGCGTCGTGGTGGGCCGCTTCTCGTGGAGGCGGCGGGAACTGGTTCCGAGCCTAGGGCGCTGAGCCCGTCAACGCCCTGGGTCGTTCCTTGGGTTCAGCTATGAAGTACCGTGCAGCCATGCCCTGGGGACGCCTCTACTTCGCCGTGCAGGCGCTCGGCGGAGCGGCCTGGTGGGTCGCCGTGGCGCTCGTCCCCGCGGTGCGGATCGCGACGCTCGGCAGCCTCGATCCCGTCCCTGTCGCGGCACTCGACCTCCCGCTGTTCGTCGGCGCCTCCGCTCTCGCCGCCGCCGGCATCCGCTGGGCGGCCGTCACCGCGACGGCCTGGACGCTCCTCGTCGCGGTCGCGCTGACCGTCTGGGCCACCCTGACGGGGGAGGCGGGCTGGGGCGTCGTCGCGATGCTCACCGCGGCGGGCGGCTCCGTCGTCGCGGCGTGCCTGCTCCTGCTCGGCAGGGTGCCCACGCGCTGGATCGCCTCCGGTCCCCTCTCCTTCCGGGTCGCGACCGCGGGCCGCCGACCCGGATCGCACCTCGCCGCGACCCTCGGGCAGATCGCGGTGTTCTGGGGAGGCGCGCTGGTCGTCGTCCCGCTGGTGATCGCCGCGCTGGAGGAGCGCTGGGGCGTGAGCCTCGGAGCGGCACCGCCCGCGGTCGTCGGCGTCGGCGTCCTGCTGCTGGTCGCGGCGAGCGCGCTCGGGATCTGGTCGGGGCTCACGATGTCGATCCTCGGCGACGGCACGCCGCTGCCCATCGCGATGACCAACCGGCTGGTGATCGCCGGCCCCTACCGCTGGGTCCGCAACCCGATGGCGGTCGCCGGCATCGTGCAGGGAGCGGCGGTCGGGCTGCTGCTCTCGTCGTGGCTGGTCGTGCTGTACGCACTCCTCGGCGCCGTCGTCTGGAACCAGGCCGTGCGCCCGCTGGAGGAGGCGGACCTCGCCGCCCGCTTCGGCGCCGACTTCGAGCGCTACCGCTCGCGCGTCCGCTGCTGGGTGCCCCGCCGCCCGGAGCCGCTGCCGCGCCGGGGGTAGCCGCTGCCGCAGTGCGGTCGTCGAGGCGTTCCGCTCACGCCGGGACACCGCCGCCAGGCCGGCGTCTCGCCGACGAGGGCGGTGTCTCGAGGCGCCGGACGCGCCTCTCGGGACGGCGACGCGCCTCGCCCGCCGACCCCGTCACTCCGCGGTGCGCCCGCGCCCCACCACCGCGGCGACCAGCCCCGCCGACACCGCGGCCAGCGCGACCAGCACCCCGCCCACGCCGAGCGCCCCCGCCACGAGCGGAGTCGCCAGCGCCAGCGCGACACCGGGGAGCGCCAGCCGCGCGGGCATCGGCTGGTGCTCGCCGAGCGGCGCGTGCACCGCCCACAGGGTCAGGACGAAGACCGCGACCGGGACCGCGACGGCCGCGCCGATCACCGTGTCGGACGCCTCGAGGTGGCCCGCGGTCGCGGCGACGGCCGCCTCCAGCCCGGATCCCAGCGCCGCGAGGGCCGCGAACGCCGCGAAGTGCGCGTAGCCCCAGCGGTAGGAGAGGCCGCGCCGCCGCTCCAGCAGCTCGCCGGAGGGATGCGAGAACGACAGCCACCACAGCGCGAACACGATCACCAGCCCGCAGGCCGCGACCAGCACGAGCGAGGTGCTGACGCCCGCCTCCGTCACCGCCCGCTGCACGCCCATCACCGCCGCGAGGACGCCCTCGCCGAGCAGGATGATCGTGAACAGCCCGTACCGCTCGGCGACGTGGTGCGGATGCCAGTTCGCGTCGCCCGCCCGCTGCGCCCAGAGGGGCACCGCCAGCTCGCAGGCGACCAGGAGCAGGAAGCTCACCACCCCGACCTCCTCGGGCAGGAGCAGCCGCAGCAGCCAGCCGACCTGCACGATCGAGAAGCCGACGGCGTTGCGCACGGCGGAGGTGCGGTGCTCCGGAGTGGACACGGCGACGCGGATCCACTGGCTCACCAGCGCGAACCGCATGATCGCGTAGCCGATGGTGATCGCCCGGTAGTCGCCCTCCTCGAAGCCGGCCGGCACTCCCGCCGCGAGCACCAGGACGCCGCCCATCTGGGCGAGGGTCAGCAGCCGGTAGGGCACGTCGTCGGTGTCGTACCCGGAGGCGAACCAGGTGAAGTTCATCCACGCCCACCAGATCGCGAAGAACACCATGCCGAAGGGGAGGAGCCCCTCGGCGAGGTGCCCCTCCTCGGTCGCGTGGGCGAGCTGCTGGGCGATCTGCGCGATCGCGACGACGAAGGTCAGGTCGACGAGCAGCTCGAGCGGACTCGAGACGCGGTGCGCCTCGTCGATCGCGCGCGGCTGCATCCGCACGCGGAGGGGGTGCGCGGGGGAGGCGGGCATGCGCTCATCCTGCACCCGGAGGGCTTCTGCGCGAGTGCCGCGCCCGCCTCCCGCGACCCTCGGCGCCCGCCCTCGCACCGAGTGTCCAGAAGTCGTCGCACTCGAGCGCGAGTGCGACGACCATCGGACACTCGCGGTCGGCCGGACCTCGCGGGGCCGGGCTCACACTCGCCGGGTACGTCGCAGCCGCGCCCCGCGCCGGCCCCCGCAGGACCCCCGCCTACGATGGGTCGGGATGTCCCCCGAATCCGCGCTCGCCGCCCCGACCCGCGCGTCCCCGGGCGCCCGGCGGTCGCGGCGCGGGCCGCTCCTCGGGCTCGCCCTGGTCGCCGTCCTCGTGGCGACGCGCCTGCTCGCCCCGGACGCGGCGGGCGACGCCCTCTCGGACGCGGTGCGCGACTTCCTCACCCTCTCGATCAGCGTCGTCATCGAGTCGCTGCCGTTCGTGTTCCTCGGCATCGTCCTCTCGATCGCGGTGCAGCTGTGGGTGCCCGAGGCCGTGCTGCTGAGGATCCTGCCCAAGCGGGCGCTCCCGCGGCGGCTCGTGATCTCGCTGCTCGGCGTGCTCCTCCCGGTCTGCGAGTGCGGCAACGTGCCGCTCGCGCGCGGGCTGATCGTCAAGGGCCTCTCGGTGTCGGAGTCGATGACGTTCCTCCTGGCCGCGCCGATCGTGAATCCGATCACCATCGTCACGACCTACCAGGCCTTCGGCTGGGCCGACGGGATCCTCGTCTGGCGCATCGTCGGCGGCTTCGCGATCGCGAACCTCGTCGGCTGGATCTTCAGCCGCCACTCCGAGCCGATGAGCCTGCTCACCGACCGCTTCCGCGCGGCCTGCGAGGCGGGCGAGCGGCCCTCCCGCTCCCTCCGCGACCGCTCCCGGCGCAGCGTGCTGCTGTTCGCCGAGGAGACCGGGGCGATGATGCCGGCGCTGTTCGTCGGCGCCGCCATCGCGGGGCTGATCCAGGTCGGCGTCTCGCGCGACGTGCTGACCACTCTGGGCGGCGACCCGCTCTGGTCGGTGCTGGCGCTGATGGTGCTCGCCTTCGTCATCTCGATCTGCTCGAACGTCGACGCGTTCTTCGTGCTCTCGTTCGGCTCCACGTTCCTGCCGGGAGGCATCATCGCGTTCCTCGTCTTCGGCCCGATGATCGACGTCAAGATGCTCGCGCTGCTCCGCACCACGTTCTCGGCCGCGACGCTGGTGCGCGTCACCGTGCTGGTCGCCCTCGCCGCGGCCGTGCTGGGACTGGCGGTGAACTATGCGCTCTGAGCGCCTCCTCGCCCGCTGGAAGGGCGTCGTCCTCAGCCTGATCGGCGTCGTCTCGACTTTGTGGCTCGCGGCGACCGGCCGACTCGGCCTCTACATCCACCCCCGCTACTTCGAGTTCTCGGTGGTGCTCGCGGTGATCGCAGGAGTGCTGCTGATCGCGGCGTTCGCGGTCGTGCCGGGCGCCGAGGAGGACGCCCACGAGCACGAGGACGACGTCGAGCACCTCCACGCCCCCGTGCCCGCCCGCCCCTGGCGCCGGGTGGTCGCGGTCGCGGCCGGAGTCGCGGTGATCGCCTCCGCCGCCGTCGCCCTGCTCGTGCTCCCGCCGGCCGCCCTCACCGCCTCGACCGCGACGCAGCGCGAGGTCAACACCAGCGCCGTCGACGCCTCCGTGACCGCTGCGGCGCCCACCGGCGACACGGCCTCGTTCAGCGTGCGCGACTGGGCGACCCTGCTGCGTCAGGGCGCGAGCGAGCAGTTCCTCGCCGGCCGCACGGCGACGGTGAGCGGATTCGTGACCCCCGACGCCTCCGACCCCGAGAACGTCTTCTACATCGCCCGCTTCGTCGTCACCTGCTGCGCGGTGGACGCGCAGCCGGTGGGCGTGCCGGTCTACCAGGCCGGCTGGGCCGACACCTGGTCGGAGGGGCAGTGGCTGGAGGCGAGCGGCGGCTTCGGCGCGAACCCGAGCGTCACCAGCGCCGAGGCGGTCGTGCTGGAGCCGGAGGCGCTCACTCCGATCGACGAGCCGGCGATGCCGTATGTCTACTGAGCGCGGCGCGAATCCTGAGCGCGGCGCGTCTCCTGAGCGCGGCGCGTCTCTCGAGCCCGGCGCGTCTCCCGGCGGCGGCACGTCGGCGCAGAGCGGGCGACGGGCCGGAGGCGGTGCGCGGCGCGCTCCCGGCCTCGACTCCGCAGGCGCCTCCCGCTTCCCACGGCTCTTCTGGGCGGTCGTCGCGGTGCTCGTCCTCGCGGTCGGAGGCCTGACCGCCGCCACCGTCGCGAAGGGGCCCCGGGTCGCCTCCCTCGAGGTCAGCACCGACGGCGTGGTCGAGCGCGACGGCTCCCGAGCCCGCCTGCACCTCGACCAGGCGCTCGAGCCCGACGCGCTCGACCGCGTCCGCGTCGCTCCGGACGCCCCGCACACCACCGAGCTCGACGGCGGCGTGCTCACCGTCACCTTCACCGACACCCTCCGCTACGCCACCCGCTACGAGATCGGGATCGACGACGCCCGCAGCGCCGCGACAGGCTCGGCCGCCGACGTCTCCGCCTCCTTCACCACGAAGGACCCCGACCTCTTCACCCTCGACCGCACCGCCGACGACCCCTCGCAGCCCGACGCCGTCCGCGTCCGCCCGCTCTCCGGAGGCGACGCCCGGGTCCTCGTCGCGGCCGACCGGATCCAGGACTACGCCGTCGTCGGCCCGGTGCTGGTCGTCGTGACCATCGAGCCGGACGACACGAACCTCCTCCGCACGGTCACGCTCGACACCGGCTCCGAGGGCGTCATCCCGCTCCCCGGCCCCGGGACCGTGCGCGAGCTGCACTCCTCGCCCGAGAAGGGCGTGCTCGGCTGGACCTTCACCGGGCAGGCGCCGTCGGGCCCGCTCGACCGCGCCCTCTACTCCTACGACCTCACCGACCAGAAGGCCGAGGCGGTCCCCGTGCTCGGGATCGACGGCGGGCCGCTGCGGGCGCGCGACTGGATGTTCGTGCCCGGCACCACCTCCGTCGTCACCCACTCGCTCGACGACACGGTGCTCCTGCTCGACCTGCTGACGCCCGGCTCGATCAGCCCGCTCGGGCAGCACGCGGAGCTGCGCGGATTCGTGCCCGGCGCGAACCGGCTCGTGGTCGCCGATCCGGAGTCGGGCTCGCTGATCGACCTGGCCGACGGCTCGGTCGAGACGCTCGCCCTCCCGCCGGCCGACGTGAGCGCGACCGCGACGCCCGTGCAGATCCTGCTCCTCGACTCCGGGAGCTACGTCGAGCTCGAGGCCGAGTACGCACCGGAGACGGGCGCGACCCAGTACTCCGTCGTCCGCGTCGACGCGTCCGGCACCTCGGAGGTGTTCCGCACCTCGCCGACAGGGCGCATCCGCGGCGTCTGCCTCTCGCCGAACGGGCAGTACCTCGCCGTCGAGACCGTCTCGGTCGAGGGCCGGCCGGACGACTACCCGGGCGAGCCGGGCTTCAGCGCGACCTCGACCGTGCTCGTCGACCTCGGCACCGGCGACACCGCGCGCAGCGTCAACGGACGTTCGCGCGACTGGTGCGCGTAGGGGGCCGACCTGACGACCGGCTCGTCCACCTGACTGATTGCTGGCGGCCCGGAAGTACCGGATCGTTCAGCAGATCATCGAGAACGACCAGCGCGCCGAGCTTTCGGTCGCGGACCGCACCGCCGCGTGGGCGCAGCTCGCGTTCGAGGGCGTGTCCGCTGCAGCGATCGCCAAGCGCACCGGCACCAAGACCGACGCGGTTAAGAAGGGGCTTGCGGTCGCGGAGTCCGCGACCGTCACGTCCGTTCTGCACGAGCACGAGCTGACCCTTGACCAGGCGGCGGTGCTGTTGGAGTTCGAGGACGACGCCGACGCCCGCGCGACCCTGATCGAGGTCGCCACCCACGACCCGGCCCGGTTCGAGCACACCGCGCAGACCCTCCGCGACGAGGCCGCGCACCAGGGGCTCCTCGCGGCGACCGCCGCCGAGTACACCGGCAACGGCTTCCAGATCCTCACCCGTTCCGACGCCTACGGCGACCAGGCGACGTGGACGCCGGTGCGGCAGCTGCGCGGCGAGGACGGGAAGAGCGTCACCCCCGAGCAGGTCGCGGCCGCTCCCGGCCGCGGAGTGCTCATCGACACCAGCTGGCGCGGTGAGGTCGAGGTCATGCTCCTGGTTCAGGACCCGACCGCCGCCGGATTCACCTACGCCTACGGAACCCCCGAGCAGCCGCAGACCGAGGAGGAGGCCGAGGAGGAGCGGGCCGAGAAGTCCGCGGAGCGGAAGGTGCTCATCGCCAACAACAAGGCGTGGAAGGCGGCCGAGAAGGTGCGCCGCGAGTGGATCGCGACGTTCCTCGCTCGCAAGACCCTCCCGAAGGATGCGGATCGCGTCATCGCTCTCGGTCTCACCGCTCACCGGTTCGCGGTGTCCTCCGGGATGACGGGCGGCAGCGACCTCGCGCACGCGCTGCTGCGCATCGAGCGCCCCTCCGGCTACCGCGCGGACGCTCTCGCTGCGCTGGTCGAGGCGAACCCCGCGAAGGCCCGCCTGGTCGCGCTGGCCGTCGTGCTCGGAGGTCAGGAGGCGCACACGAGCAAGGAGTCCTGGCGCCGCGGCGACGAGCGCACGGCCGAGCACTTCCGCCAGCTCGCGGCCTGGGCATACGCGCTCTCCCCGGTCGAGCAGGTCGTCACCGGCGACAGCACCCCCGCCGACGCCGCAGGGCTCAGCTAGCCCACCCGGCGGGGACCGGCTCGCGCCGGTCCCCGCCCCCTCCTCTTCTCCCACTGCTGCACAGGAAGGCCCGACCATGACCACCACGACCACCGCACCCCGCCCCGCCCACCGCTTCGACCCGTACCAGGAGTGATCGACCTCGAAATCGGATCGCTCCGCTCCCAACTCGGCGCCCGCGGTCAGCCGAAGCACCAGCATCGCCTGCACGATCCACCTCACCCGGAAAGGGGACTTAGTTAGACCGTCTAGAAAATCTAGGCTGTGACCGCTCGATCGGCGATCCCTGGCTGCTGGTCGTTCGAGGTTGGCGCGCGTTCGGCCAACCGGCAGCGAGGGGTGCACCGACCCGAACGGTTGCACCCCTCGCTGTAATTGTGAAGCCACCAGAGCCCGTTGACGAGAGGGCCCGGAGGCGCCGAGACATTTTCGAGGGTCGATGCCGGTGAGGGTCAGGCGAAAGCGCTGCCCGCCAGCGGATGCGCGAGCAGGATCCCCGCGATGAGGACGAGTGCGGCGCTCGGCAGCACGAACTCGACGGGGCGTTTTCCGTGGCGGCTCAGCGCGGAGGGCGCCAGATGGATGAGCACGCCGACCGTGAGCAGGGCGGCGCACGTGAGAAGACCCCATCCGCCGATGAAGAGCAGACTGACTCCCGGGCCACCCGACTCGGGGATCCCGTACCAGACGGCGTCCGCGATCCAGAGTGTCGCGGCGGCGACGCCGGTTGACGCGAGAGCGACCCAGGACACAACGGAGCTAGAGCCGGTCGAGGTCGATCTCCTGGTGTCCACCTGCCGAACGCTAGGGCAGCCGACGGCGCTGGACAACGAAGCCGGAATGAACAAGAGGTGGACGTGAATCCGTCCGGCGACGGACGGCCGTGCCCCCTCAAGGAATTGCCGGTGGACTCCCGAGCGCAGCGTCGTCGTGTCTCGTTGCCCTGCGGTCGGGGATCGAGGAGCGGGGAGGGGGAGGCGCCGGCTGGTGGACCGACAGGTCGGCTTCGCTTGCAGTTCCCGCAGCCGAGGATCGCCATGCTCACCGGCGGTGCCGACTCGCTGCCCGTGAGGGGAGCTCTCGCTGAGCTGGCGGATGAGCCGATCGGCGATCGGGTTCAGCCGGTGAGCCGGCGGACCTGTTCAGCGGAGAGCTGGCGGTCGGCGAAGAGCACGACTCGTGCGGTCGGGTCTGGGCTGTGCGCGTCCGGACCCTCCCATCTGAGCGCGAGGCCGAGTCGCTCAATCGTGCGGCGGGAGCGTGCGTTGCGTTCTGCGACGACCGCGGTGACGGGCAGCTCCGGTCGGAGTAAGTGGGCGAGTTCGATGCCGGTGAGGGCGACTTCCTGCGCGTAGCCCTTTCCCCAGTGGTCGGGGTGGAGGGTGAACGCCACGTTCCAGGCCGCGTCGGAGAGCAGAGTGCATCCGCCCATTCCGATCAGATCCTGGCTGTCGATGGGGGAGTCGCGCCGGCGGATCACCCAGCTGCTGAGTCCGTCCCGTGTCCACTGGGTCCTCCGATACGCGATCACGGCCCGGGTCTGATCGGCGGAGAGATGGAGGAGGAGCGGATCCTCTTCCGCGATCCGCGGATCGGTGTAGAGGCGGAACAGCTCGTCCAGGTCGGTCTCGGCGGGCCGGCACAGTCGGAGCCGGTCGGTGAGCACGTCGAGGTCCCCTGGGGCACAGGCCTGTCCGTCGCTCACGATCATGGGACGAGGTTGCCATGACCCGACCGCTCGACCAGCGTTGAGTGCGCATGTGATCCGGTCGCGCGAGATGGCACGTACGGGGATCGGTGGCCGGAGGTCCTCAGTTGCTGACGTGAGTCAGAGTCCGCGCGTACTCGATCATCGGATGACCACCGAGCGGATGCGGCGCGGGATCCCCGTGAGGCTCGAAGCCGGACGCCTTGTAAAGCCCTTCCGCCCGATCGTTTCCGGCGCGGACGTGCAGCTTCAGGACGAGGTAGCCGAGCTGAGAGGCGGACTGGACCGCGTCGTCGAGCAGTGTCCGGCCGAGCCCGCGCCCTGTCTCGCTCGGTGCGACGGCGAGCAGTTCGAGCAGCGCACTGTGTCGGCCCGGACCATCACCCGTGTCGACGGTGAGAGCGAACCCGAGGGGATCCGAGCCGATGACGGCGAACCGAACGAGAGGCCGGTGGAACTTCGCTCGAGCCCTCTCGGCGACCGCGTCGTCCTGACTGCATCCGTCTCGTGCTCTGAGTGCCTCCAGCCAGAGGTCGATGCAGGGCCCGCGATCGTCAGGCGAACCGGCTCGGATCTTCATGCGCTGAGGCTATCGAGGCAGCCATCGGACATGTTCCGAATCCGAGTCGCGTCCTCGTTGTGGACGCCGGCTCGCCGGCTGACGCTGGACAGCAGCTCGCCGAGGCGTGGTCGTGTCACCGAACGAGACGTCGGGCGAAGGACCGGCACATGCTCCGAGGGGCGGGCGTGCGCGAGGAGCGATTCGTACAGTGGAGGTATGAGTGTGATGAAGGAGACGGGTACCGCGCGGCGGAGCGGACGAGGGTGGACGCGGGCTGCGTTCGTGCTGGGCGTTCTCGCCGTCGTGTCCTACGCCGTCGGATACCTGGCGGTGGCCCACCTGTGGGTGGGCGATCCCCTGGTCATCGGAGTCGCGACCACGCTGCAGTACCTTCTCCCGCTGGCCGGCGTCCTCGTCGGTCATCAGGCGCGACGACACGTCGGTCCTCGCTGGGAGTCGACGGTGGGACTCGTGCTCTCCTACCTCTTCCTGGCCTTTGCCGTGGTGCCGGTCGTCATCGGCTTGGCCGGACTGCTGCTGGCACGCTGATCGATCGACGACCCGGATCATTCAGCGGTTCACGCGATTCGCCGCCGTCTGAACGATCGGCAGCTTCTTCGCACGAAGGGTGGCGGCGAGGAGCCAGCCGAGGAGGGAAGCGGTTGCTGCCGTGACTGCGTATTCCGTGATGAGGCCCGCGGAGGAGGGCCAGGTCGCGTTTCCCGACGCGAGTACCAGCGCGGTGGAGGCGGCGGCGCCGATCACGAGTCCCAGACCCAGGAACGCGGCAGCCCGCCCGACGCGCGGGGTGCGGCGTGTCCGCCGGTCGAGCCAGAGACTCGAGGGAAGCCATAGGAGTGCGCCCGCGACAGTGAACGCAGCTGCCGTGCCCGCGATGAGCCCTGCTGCGGACCCGCCCGATACATCCCAGCTGCCCACAGTTCGCAGCAGCGCAAGGACCGCAACGGCAGGCCACGCCAGAATGCCCCATGCCAGTTCTCGTGTTTCCATGAGCATCATGGTCCGGCACGTCGGTGAACACGCCATGAATCAGAACGTTCAGCACTCCACGATCATGTGTTCCGTAAGGGGATCGTTGAGCGGGCCATCTTCGTCGTCCGCGTGGACTCATCCCTCCACAGGACCGGGGCACGTCTCGGGGCTGAAATCGGAGGTTGCGGTGGTTGCGTCCGGGCAGAGGCCGGTGGTCCAACCGTGATCATCCGCGTAGGAGTTGTATTCGTTTGTCAGAGAGAAGACGATCCCTGCGTTCCAGGGTGCCGTGTAGGCGAAAGAGACGACGGGATCCCCTTCATCCGTGAGAGAACTCCAGGCGAGCTCCGCCTCCTCGCCCGCTGCTGCTGCCGTGTCGAGGCATGCGACCGCGTTGATGGGCACGAGCTCGGTTTGATCAAGCACGAACTCTCCGCAGGTATCGGCAGCGTTGCCTTCCTGCACGATCAGCGGCGCGTCGCGCAACGCGCGAGCTGCCCGGATCGGATCACCCTCCGGAGCTGGTGAACCTGAGCACGCGGCGAGCATCAGTGCGCCAGCAGCAATGAGCGCCGTAGCGGCGCAATGCCGTCCCGCCATTCCCTCGCCTGTTCGTTTCACGGCGCCACCGTACTCAAGACCGCGCCTTTGTCTACTTGCAACCGGCAGGCGGGGCCGGCACCGTCCCGTATCGGGATGGTTCACCGGGCCGATCTGGTGCCCGGCCGTGGAAGACTCGTTGGGCCGACGACAGCGGAGCGTGACGCCAGTGACTTCAGTAGTGAGCCTCATCCGCTCCAACAGCCTCTCCGGCGCAGCGCAGTATGCGTACGCCGCGACAGTTCCCGCCGGCTCGCGCATGATCTTCCTCGCCGGAGATGTTGCACTGGACCCGGTAGATCCCCTGCCCCGGAGTTGCCGTCACTTCGTCCCTAGTCTTTTCCTATGAACGCATCGAGCTCATTGCCCTCTCTTGACGGTTACCGCTTCGCGGCTGTCCGCGACACAGTCGGCGGCGAAGTAGGACCTGAGACTGTCTTCGACTACCACGAAGCGGACGGCGAGGTGTGGGCCACCTACGCCGGCGGCGCAGTCCGGCGGGGATTCCTTGTCGGCACTCGAACCGGTGACACGGTGGCGTTCCGCTACTGCCAGCTCAACGAGGACGGCGAGACCTCGACGGGATCCTGCGTCTCCGAGATTGTTCTCGACCCAACTGGGCTGCTTCGAATGAAGGAGACGTGGGCCTGGGAATCAAAACCCGGTAATGGCACCAGCGAAGTCACGGAGATCATCGTCCCTCGCCTAGCATCGGTCGTCACAGAACCCCGAACCCGACCCTTTCACGAGTCGTAGAATGAGTGACAAGTTATAGGACAACACTGCTCGGCGCGCCGCGTTTGTGGAGTTGATCGCTAAGTGGCGGCGTCTCTTGATCGTTGCGTGGCGCTAGTTGCCGATGACGAGGATGCTGGCAGCGGCTTCGATGACGTCGTCGGTAATGGTTTCGAGGTCGTTGATCTTGAGCACGCGGGCTATCTGCGGAAAGAGTCGTTCGAGTAGGCGGAAGTTGCCGCGGGTGATGCGTTCGATGGAGGCGATGGCTTGGGCGTCGGTGAAGTCGTCGGGGTCGAGGGTGCGGCCGAGGCGCTTCCAGTGGCGGTCGAGGACGAAGAGGAGTTCGTCGCGACCGAGGGCGCGGTAATGGTGGGAGAAGCCGAGGCGGCTGTAGAGCTGCGGGTAGTGGCGGAAGCGTTGGTCGATGCCGGGCATGCCGATCAGAATTATGGAGAGGTGTTCGCGGTCGTGTCGGTCGCGGAGCAGCTCGAGTGCGGTGGGTGTGAGTCGTTCGGCTTCGTCGATGATGAGTAGCTCGACGAGGTTAGCCACTGGTCGTGCTTTGAAAGGCGGGTCAGGTTCGAGGGAGCGCAGATGTTCGTCGGCGCAGAGGCCGACTTTGATTTGCCAATGGTCGATGTCGTGCATGAGGTCTTTGGGTCGGCAGAGTACTTCGGGTGTGTAGAACACGGTGCGGGATCGGTTGGCGAGGGCGTAGTGCTTGGCGTCGTGATCTCCTCGCGGGCCCCATTCGTTGATGTAGGGCTCGAGAGCGTCCCAGTTCGCATAGCGGCGGGCGGAGTTGGTCTTGCCGACACCAGCATCACCGTGACAGATGCCGATGGTTCGTTCCTTGCGGACGGCGTTGGCGAACTCGGTGAAGCGTCGGTGCTCTTTGGTCACGATGAAGGCCTGGTTCATCACTCGTCCTCTTCATAGGTGCGTAGCCGACGCCGATGGGGAACGGGCGCGACGCTGTGCGGCTCCTCCCGGACGGTGGCGGTGGGAATGCGGTCGTTGATGACGTGCCGGAGTTGTCGTCGGCGGGCGCGGCGGGCGGCTTCGATGTCGCGGAGGCTGAGTCGGAGGTTGGGGTGAGCTTCGTCGACGGCAACACAGACGAAGGTGTCGCGGTCGTAGACCCGGATCTCTGAGACGTCACGTGGGTCATATCGAATCGTGACGGTGTGCCCGACGAAGGGTGCGAGCGTCGGGGCGAGGTAGCGCTGGCCCTGGAAGTGAACGCCATCGCGCTGCACGACGCGATTCTTCGGAACAGTGAGAAGAAGCCCATCGAGCTGTTCGAGGCCGTCAGGCATACGCGGGAGCCAGCCGTCAGCAACCCATGCGTCTCGCGGAGAGGCTTCGAGCTCGCTATGCGGGCGCTCGTTGTAGGTCCTGACGAAGGCGCCGATCGCCTGGTCGAGGGCCGCCAGATCAAGTACTGGGTGGGGGCTTCTGCTGCCGGGCCCGAGGTGCCCCGGGAGGGTAGCGAGGAGTTCGGTGTTGATGGTGCGGAAGAAGCGTTCGATCTTGCCGCGGCCCTGGGGTCTGCCGACGATGGAATGGATGATGCGGATGCGCAGCTCGATGGCGGTGCGCTCGAGGTGGTGGCTGGTGAAGTCGGAGCCGTGGTCGACGTGGAGAACGTCAGGTATCCCGCACATAGCCCACGTCGGGTCGGGCTTTCTCCAGATCGCCTGACGGAGAGCAAGTGCTGTGTTCATCGCGGACGGTGCCCCGGCGAAGACGATGTAGCCGCAGATCGCGCGCGAATAGTCGTCCATCACGATCGTCAGCCACGGCAGATCGGGCGCGCCCCCGGTGCCCATGATGAGGATGTCGAGTTCGGTGTGATCCGCCTGCGACATGTGGTTGGGACGTTCGGCGCGTCGGCGAAACACCAGCTCGTGCTTGTCTCGATAGGCGGCCGGTCCTTCCAACGCGAGTGTTACGAGCGCCGGGTCTAGAGCTTGCACGATTTCCCTGACGGTGGCGTAGCTCGGCGCCGACAGGCCATGATGATCTGCTTCAGCGCTTGCTAGGCGGTGCAGCGTGGTCAGCGCTGGTCGCGGCCTGCTCAAAGCCAGTCGTTCGATGAACGCCACGAGCTCAGGCGGCGTTCGACGTACACCAGCGTCCGATCGCTGGTGCGGATCGAGAGCAGTGACGCCGCTTTCTCGGTAGAGCTGATGCCAGCGCTGTAGTGTGCGGAGGCCGATGCCGATGTCTCGTGCGAGGGCGGCGAGGGGTATCTGATCTTCGACGTGAAGTCGGAGAATTCGCCACCGCTCGTCACCGTCCATGGCATTTGCTACATGGCGGTGCTCTCGCGGCCGGCGAGGGCTTGCTGGTGACGGTAGAGGGTGGCGCGACTCCAGCCAACGAGTCGTGCTGCGTCTTCGGCGGTGCGGCCCTTCGCTCGAGCATCGGAGGCGATGGCGAGCTTGTCGGCGATTACTGCAGGATCGGACAGTGGGCGGCCGAAGCGTGTGCCGTTCTGCCGCGCCGCTGCGATCCCCGCATTCACCCGCTCGACGATCAGTTCGCGCTCGTACTCGGCGAGGGTGGCCAGCATGTTGAGCATCAGCCGGCCCGTCGACGTCGCCGGATCGATGCCATCAGAGATAGACCGGACGTGGATGCCGCGGTCACGCAGCAGGTTCACCGTGTTCAGGACGTCCATCAAGGAGCGGCCAAGCCGATCAACTCGCCACACGACCACGGTGTCACCGGACTCTGCATGCTCGAGGAGCTTCTTCATCCCTCGGCGCTCGATCGCGGTCTTGCTCCCGGAGGTGACATCAGCGAACACGTCGCGCTTTTGAACGCCGACAGCCACCAGCGCGTCAAGCTGCAACTGCGCATCCTGACTCGATGTGCTCACGCGGGTGTATCCAAGAAGTCTCACTCGACCAGTGTGACTCACAAACTCCTCGCAATCATGACCCTGAGACGGTTTCTGTTGAGACGCATTTTCGAGACATCTGCGACCTCGGAATCGCGCGGACCCGACACCGCGACAGCGATGCCGACCGGGCGTCTCAGAAAGCTGTTGTTTTCCGAGATGCAGTTGATGTTGCAGGTACGGTGTCTCCGTGCCGAATAGTTTCGCTCCCGTGGACCCCGTCGCGCTCACGCAGTCTTTGATCCGATGTGCTTCGGTCACTCCGAGCGACGACGGAGCCCTCGATGTCGTGGCAGGCGTACTTGAGAGCCTTGGCTTCATCGTTCATCGGCTGGACTTCGATGGCACCCCGAATCTCTACGCCCGCCGAGGAATCGACGGACCGCACCTGTGCTTCGCCGGTCACACCGATGTCGTTCCCCCAGGCTCTAACGAGTGGAGCTCCGACCCCTTCGATGCGACACTCCGCGACGGGACGATCATCGGTCGAGGTGCCAGCGATATGAAGGGCGCCATCGCCGCTTTCCTCGCAGCGGTCTCGCAGACGCAGCCCGAAGTGCTCGACCTTGGGTCGGTCAGCCTCCTGATCACCGGAGACGAAGAGGGGCCGGCCACGGGTGGCACCGTGCGTGTGCTCGAGTGGCTCGCCGATCGCGGCGACATGCCGGACTTCACCCTTGTCGGCGAAGCGACGAACCCGGAGCGGATCGGCGACGTGATCAAGATCGGACGGCGCGGAAGCCTTAACGCCAACCTGACGGTGCGCGGGTTCCAGGGGCACGTTGCCTACCCCCACCTCGTCGACAACCCGGTGCACCGCCTCATCCGCGTTCTCAACCGACTCGCCACAACACCACTCGACGAGGGGTCCGAGTGCTTCGAGCCGTCGAGTCTCCAGATCACCACGATCGACGTCGGCAATGCGGCGAACAACATGGTGCCCGCCGAAGCAACCGCGCATCTGAACATTCGCTTTAACGACCTTCATTCAGCCGAGAGCCTCGAGGGCTTGATCCGCCGGGCGGCAGAAGAGTTCGCAACCGACTTCACCCTCTTAGTCGAGGTAAGTGGCGACCCCTTCATCACTGCTGGATCGAGCCACGTCGCGCTGTTATCCGAGGCGGTAACATCCGTGACCGGGCGAACTCCCTCGTTGGATACCGGCGGAGGAACTTCCGATGCGCGATTCATCGCCCACTATGGCGAGGTCGCCGAATTCGGCCTCGTCAGCAGCACAATCCATCAGATCGACGAACACGTCGTGGTAAGCGATCTGCAGCAGCTCACAGTGATTTACCGCACGTTTCTCGCGAAATTCCTGACTCGCTGAAATCGTCGGTGATCCGACGCACGCGTAGCGCGACGTCAAGGAGCGATCAAAGACTGCCGCCACAAAGCGATCAACTCCACACCCATGTGCTCATTGCTTCATTTACTCATTTGAGTTCCGGTCGGCGCCGTGCCGAAGGGGTGGTTGCACTCAGTCTACGGACGGGGCCGCCCCCGCCCTCCGATCCATTGAAGGATGCCGATCGTGACGACCGAAACCACGGCGACCAGAAGGAGGAAGGGAAGGGCACCTAGAACCAGGAACAGCACGAAGCTGTCTCCACCCTCGAACCCATCCATGACTGCAGCCGGGACTCAGAAGAGTCAGGACACCGGCATGAGCGGCCCGGTCGTGAAGTCACTGCGACCGTCCCCGCCGCAGACCTGGAAATCGGAGGGCGTGTCGATTCCCGGTCCGGCGCCGTCCGAGGTGACGAGCACCCGGACGGTCGTCGCGGTCGTCGGCGTGCAGTCGTATGCGCCGACCGCCGAGAGCTGGCCCTCCGCCTGCGCCGACTCACCCGGAGCGAGAGCCCCCGGGAACGCTTCCGCACCCGACGTGCCGGCGGTGGTGAGCTGCGTCCCATCGGCGCCGAGCATCAGAACGCCCGGCCACCCGAAGTACGAGCACGCCTGATCCGAGGCGTTCGTGAGCACGATCGCGAACCCTTCCTGGCCCGCCCCGGAAAGCTCGGGCCGGTCCTCCACCGTGACCGTGAGCTGCGTGTCCCGGCATGGGTCCGCCGGCCACACCGGACCAGCCGCCGCCGCACCCGCAGTCGCGGTCGCCGCCGGAGTAGCGGGGGCGGACGTCGGGGCGGCGGTCGCGGTCGACGCCGGCGCGGCGGCCGACGTCGATGCCGGAGCCCCCGCCGTCGAACCGGCGCAACCGACGAGCGCGAACACCGGAACGGCGAGCAGCAGGGCGAGAGTCGAGTGGGAGGTCCGAGTCGTCGTCATCCGGCGAATCTACCTTTGACTGCTCACTCCCAGTGCGAGACGACGGGCGGCGGGACTTCCCGCTCGTGGTTGAGCACTCGAAAAGCGATCGCGAGGACGACGCAGACGCCGGCACCGATCAATGCGGCAGCGCCAGCCACCGTCATCCACAGCGGTTGGACAGCCGAACCGTCCACGCACAGCGGATTCCACAGGAAGCTCTCGGAGCTGGAGTAGCTTCCACGAACCTCGCACGCCTCTGCCGGATCCCACATGTAGAGAGAGGACATCAACCCGAGAGCGGCGGCGAAAACGGTGAAGATCACGGTGAAAACGAGGGGGATCGCGTGATCCGGCCGAGGAGACTGTCTAACGCTCATCGGGAGGGTGCCCCCCCCCCCCCGGAGTTGCCATCTCTCACCACTCATCGCCCAGCTTGCGGAGCCCGTTGTCCTCCGGCAGGGTCTGGCGCGAGTAGTCGTGCAGAACGTCGGGCGACGCAATTTCCTGTCCGTCACGTTCAACTTGACGGCTGGCCGCAATGACGACGCATGTCACGGCCACGATCAACGCCGCAGCAGTCGACAACGTCATCCATATCGGCTGAACGGTTGAACCATCTGAGCACAGCGGGTTCCAGAGGAACCCCTCTCCCGTCAGGCTGCCTCCGCCGCGGGTCCTGCACGTCTCGCTCGGGTCCCACATGTAAATGGAGGCTACGGCTCCCAGGGCGGCTGCAAGACCGCCGAAGACCAAGGCGAGAACGATGGGCGTCGCTGCACTCGGTTGCGGGGGCTCTCCAACGTTCATCGGGACATCATGCACTGCACTCCGAAGGATTGATCAAGAGCCGGAACGCCAGGCCCGGTATCGAGTACCCGCGGGGGGGAGGTCATCGCGCCGCGACAGTGAGGTTCAGCTCTTCACCGACGCGCAGAATCTCGTCCGAAGGGAAGCGGAACGGGTTGAGGTAGAACAGGTCATCGGCCGTCATGCCGAATCGTGCCGCGACGTCCTCTGCGAGGTCGTTGCGAGCGACCGTGTACGACGTCGGCACTCCGTCCGTGGATGACACCTCGCCACGCGCTGCTGCACGTGGGCCGGCGTCCCGGGCCACGAGGGTGCTGCGCTGCGGCTCCACGTTCCACTGGACGTCAGCGATGGCGAGGATTTTGGTTGAGCAGTCGGGGTCGTCCTGCGGGCGGGTCGTGAGAACGAGTTGATTGATCGCTGTCGGGTCGCCATGGAACTCTGCGAGGTTCCGCCACGCTTTGTAGGGCTTCCCTGACTCCGCGTCCGCGAGACGCATCGGGAAATCGACGTCGAAACAGGTGGTATCCGCGTCGATCGGATCGAGCGCTCCCATGACCGCTACGGAACCGGAAGACGCGGTGGGGATGACGAGCTCGTCGGATGTCAGGGCCAGCCGGCCGTCCGCCGCGCTCAACTGGACGGCGCCGGTGGTCCCGTCGCTCCCGGTGAACGTCGCTACGCCTAGGTCGCCGGTCAGCGGGGAGGTGAAGCCGTCGTCCGAGTTCGTCGCCAGAGGCGGGGCCGACGGTGCAGGCTGCGCGGTGCATCCCGTCACGACCGCCAGGCATGCCGCGACCGCGACCGTGCTGCGCACTTTCGAGAACGTCCCCACCGGCTCAGGCCAAGCGACGTCACCGCTTTCCTCGTGGTCGCGTCTCGGCCTGAAATGCTCAGCACGGTTCGGAAAGGGGAACGTCTGTCGCGGGCCAGCAGGAAGCCCAACGGCTCCTAGGCTGACCCGATGAGTTCCCCGGCACCGACCCGCCCATTCGTGGGTGTAGCGCGCATCGCCGTCGGTGCAGCCGCGGTCGCGGTGATCCTCCACACCTACGCGCTGAGCATCGTGGCCGGCGACCCGAATCCGTTCGACTACTTCGGCTACTTCACGAACCAGACCAGCCTCCTCGCGAGCGCGGTGCTCATCGTCGCCGGATCGGTCGCGCTCGCCCGCCGTCCGACGCCGGTGTGGCTGAGCTACGTCCGCGGCGCGGCGACGGCCTACCTGATCGTCGTCGCCGTGATCTACAACACCCTCGTCCCCGGTACCGGCACGGCCCCGCCCTGGGTCAGCGCCGTCCTGCTCGTCCGCGGAGCGACCGACGGGTGGGTGCCCTACGGCTTCCTGCTCCCCGAGAACGGGACGCTCTCGCTCGTCCTGCACGTCGCCGGGCTGACCTGCGCGGTGCTCCTCGCGGGCGCGCTGGTCTGGGCGCTGAGCCGACGCCGTGCCTCATCTAGTTGATGTCCAGTCCTCTCTCGCCATGGATCACGAGGAGCTCTGACTCCCGACGTCAGGCGCATCACCTCTCGTATGCGTCGCGACTCGGCCCCGGCGCGCTCTGATCACGCGCAACACGAGATTGATCACCAGCAACCCCGCTCCAGCCGGGATGGCACCGGCCGTAAGAATCAACGCTTGGAAAAGGAGCGGCTGGCTCATCGGCACGGGGGTCAACGACATCGGAAAGACGACGTTCTCGAGCAGGACGGGAAACAGGCCGATAGCGATCCCGCATCAGAGGGCACTCACCACAGCTGGAAGCCACGCGACGAGAACAGGACGACGCGAGAGCCTCCGGGGAGCGACGTAACCTCCGACAGCGGCAACGACGATCCAGATGATGACACCTACACCGCCGGCGCCGATCGCGATGGCTCCCTCGGATGGATCCGCGTCCGTGATCCCCAGAGCCACCATGAAGCTGCTGAACACCAGAACCAGGGCGGCGAGCACAGTGACCACGCCGGCGGCGGTCCAGCCGATGAACGCGTTCACAGATCCATCGGATGCTGAAGTCGAGAGACGTGACGCGGTGGAAGCAGTCGGCATCGTGGGACACCTTCGTTGGTTGTTGCGCGGTAGTCGGACCGACAGATTCCCACCACCGCTAGTATGCATCGCACGCTAACATGCAAAGCATGACAGTCGACGTGGGGGCCCAGATCCGGAAGGGCGTGGTGGAGTACTGCGCCCTCGGGCTCCTATCGCGGGAGCCGATGTACGGCTGGCGCCTGTCGGAGGAGCTGGTGTCGCTGGGCATGATCGCCAGCATCGGCACGCTCTACCCGGTGCTCGGGCGGTTGAAGGATCGCGGTTTGATCACCTCCTACGCAGGGGAGAGCGGTTCGGGCCCGGTCCGGAAGTACTACAAGCTCACCCCCTCCGGACAGGCCGAGCTGGGCGAGTTCCGCCGCCAGTGGGAGCCCTTCACCCGTTCCGTCCAAGCGATCGTGGCAGGAGACGACACATGACCCCGACCAGCGCACCCCGCGAGGTCCAGACCTACTTGAAGCGGCTCGATCGGGCGCTAAGGCCCGTCCCTCGTGACGTCGCCTCCGCGATCCGAGACGGGATAGATGAGGAGCTGGCCGGCCTCGAGCCGGCAGAAGCCATCGAGCGCGTGCGGTCCTTCGACGAACCGGAATCCATCGCGGCCGCCGCCCTGGGCGAGAGCCGCACCCACCCCACGCCAGCCGGCCGCGCGAGGGTGATCTGGATCGTCGCCGCCGGAGCCGTCATCGTCCTCGCGGTCGCCCTGGTTTCGACGTGGGCTCTCGCACCTGGCCCCACCCCTGAGGCGACCAGTTCCTCTGTCGTCGCCTACCCGATGCCCGATCTTGGTCCCTCTCCCGCCCCAACACCTCTCGCGCCCGACGAGCAGGAGCAGCTGCGCATCCAGGAGCAGGACCGCCAATGGGAAGGAGTCCTGGCAGGCTTCCCTGACGCGACGAGACCCGCCGACCCGTTCCAGGAATACCGCGACCCGAACGATTCGACAGCACTCCTGGGCTGCCTCACCGCGGCCGGCCTAACGGTCGACCTCGGCTCGAACGCCGCCGGCGGCGGACCCGTCAGCATCATGACGTCCGCCTCGACGGAAGCCGAATCGGTCGCCGCGTTCACCTGCTGGTCGAGCTATCCCACGACCCCCGTGGTGCCCATGACGTCCGAGCAGATCGACTACCTCTACAGCTACCTGACCGAGTACCTCGTGCCCTGCTACGAAGCGAACGGCATCGAGAACCCCGACGCGCCCAGCCGCACCGACTTCATCGACCAGTGGCCGAACCAGGGATGGTTCCCCAGCACGAGCGAAGCGTGGCTGACCGACGACGAGCAAGAAGCGATTGACGAAGCCTGCACTCGACCCATTTGACGGACCGTCTTACAGGCGTCCCGTTTGGGGATCGTTCACCGGTCGCGTATGCAGCTATGGGCAGCGGTAGGTCTTCGCGAAGTCGGTTGCCGTGAACTGCCTTCCCTCGGTCATCGAGTTCAGCGACGGGCAGATGTCGTTGTTGTGTGCCGACACGAAGGGGGTGGCTGCTTGTGGGACGCAGCCGTAGTCCTGGTCGGGCTGGTCGAGGATGCGCAGCTGACCTGTC
Organism: Rathayibacter sp. AY1A5; assembly: GCF_002930875.1. Lineage (NCBI taxonomy): Bacteria > Bacillati > Actinomycetota > Actinomycetes > Micrococcales > Microbacteriaceae > Rathayibacter > Rathayibacter sp. AY1A5. Next base: position 121,985 of record NZ_PSTM01000009.1, on the reverse strand, counting down.
TCCCCGGCGGCGAGGTGAAGATCGGACCAGGAGCAGGACCAGGTGAGTGAGGCTGCGGTGTCGTTGGTGATGCTGACGTAGTGCGAAGGGCCATGCACTCCGAACAGCAGATCACCCACCCACAGAACCGCGGCCGCCACGACGGCTAGAGCGCCCAGCACGAGCGACAGTCTTAACAACCGTCGTTGGCGGGGTGATGTCTGCCGGTCCGGCGAGAGTCCACTCGGATCCCAACTGTCCAGACGTTCAACCACGGCGTATCCACCCCTCGGCGCGACGAGAAGCGGCCTCGACCGCCGCCGCGCTCGTTCCCTTGAGTTCTCCCACGGGAGAACAGTAGGCGTGACGCGGCTCTCACCACGAGGAGCAACCGACTCGCGACCGAGAGCGTCCCGTAAGGGGATCGCCCAGTGCGACACTTTCCGCCATGCCGGACGATGAGACTCGCTCGACCTAATCCGGTCGGACCTAGGGTGGGCAGATGAGTCGTCGTTCTGTTGCACTCACACTCCTACTGGCTGTCGTGGGCACCATGACCGCATGCGCGCCGGAGCCCGTTGATCGCGCACAGCTCACCCAGTGGCGCTCGGATCGTCAGGCTGACATCGACGCGGGAGGTCCCTTCCTCGCTGTGCTGTCGTCCGATTCGAGCGCGGGACGGGAGGGGGATCGGCTGGTATCTGCCTTCGACCAACCGGTGCTGCCCGGCGCCATTACCTTCGAATGCTTCGGGGATGGCACAGTCGAACTGCAGCTCGACTCCGACTCCAAGACCGGCACGGTCACGACAGGCAAGACCACTGTCCGGACCGTGGACTGCGGCGATGGCCCGCTCGACATCGATCCGGCCTCCCTCGGCACCGACCCCATCAATCTCGTCGGCGCGGCTACAACTGACGCCGATCGCGACACGGCTTGGTTCCTGACCGTACGTGGGGCGCAGAGCACGCCCTGACGGTTCACTGCTCATGTCGGCTCCCGCGGGGCAAGCTGGTTCGTCCCGTAAGGGGATGGGTTACCGCTCAACGCAGCTTCGGCGCGCGGACCTGCTCGCCGGGCGCGCTCAAATCGGATACCCGAAGTAGCGTTCGATCCAGCTCGAGTTGCTCATCACGCGCGGTCCGTCGTATCGGGCCCAGAGCGTTTCTTCGGCAGTGACTGTGAAGTTCACGGTGTCGAGGGCTGCCAGTATCGATGACAAGTCCTCTGGTTCGACCAGCGCATCGAACTCCTCGCGTGTATACGCTTCCTGGGCTTCGAGGGCAATGAAGCAAAGGTCTCCGTGTCGGCTGATGCAGATGACGAGGTTCGCCGAAGTGCGGTTTGCTGCACCGTCGACCGTGACGTGCGTGAAGGTCGCGGAGTCCTGCCATTCCCAGGGACGATCCGCCGTTACAGCCCTGGGAAAGCTCTCATCGAGCAGTGCGACGAGGGCGTCCACCTTTGCTGCCAGTCGCTGACCGTCGAAGTCAACCGGCTCATCGCCGGGCCCAGGGGTGTCCAGCTCGCGTAACCGCCGCTCAAGCGCGATTCCCTCTAACCACATGCCCCAAGTCTCTCCCCAGCTGTAGTTCGGCGCTTACCAGAGCAGTGCCGAAGAGAGCGCATGGGCGTTCCGTCGGGGGATGGCTTAGAGAGATGCTGAGAGCATCATCTGCTGTTGGAGCAGGTGGCTTGGGTTCACCTCGCCCAGCGACGCAGCTGGCGCAGCGTCTTGCGGTCCGTGTGAACGAGGCCGACGGTCGGGTGGAACCGGAATTGAGGTGGGGCCTCGACCAGTTGCAGAGCAGCGCGTGCAGACTCTCGTACGGCGTCGACGTCGCGCTTGATCGTGGCCGCGCTGATGCGCGCTAGATGCCACCGGAAGATCTCGGACGAGAGTTGGAAGCCGACTTCAGCCGGCCACGAGTCGAGGTGGGCGATGGCCTCCTCGACGTCTCCTGGCCCCTTTCGGGTGAGGAGCACCTCGGCGGCAGCGATGCGTATCGACCCCGATGTGCCGTTCAAGGTCGGATTCTCCTGGATCACCGTCCGGTACTGGTGCAGGGCCTCCTCCACGTCGCCGGTCTGCACAGCAATGTTTCCGAGCAACTCGCGACTATGCGCGCGTTCAACGGCGAGATCCGGCTCGGGGTAGTCCACTGCGCGGATGAGCAGGGATCGAGCGGCGTCGATCAGGCCCGCGTCACGAAGAGCTATGGCCTTGAGCTTGAGGTACTGCTGACGGTTGTGCGGTCGTGCTCGGCTGAGACGACGCTCGAACTCGTCACGGTCAGCGGCATCCCACCCAGGATCGCGGTACCAATCATCTGCCACCTTCGAGATGATCCTCCGCACGACGCTGCGCGAGCAAGGCGAGATGCTCCGAGCGCGGCGTCCCGTATGGGGATGGTCGACCGGGCGGCCGGTAGGGGTCGTTCGCACGTGCTCGTCCGCGCGGTCGACGTGAGGAACAGGGTGGTTAGTACCGGCGGATGGACACGTTCTCGCCGAGGCTCGTCCAGTCGAGGCCAGTGGGGTCGTCTGGACCGGCGCCATCGGTGTGAATCTGGACGGCCCATGCTCCGTTCAGCGACAGCTCATCCCCGCAGCCGCTTCCGTCTTCGTTGTCGCCGTCTCCGTCCACGATGACGCACCGGCCTCCGGTCGTGGTCTGCGACCCGATCCAGACGTCCAGTCCGTCGGCTGAGCCGACGTAACGGATCGAGGCGGGGTCGTAGCCGTCTCCTACGGTGCCGACGTCGGGAAGAGTGTCCCGCTCGTCCTGCGCCCGCTCGAAATCGGTGTACGCCTCGGTGTCGGGGCCGGAACACCCGGCCATGAGCGTCATCGTGAGCGCCGCCACTGCCGCTCCGGCCACCCGCCTCAGGCGCGTCGTCGATTCCACCGCATCCCCCTGTGCCTCGTCAGCACACCGTATCGCGCTGCGAAGGAGACGAGCGCTGGCGCTGTGATGATGGGTCTTCTTCGGCGTCCTGTGCCTCTACTGTGTAGCAATGAGGCCCCGTCCGATCCACACAGCAGCTGGTCTTGTTCTTGTGGCGGCTCTCGCCGGCTGCACACCGGTACCCGGTGAAGATCCTCGAATCACGCAGTGGCGCGAAGAGCGCCAGGCGGACGTGGCAACGGATCGCGACGTCGTAGCGGTCCTCTCGCTGAACGTCGAGGCCGACGATGACGGCGGCCGCGTCGAAGTCACCCTCGAGAGGCCGGCGCTGCCGACCGCGATCACCTTCGATTGCCTCGGCGAAGGAGTGATCGACCTCGAAATCGGATCGCTTTCCACGGCTGGGGGACCGGCGACGAGGACGACGACCACCCTCGACGCGATCGACTGCGCCGATGGCCCACACGAGATCGATCCCGCGTCGCTTGGCGAGAAGCCGATATCGAGTGTCGACGCCATCGCATCGAACGCGGACAATGACACCGCCTGGTTCCTCACAGTGCGCGGAGACCGCGACCCCTCCTGACATCGGCGGGACTTCTCGACGCGCTCGGTCGGTGTTGTCCTCAAGCGCGTCTCGGCCCTGCTGTCCCGTACGGGGATCGTCCAGCGGGTCCATCCGAGGAGCTGTAGATGTCAGCGGGCGTGAGCGTCCGCGGCCGCAGCGGTATTGAAGAGGCGGCGTGCACTCAGGGTGAAGGCTCCGACGTATAGGAGGAGGGCGAGCGCGATGGCTTCCATCAGGTTCGCCGGGCCGCTTCCGGCTTCGCCCGAGAGGAGGGCCGCGATCCCGGCGCCCAGCTGGAGAAGCCCACCTGTGGCGTACCCGATCAACGGCACCACCATTAGGCAGAGGGCGACGACCGCCGCGACCAGACCGACGAGCGGTGCGATCGCGCGTTGCGAGACTCGACGTCCGCGCTTCAGGAGCCGAGCGGCAGCGAACGCAGCAAGCCCGATGAGCACACCTTCGATCAGGGCGGACGGAATGAGGTAGACCGCGAAGAACGCGACTATTCCCGCGGTATTTTGCCCAGTCCCGACCTGCGCGAGCTGCTGGGTAGTCAGCACATACAGCTCGACCAGGTGGAGAGCGGTGAGAATTACCGTTGCGACGATGGCGACTGCGACGAAGGGGAATGGCGCCCAATGGCGCAGTGCTGACACTCGGCCAGTCTGGCTCAACCCTGCACCCCTGATGGCATGACACGGATGCACGATTCTGTCGGGGAGAGAGTCGGCGTACCGGCCGTCCCGTAAGGGGATCGTTGACCGGCAGAGGGGCGCTGCGCTATGTCGTCGCTCGTTCTTCCTTCGACTCGGTGATGAGCTCCTGCTTGCGTTCGGCTCTGAGCGCGACGACGGTTCCCGCGAGAGCGAGTGCGGCGGCTGCGGTGAAGAGGGCGGTGGCGTCCCACCTGTGGTGACGGATGGTGATGCCTGGTGAGGTCTCGCTGGCTGCGTAGGTGCAGGACAGGCCGAGCGGGTAGAGGATCTTCTCGCCCGATACGCGGCTGGAGTAGAGGTCGATCCCGTCGGGGTAGTCGCTGTGCTGGCACTGCACGGCGGCGGGTTCCCAGCCGGTCTGGATCCAGCCGATCGTGTGGGTGAGGAGGGCGACTGGGGTGCCGATCACCATCGCGAGGATGCCGAGGGTCTTCGCGGTCCGCAGTTCCATCCCGTCAGAGTAGGGCGGACGCTACCCACCACGCACGTCCCGGCGGGGGATGGCTGAGCGAGTCGCCGGGGTCGGGCGCATCAGTCGGCAGAGACGGGTCCTGCCCGACCGGACCGGACGACGAGGAGCGCTGCTCCAGCAGCGAAAGTGAGCGCACTGCCCAGGAAACCTGCAGTGGCGGGCATGTTCGGGTGCCGGACTGTCTGCGGGCCGACCTCGTCTCCGTCGACGTCGTAGGTGCAGTCCACCCCGAGGGGCAAGATCGTCACCGATCCGGTGATACGGGTCGTTTCGTGGAACGGTCCGCCTGTTCGCGGGTACGGGCCGCTCTCGCACTGAACGGCTGGAGGCTCACGTCCATCGATGATCCACCCGGCACCGAGCGAGACCAGACCTCCGGCGAGGGCCATCAGCATGAGGGCACCGCCGGCTGCGCTCCGAAGTGCTGACCTCATGGGCTCAGCCTACGAAACAAGCCACGCCTCCCCGTGTTGTGCGGCTAGGTACCCGTACGGGGGATGGTTGACCGGTCACGAGATGCGACGGTCGCGGTCGACGTCTTCCGTAGCGGTGTGCTTGCAGCGCCCAGCTGTGTTCGGCGGCTGAGGTGGGGATGTGTGCGCGCCTTTCGCGGCTGGTTCAGAGCGGAGGAAGCTCGACGTTCTTGCGTGCGGCCAGACGGGTGAGGGCGGCTTCTACGTCTTGCCGAGCTAGCTGTTCTGCTTCCGGTCCGGTGGGAATCGTTGCGACAGAACGCCTGACGATCATCGTCAGTGTCTTGTTCACGAGTCGGATGATCGGCGTCTCGCGCGGTGGCTCGTAGTTGACGTACCCACTCACGTGGTCCACGCCGACGAGGCGCCACCACGGTTTCCACTCGGGTGAGCAGAGCCGGTCAGCAAGCTGGTCGACCTCGGCGAGATATTCCGCGGGAACATCGTTCACCGGGCCTCCTCCTCCCCACCCGACGTAGACGTCGTCAGCGGGCTGCTCGATGAAACGGAAGCCCGCCCCGACGGCGGGACCGGTCGACTCGATCGGCAGCGGCGTCTTGAATCCTCCGCTGGGTGGACCGCACCGGTGGCGACGTCGAGGGTGAACCGTCCTCGGTCGCCGAGCAGGATGCCGGGAATCGATACGCCTTCAACGGAGGAGCTCGACGTCCACCGCAGGTCTCATGCAGCGCGATCGAACGACCAGAAGGTGGAGTCGCCGACTATCGTCTCGGACAGCACCGGCGGCCGACCTCCGTCCAGGTGCTCGACTTCGACACGTAGACGGAAGTAGCCGTCGTCCTTGAGTACGCCGATCAGCCGCATGCGATGCGATCGAGCCGGGTTCTGCTTACAGGGCCCGCGACGCGGTTCCTCGTAGTCGATTCCTTTCAGAGCGTCAGTCGCTCGACTCACCGCGGCCGGATCGCCGCCATGGTTGCTCACCAGCCTTCGCAGCGTCTCCGTCCACATCGTCAGCACCAGTTCGTCCCGCGCCCGCACATCGAGGTTGTGGAATCCCGCCGGTACCGCGAAGTGGACCGAGTTCTCACCGTCGATCACGATGCGAGAGATCTCGACCTCGAGATCGGTACTCGCGGATGCTCCTCCTGGGAGAAGTCGGATGCTCGCCCGCGGCATCTCTATGCGCTGCTCCGCCAGGCGTTCTCCGAGCGGTTCGGAGATCTTCCTCGACCCTCGAAGAATGGCGTCCATCTCGAGCAGGGGCCAGCCCGATTCGTCCGGGGGGCGCGGTGGAGACCATCGGACATCCGGGTGACCCGTGTGCGGCCAGAGATGCACTTCCCTCAAAATCGGCGCCATGCGCCGATCATCCCACCGGGACCGCCGTCGTCAGAACGCCCTCGCTCGCCTGGGGCGCTGCCCGCCATAGCGGTGCGAAGATCCCTGCCCCGTATGGAATCGCTGAGCGGGCCACTTCACTGCTGCCGACTCCCGGTCTTCGAACGGGCTGTCCAGTGGTGGGGGAGATCCTCGGACGGAGGAGGGTCCGCGACAACGGTTAGTCCCTGGAGGTAGCGGTCGCCGGTTCGGACGAGTGTGATGGTTCGAGGTCTGTAGCCCTTTGGTGCAGGGTCCCACACGGCTTTCGAGTTGACCTCCCAGAGGTAGAACCAGTTCCGGGTGAGCTCGTTCGGCACGCCCACCCAGAGCACGTTCCGCGGCTTCCTGCGTTCGATGGAGAGCAGGACGCCCGGCTCGAGGAAGGTCGCCAACATGCCTGAGGTGCTGTCCAGATCGATCGCCGGCATCCCTGACGGCGGCCGCGGCGGCCACTCGGGCCGTGTTCGAGAGAAGCGGTGCTCCCACGTGTCGTACCGGCCCAAGCTGAGAGCAGCACTTCCCGGATCTTCTTCTGCTTCGACACCGGTCTAGTGTCGGAACCCGAGCCCCTTGTGCGCGTCCCGTAACGGGATGGTTCATCGGGTGCGCTGGTAGTCACTTGACGCGGTTGGCGAGGCCGAGCTGCCCGCAGACGTCGGAGGTACCGGGAATGACAGCTGCAATGCCGTCGGGCATGACGCAGACGGTCAGTTCGGAAGGAATCTGTCCTGGTCGAAGGTCGAATGGTGAGCCATTCGCCGTGCCGACGTCAAGTGCGCCCTGCCTCCACAGGTCGGAGCAGAACGCGATCGCGTCCGGGATCGGCACCTGATCGCCGCTTCCGGGTATTCCGTCTGGTGTTGCGAGGGCTCCTGTGGTGCCGGGGAACTCGGACCCATTGCGTTCTGCTCGCGCGAAGCAAGCGACCGTCATGGTGTCGGACACCGGCGCTTGGGCGAAGAAGAGTCCGCCCGAGACCGCGGCGAGGATGACGGCCGCGGGAACCGCGGCGATCGCGATCCGGTGACGTCGGTGGCGCCCGCTGCCTGGGTCATTCTCTGCGGCCTGCGCGATCACCGTTCGGAGGGCGAGGGTACGGTCGTGCTCTGGTGCTGTCATGTCAGTACTCCGCGGGTCGGAAGGTGTGGGGAAGTGTCCGCCTGCGTGTGAACTCATCGCGTAGGCGACCTCGGGCGCGGGACAGTCGGGACTTCACCGTCCCGACCGGAATGCGCAGCACGGCGGCTGCTTCCTCGAGGGTGAGCTGCTCAATGACGCAGAGCGCGAGGATCTGCTGATCCGCCGGCCGCAGCATCGTCAGTGCAGCTCTGATGGTGCGGCTGCGTTCGGCGGATGCCGCTGCGGCTGCCACCGTCACTGCTGGATCGGGCGCGTTGACAGGAGGTGGAAGAGTGCGCAGCATCCGCTCGTATCGGCGTCGACCGCGACCGATGTTCCGGGTGACGTTCAGGGCGACGACGAGCAGCCACGCGGCGAGCGAGTCGTTGACGAAGCGGACGTCGGCGCGCTTACGCCACGCCTCAAGGAACACGACGGCCGCGGCATCCTCCGCGTCGACGGACTCCCCGAGCAGTTGACGGCAGTAGGCCCGAACGCGCAGGTGATACCGGTCGAAGATCAGCGCGAATGCCCGCGGATCAGCCCCCGTCGCGCGCCGCCAGACCTCGCGATCCGTCTCCCATCCCACACCCATGCCTAGAAGTGTCCGCTTGATCGAGTTGGTTCCAAATCAAACTCAAGTGATACAACTCGACGTGAAACCGGCAGGGCGTTGAGGAGACGTCAGCCAGTCCCGTTTGGGGATCCTCGAGCGGAGAGTTGCAAAGCGGATCTCGTCTGAGACGATCGGCTCGGATCGGACACCACTAGGCATGAGCACGCCACCGGAAGCAGCAGCACCCGCGCGAGACGCTGCGGCGCGCACTGATGACGCCGCCCTGATGGACGGCGCGAGGCGAGGCGACCGGGCTGCGTTCGGCCGGCTCTACGACCGGCACGCGGCGACGACCTACCGCTACGCCCTCAGCATCGTTCGCACGCCCAGCGACGCCGAAGACGTCGTGCAAGACGTATTCCTCACCACGTGGACGCGGATCAACGACGTCGCGATCGTGGACGCATCCGCCCTTCCGTGGCTGCTCACCACCGCCCGGTTCACCGCGCTGAACCTCGTCCGAACCAAGACCCGTGCACGGAACCGCACCGAGGACGCGGACCTGTCCCTGCACCCGGATCGACGTGGCACCCCTGACGAAGAAGTTGCGAGGCGCCAGCTCGCCGCGGCGATCGAGGAAGCCGTCTCCGAGCTCTCCGACACCGATCAAGCGCTGTACTACCTGTGTATCGAGCAGGGCAGCAGCTACGCCGACGCCGCGAAAGCACTCGGCTCCACCCACGGCGTTATCCGCAACCGGCTCAGCCGGCTGCGGACCGCGCTCCGCACCACCCTGCGCCCCTTTGAAAGGGAGAACTGATGACCCACGACCTCGGCCCGACCACGGGACAGCTCACCAGGATGCGCGCCACCATCCTCACCGACATCGCTGCCCGCCACCGCTCCACCAAGCGCCGCCGCCTCGTCGGGCTCGGCCTCGCGGCCGTCGTCGCGATCGGCACCAGCGCCGCCGCGATCACCGTAACGCAGGCTAGCAACGACGAAGCCAACACGAGTTTCGACTGCTACTCCGTCGCCGACGTCCGCGCGGACCACACCACGAGCATCCTCGTGGACGACGACCGCAACGCATTCGAGCTGCTTCCACTGTCCGAGCGGGTCGCCGCCGCCCTCGAACGATGCGAAGCGAGCTGGAGCGCCGTCCCCGACGAGCCCTACCCGGGAAGCGGACCCATCAACGTACCTAACCCGACGGTCTGCGTCCTCGCGGACACCAGGCTCGGCGTCTTCCCGAACAGAGCGGGCCAGCCCACTGGCCCCTTCTGCGAAGGACTCGGCCTGGCAGCGCCGGCACTCGCGGCATCTGCCGACTGAGCCATCCCACGGAAGGCGTTACGTCCCGTAAGAGGATCGACTGGCGGGCTATTCCTCGATCGGTTCAGCGCCCTCGAGCGGAGTCAGCGTCGCCCAGAATCCGTTCCCGGAACTGAGGTACAGGCGGAGGGGCTGGTCGGTGTCCATCGGGTCTCCGTCCGGGTAGAGGTCGGTGCCGCTGCACGCATCAGGCATCGACACGACGCGGATTGTCTCTCCTGCAATGAACGGTCCCTTCTCTGTCTCATCCACGGTGACCATGTATGCGGATGCTGCGACGCTGAAGACGCTCTGAGTTCCCGAGGCGCGAGGGGAGGCGGTCGTGATGACCGCTTCGGCGACCTCGTAGCGGGCTTCCGCGGATCCAAAATACGCCCAGCCCGGGCATCCCGACGTCTGCACCGCCGGCGCGCAGCCGGCGGCGGTGAGCAGCGCCGCTCCGGTTGTGAGTGCGGCAGCAACTCGAATGCGGTGACGCGAACCCGAGGTCATGCCGGTGACGCTACCCGCTCAGCTCCGTCCCATATGGGGATCGGCTAACGAGACCGCGTGCCGTACAAGGCGCGCTTCACTCCCCGCCGTTCACTCACCGAATGAGCGAACAAGCTGTGCCCGTCGACGTTCTGCGCGTGCACGGTGCGTCACCGCTGGCGCGATGATGTCGTGCTCGTCGTGGAGGGCGATCCGCGCGTGGTGTCGGTTAATCTCGTCGCTGTCCTCTGCGATGAGTTCGATTGCTCGTCTGGGTCGGTCGGCGCGGAATAGTACTGCCCAGCGCACCTCGACCGACCGGTCGCGCGCCAGCCGGAGCAACTGCTCGTCATTGGGGTACTGGAGTCCGCCCTCTGCGGCTCCGGCGCGGACGGCGCGATCGCGGTCGGTGATGAGACGCTCCATCTGTGTCAGGGAGATGCGGGGGTTGCGCGCGCACATGCCGCGGACAACCGGTGACGGGTCGGTGAGAAGCGACTCGAAGATCTCCAAGTCGTCGGTGGTCTGAGCCGTCCGGCCACGAGTCTCCCCGAAGGGATCCGCCGCGAGTGTTCTCTGTACCGCAAGGGCGAGCGACCTTTGGTCGTCGTCCGCGTACAGGTGGGCAAGGATCGCACGGACCCACTTGTCCGTTGATTTCGCCGCGATCTCGTGGAGTTGCGGGCGTTCACGAAGGCTGCTGGCGGCGGCGAGGCGCACGGCGTCGACGTCATCAGCGAGGAGACGCCCGATCGTCAGGTCATCCGCAGCGGCGTTCTCGGCAACAGCGATGCGCACCTGTTTCGACTCGTGCCCGGCGAGTGCCCGCAGGAGCACAGCGTCCACCGACGACTCTGCCCGAAACTTTGCCGAACGAATTGAGGGCATGACCACGATCATGTCAGCAGGCGTCGCGGTCGATGCGGGGGAACCAGTCCCGTACCAAGGCGGTAGGAGTTTCAGTCTCGATAGCCGATCGTGCACCGGACGGATTCGTTAGGGGTTCTCGCTCGCCGGCCCTTCTGTGTCAGCGAGGAAGGCGGCGGCGAGTCGAGCGACCTTCTGGCGGTATCGCTCGCCGGCTCCGATGCCTCGCGCGTCGAGCTCGTCATCGACCTCGACAAGCGGCTGCGCAGCTGCCGGTCCGTCGTGACCGATCCGGTCGTGCACCCAGGATGAGAAGGAGCGGAGATCCCAGTCGCCGGTGAGGAAACGACGGCATGCGACGCGCAGCGCGAGAAGCGGGATCTCCTCACCGTCCCGATCCAATGGCCGCGCGCCCGCTTCGATGAGTGCCGCCGAGCTGAGGTCGAAGACGTCGGCGGGAGTGGCGCTGGAGTAGAGGGACGCGAGAGCGACAAGGGACTCGCTGTCACTCCCTGCTGCGACGAGATTCGCTGCCAGAGCGATCACGTCTCGGGGCTGGACCAGCCCGAAGAAGAGAGCGGCTGTCGTTTCGCGCAGGGTCGGGATCGAAGGGTCATCACGGTCTTCTGCATCGTCTCGCATCCGACCTCCTCCGACCAGTCGCTCGCTGCCGCCCCGCGCTGCTGTCGCGGCGGCGGCGTCAGCGCGACTCGACACGTCGATCGGAACCGGTCGGTGACAGGTCGGCCCGTGGCTGAACCCGTGCTCGAGCTCGTAGACGCATTCCGAGCAGACGTGACCGCCGGCCGGTCCGGCATCCGCGACGTGCTCCACCCACGGGTGAGAGCACGCGCAACAGGCCTCAGCGAGCAGGGAGCGGAACCGAGCGCGGCGCGAACGGCGCGCGTCAGCTCGCGGGCGCCAACGCGAGAGGCCGAACATCCCGTGAGCGTAGCGAGCGCATCGCCACGCCGTCGCGCGCTCCGCCGTGCTTCCATCGCTTCTGGCGTCCCGTAAGGGGGTCGCTGAGCAGGAACTTCTCGAGTCCCGCGGTGCCGATGATCGGTGCCGTGTGGCGGTACCGTCGTTGCCCCTTTCGTAGAGGACCTCTGTGATCACCGTCAGCAGGTCAGGGTGAACCTGACGAGCTGGAGACCAACGCTCGTCGCAGTGATGGCAGCGAACGCGATGAGCGACGCCGCCGGACGAGACGGCACTCTGCGTCTCTTGGACAGCATGAGGATGCTGGATGCGCCGAGCGCCCAGGCAGGTGTGCTGAGTGCGGCGATGAGGAGCAGGACGGGTCCGCCTGTCGGAGGCGGTCCAGGGTCATCCATCTCCGCGAAGCCCATCAGCCCGGCGATGAGGATCGCTAGTCCCGAGAACGTCACGATTCCGAGGATCGCTGTGAGGAGGAGGGCGTAGGGGAGCGCGGTCGATGTGAGCGCACGCGCGGTCTTCGCCGCCGCATAGACGGATCCTCCGATAACGAGCAGGGCGCCGAGGTACCAGGCTGCTGCGCTCAGCGGGATCTCGCGCGGCCGGCAGTCCGTCATGGCTGGTGAGGCGAGGGTCAGCAAGCTCGCGCCGGCCTGAACGAGAAGCGCGGCGACAACGGTGAGAACAATCGCCGTCGCACCGGCGATCCGCCTCGCGCGCAACCGTGCATCGTTCTGCTGGTCGGTCATGGGCTCGAGGGTAGCTACCCCAGTCGGATAAAGAGGTCTAGTGGAGGCGGCCGCCCTCCATGGGACCGTCAACCATGCGTCCGGTAGGGGATGCTCCACCGCGACAGATCCACTGTCTTGACGCAGGCACGAACGTGCTCACTCATCGCCTCATCACCATTGACGGTCCCGTGAGGGATCCCTGGCCGGCTGATGAGGTCGTGCTGTGGCCGGATTTAGCTGGTGAGTTGGCGGACTTGTTCGATGGAGAGCTGGCGGTCGGCGTAGAGGACGATTCGAGCGGTCGGGTCTGGGCTGTGCGCATCCGGACCTTCCCACCTCCGCTGGAGGCCGAGTCGCTCAATCGTGCGGCGGGAGCGTGCGTTGCGTTCTGCGACGACCGCGGTGACGGGCAGCTCCGGTCGGAGTAAGTGGGCGAGTTCGATGCCGGTGAGGGCGACTTCCTGCGCGTAGCCCTTTCCCCAGTGGTCGGGGTCGAGGGTGAACGCCACGTTCCAGGCCGCGTCGGAGAGGAGGGTGCATCCGCCCATTCCGATCAGATCATGGTTGTCGGTGGGGGAGTCGCGCCGGCGGATCACCCAGCTGCTGAGTCCGTCTTGTGTCCACTGGGTCCTCCGGTACGCGATGACGGCCCGGGTCTGATCGGCGGAGAGATGGAGGAGGAGCGGATCTTCTTCCGCGATCCGCGGATCGGTGTAGAGGCGGGACAGCTCGTGGAGGTCGGTTTCGGCGGGCCGGCACAGTCGGAGTCGGTCGGTGAGCACGTCGAGGTCCCCTGGGGCGCAGGCCTGTCCGTCGCTCACGATCATGGGACGAGGATTCCACGTTCCGACCACTCGACCAGCGTTATGTGCGCGTGCGATCCGTCGCGGGAGGCCGCCCGTACGGGGACGGGCTAGCGGTCAGTCCTGCGCAGTGAACTCGATCTCGGGTGCTGCCCCGTCCGCCAGGAGGAAGTAGCCGATGAACACGACGTCTTCGCTCGTGGTGTCGAACTTGGAGACGATGACCCCGGCAGGCTCGTAGAAGACGTCGCCGGCGCGAAGGGTGGTTTGTGCCTCCTCACCGATCTGGAATGTGACCGACCCCCTTTCGATGGCTCCGAAGACAGGGCCGTTGTGAACGTGAGCACCGCCCTTCGTGCCAGCTGCGATTGAGATTCGGCGCACCTCGACGTGGGACACGTCCATGCCGCCTGCAAGCGACTGGTGGAGAAGAGTTGATCGAGTGATGGGCGATTCAGTCATGGTCACAGCCTGGTCGGACGGATCGCTCAGACGTGGGTCGTCGGACTCAGGAAATACGGCTCGCAAAGTGCGGTTCTCGCCAACGGCCGCGTGGTCCGACACCCCCGCCGCTGCCGGAACTTGTCTCGATAGCCGATGGGCTAGCGCGTCAGACCCAGCGTTTCTCTGCAGACCTAAGTGCTCGTTCCGAGGGCTGCGGGGACAGCAGGTCACCGAGCTCGCGCTTCGCCGTCTGGTACCGACTGCGCGCCGTTGACGGCGGGACGGAGACGATCTGAGCTGCCTCGCTGAGAGAGAAGCCGTCCCAGTGCACCAGTCGCACGAGCTCTGCGAGCTCTGGAGCGAGCTTGTCCAGAGCTGCCCGTACGTCGAGGGCGATGTCGGAGGGTTCTGCGATCACGACGGTGGGGTCGATGGTGCCGCGGAGCTTCTCGGCGAGGAGGTCTTGGCGCCGGCGGGTCCTGCTGGTGTTCAGGACGACGTTCCGCGCGACCCCGAACAGCCAGAGGCGGGCGTCCTCGTCTGGCAGGGGCATGGATGACGATCGGCGCCACGCGATCGTCATTGTCTCGGAGAGCGCGTCGGGAGCGTCGTCGGCGCCGACTCGGCGTTCGAGGTAGTTCAGAAGGTCACGGGCTGTGGCGTCGAGGATCGTGACCACGCGATCGGCTCGGGTGTCGCGGCGGCTCACTGGGTGCGGTCTGCCTGGGTGAGGTCTGCGCAGTCGTCCTGGCTTCCGAAGGAGAGATCCGATCCGGTGACGGGATCGACCACTCCTCGATCTTCGAGCTCGTCCCAGACGACGTTGATGATCGCGCCCTCCACGGCTTGGCGGTACAGCTCATCTTCGGAGTACAACTCGGTCGCGGGCACCACGGTGTCGCCGTCGTCGCCGCGGACGGTCACGTCCCGGGCGACGATCCGAGCAAGCTCGCCGTCGACGTCCGCGAGGGCGAGCACGTCGGTGGTGCGAAGCACGTCCTGCATCTCCTTGATGTCCTCCGGGTCGCCTTCCTTGGCGACGCTTCGGAGCTCGCATTCTCTTCCGCTGGGCAGGGTGAAGTGGACAACGGAATCCGGATTCGCCACCCACGGCTCCCACCCCGAGAGCGTCGCTGCCGCTGCTGCACCCGTGCCGCCCAGCGTGAGAGCGACGACGGTCCCGATCACGAGCGCACGAGGCGTCGCCTGTCGCCTGCCGCGTCGCGCGTTCCACTCCGCTCCGCGAATCATCTCTCGAAGAGAGGAGTCGGAGACGGCTTCCGCCAGTGGGGTCGGCGGCGCCGATTCGTCCAGGAGCGCGTTCATCGCCCGATCGCTGCCCGCGTCGTGAGGTTCGGTGGTCATGATCTGCTCCTGTGCGCTCGAGTGGCCTTCACTCTGTACATGTCCGGCAGGACCCCGAATTGACGACGCGACGATGGAATCAGTCGAGAGTCTGTCCCGTAAGGGGATGGCCATCTGACGGAGCTAGACCTCGGCTTGGAGTTCCGACTTCAGCTGTTGTCGAAGTCGCGCGTATCGGGTCCGGATCGTGGAGGGGTTTTTCTCGAGGATGCGTGCGGCTTCTTCGAGGGTGAAGCCTTCCCAGTGGACCAAGCCGATGATGTCGCGATCAACGGCGGGCAACCTCTCGATGAGGTGGTGGAGGTGCGCGCTGATGTCGTCCAGCTGGTCGTGGGCCGGGTTGTGAACGACAATCTGGTCTCGGAGGCGGTCAACGAGGCTGGTTCGGCGGCGATTCGAGCGGTGGTGAGTAGCGAGGACTCGGCGTGCGACCCCGTAGATCCAGAGCGTCCCTTCGTTGCCGGCGGGTACGTCTTTCGCGCGGCGCCAGACGGTGAGCATGGTCTCGCTGAGGAGGTCGGGGGCGTCATCCAGGGGAGCTCGGCGGGAGAAGTAGCGCAGTAGCGGTTCCGCCTGGGCGAGAAGCAGGAGCTCCACCCGTCTGGCGCGCTCGTCGTCGCCTCGCCGCGTCGAGGAGGCTTTCGATGACAGCTGGTCGTCCAGGGTCACCGCAGTTCTCCTTCGCAGTCGGATTCGGCTCCGCTCAGCATGTCCTCGGGCACCAGTTCGTCGGGGACTTCGGCCCAGATCACCGTGGTCAGAGCCGCCCCGAACGAGAACTTGTCGAGGTTGGCCTGCGTGAGGCCGGCGGCCTCTTCGCTGTTCCGTGGGATGTAGGGATGTGCGAGGGCTTCTTCGTAGACGCGCTGGCCGATCCCTGACCAGTCGTGCTCAGCGATGAAGTCCTTTACCGCTGCCGGGTCGCTCGTGCCGCCGATGCCGGCCTCGACCGCGTAGTGACAGCTGACCTGTCGACCCGAGTCGGTCGTGTAGTTGATCGGGACGATCGCGTCCGCATCGAATCCCACGGTGAAGACGACGGCCCCGGCTGTCGTCGCGGCGAGGACACCGATCACGGGGAGGATTAGAAGCGGGCGACGCCACCACGGACGCCGTGGTGTCGCGCTCTCCGCGGTGGCAGACACCAGGTCCTCAATAACAGTGCGAGACGCGAGCCCACCTATCGGACTACGTCCCGAGCGGGCCAGGAACTCATCGAATCCGTCGTCGTCCATCGTTTCCTCCTCGAGCAGACCTTGCTCTTCACTATGGACATGGCCGGTCGGGCGCGGAACGTCTCAGGAACGCCGTCCAAGTTCTAAATGGTTGGCTTCCGCCGCGCGGCCGACGTCCCGTATGGGGATGGTTGGCCGGGCGCCTAGACGTCTGCGGGCAGCGGTATCGTCCCGCGAAGCCTGTGGCGGTGAAGCTCGCACCGTCGATCATTACTCCGACGTTCGGGCCGGAGGACATCAGCGCGGGATGTTCCTACTGCGCTCGGAACTGGCGCTGGTCGCTGCAGTAGCAGTGATGGCCGCGAGCGGCTGTCCTGCGGAACGCTGCCGCCCGCGCCCGCGCGCGGCGCATCCCGCGCGCCGGGCTGGTGCGGGGAACGGCCCTCCCGCAGACGCCAACTTGCAGCTCGCTGCCACGAACACTGTCCCACTGATGATCTTCGAAGGGCATGCGTGTCCCGCTGCCAAGCCCGGGTGTCGGCAACACCCAGGGTTGTATTGCCGAGCTATGCGGAGTAGACCTAGACGTGCACGACGACCGCTCACAAGGGGTGAGCGCGGGGACTTGGATGAAGGTCGTAATAGTCATGCACACCTCACGAAATCGGTCCGCTGGCAAAATCGCCACGGTGTTCGTTGCGCTCGTCCTGGGTACGGTTGTCGCACCTGCCGCTGCGTTGCGGAAATTCCCGGTTCGGACTGAATCACATCATCGCTCGCGGCCACTTTGACGCGGACACCAACTTCGATATTCAGCAGACACTCAGCTATGGCCTCTACGCACCCGGGAGCTCAGGCTCTAAGACGCTCTACGACGCGAACTGCACACCCGTCTACTTCGTTCTCTTCGGATATAACGCCTACAACGGCTCCGATGCCCTCGCTAACCCCATCGGCATCGTCAACGCCTACAAAATCGACAGCACCATAAACACCCGATCTACCAGCAGCACCACCGCCGCACCCATCATCCAACCGCCCTACGGGACCGGATGCCCCGTCTACACCCCGATCGAGAACGATTGACCGACACCCGCGACCTCGCCGACGTCGTGGGGTGGATGCGCCGCCACTACTCCACCCCGTACGACGTCATCGCGGCTACCGCAACCCACAGCTCAAACGGATGGAGCGTTGACACAACCATTCGAGCTACACCCACCTCCACTGACGAGGCAGTGAATCTCGACCAGTGGGACCCTGCCGCAATCGATTCCCTGACCACCGGAGGCGACCTTGCAGTCGAAGCCTTCGCGCTAATCTTGCACGCCAACCTCATCGAATGGTGGGATACGGAACGACCGAAAACGTCGACGCGATACTGAACCACTAAACAATGTGACGAATCAAGCATAAGATCCGAGCAGACACCCCCTGCGAGGCGACGGACGGAAAGCAGCTGATTGCTCCGTTGAGCGGCTCTTCACCGGCACGCCGACAGCATCACGGGCCGCCGACCGACTCGACCCTTCCCTCGGCAGCTCCCAGAACCGCGCCACCCCGGGCACGCTGCTTCAACTTCGATCCCATCGCCAACACTCCGACTCACGGTGGTATTGCAACGACCGGCTGAACCCAAGTCCCCCTAACGGACACCTCCGGAGTAGATGAGGACAGCCGCTCCGGCGTCGAGGAGCCTCTCCGGCCCCTGTTCGATGCGCGAGGATTTGGACATGCGTACCGATAGGGAATCGCTCTCCGCGTCGAGCGGGAGCCTCGCGCCCGCAGCGCGAGGCTCCTCTGACCCGGCCCGGCTCGAACGGGCTGCCACCCTCACCGTGCTGCGGGCAGGACACCCCCTTACTGGATTAGGGGTGCCTTGGGCGGGCGCATTCGACGGTAGTGCGGCGCGAGCCTCGGAGGGCTAGTGCGTCGATGCGTCCGGCGTCCGATGAGGGGTGGTCGACCGGCCATCGGCAGTCTGTCGTCACAGTTGGCGTCGTGCGTGCTTCGAGCGTGCGGCCCAGTCGTACGGCAGGTCCTGGGGAGGTCGATCGCCGACGACGGCCGAGAGTGCTCTGAGGTAGTGGTCACCGGTCCGGACGAGGGCGATGGTTCGGGGTCGGTAGCCGAGCGGCCGTTCATGCCAGATCGCTTTCGCGTCCACTTCCCAGAGGGAGAGCCAGTTGCGCGTGAGTGCGTAGGGGACGCCCACCCACATCGCGCTGTACTTCTTGCGGCGTTCGATGCTGACCAGGTTCTTCGGGTCGAGGAAGGTGGCCAGCAGCCCCGAGGTTGTGTCCAGATCGATCGCGGGGCGATCGGCTGGCGGGCGAGGGGGCCACTCCGGTCGGGTGCGCGAGAATCGTGCTTCCCAGGATCGACTCGGTCGCGCCCGCTCGATCTCCGCGAGACGGACGGCGGCGTACCCGTCGAAGAAGCCGCCGGTCATCGTCTCCGCGAGGAGCGCCCACTTCCGACCCACACCGACGACAAACCCGTCGATCGACCATCGGTTCCCGAACGCGAAACGGACCGTGACGTGCGTCTGGTCGCGCTGCGCGGTGGTCAGCAGTGCTTGGATCTCCTTCGTAGAGGACACCAGCACAGTCTGCCGACTGAGATGAGCCGTCGCTTAGCCGGCTGCGCTCGGCCGCGCCATCCCGGATGGGGATCGCTCACCGGAACGCTGGGCTCGAGTCGCGATGGCGCCTTTTGGGCCGGCGGCGATGTCATCCTTCCTGCGTTGTCGGGAGGATGATCGTCAGGGTGACCCCAACGAAGCGCCGTCTGCGGATCTCGAACGTGCAGTTCGTGTTCGCGATCGCCTGCTGTCTCGTCATGCTCGTGCTTGCACTTCTGAACGGCAACTTTCAGTGGGCCCTGCTCGTCCTGGCGGGTGCAGCCATCGGCATCGTCTACAACTTCTGGAGCACCGAGTCGGCGCCCCGAGCCGTGACCGACTCGCGCTCTCGCGAGTACTCGATCAACGTTCCCGCTCGTCGCCTCGAACGCGACCGGCCGCATGCAGCCCTGGTCACGAAGGGACCCTACAGCGGTGAGTACGCGATCATCTCTCGTGACGACGACTGCTGGTCCGTCATCGTCGCGCCGCGAAAGCTGATCGCCCGACGTCCGAGCGCCGGCTTCTATGACCTCTCCGATACTGCCCTCGACGACCTGCTCCACGAACTAGGTGCAGCCGTCATCCGGTCGGGCTTCCACGCCGACCGAGTGCTCGATGGGTTCGGACTCTGACCCTCTGCAGCACGAGGACCCCGTAGTTCTCGTACCAGCGTTCTGTTCGACCGGAACACCGTCCCGCATGGGGATCGTTCACCGGGTCTGCTGCAAGGGAGAGCGGTCAGATCGATCCGAGTCAAGGGGACGCGCCGTCAGCTGGCGGGGGAGACGTCCGGTGCGACGGTTTCCGGGAAATCTGCTGGTGTGTGCGCCGTCTCGTGGGTGAGGGTGTCGACTGACCAGGTGCCCGCGTGCAGCCGTAGCGTCGCCTCCTGGGGGAAGGAATAGGCGTACTCCGGAGCCGCTTCGCCGGTCTCGTACGGACTCCGCTGAAGGGTGGTGCTCTCGGTGAACGTCACCGTGGCCGAGTCGCCCGTGATCTGCACCGAGTTCAGCGCCACCTGGGTCTCGAACGCGGTGAAGGATTCCCCGAGCTCGAGGTAGTGGTCCCGCTGAGCGCGCAGTCGGGCGTCGTCCTCCATGACCGCAGCAAGTCGTTTCGGCGTCGAGGTCGACTCCGGGACGCCGAGGCCGGTGAGCTGCGGCGATCCCTCGACCAGGCTCTGAGCGTTCCGGTGCTCGAGGTCTGCGATTACTGCCGTCGAGATCGCCTCGTTTTGCGACGACGAGGACGCGAGGCCGACGACCACCGCTGCACCGACTCCCGCAACGCACACAGCGCTCAGGGCTATGACAAGCACTCTGGCAGGACGCACGGCTCTCTCCTCACGGGAAGCCGATGACCGGCTGCCGCGAGCATATCGACCACGACGGGACTCTCGCCGCCAAGAAACCTTCCGATCGGCAGCGTCCTGGCCCCCGTGTGTAGCAGCGGGAGGACCGGCATTCCGGCCGTCCCGAAAGAAGATGGTTCACCGGCACGCAGGGTTCTAGTTTTCCTTGACTCTGCGACCCGCGCCGCGCCCGTCTCCGCCGGCAATCCAGTCGTTGACCGCTCGAGCTACGTGAGTGTTGTGACTTGCGGCCCATGAGGGATCGTTGGATGCGGATGTGAAGGCGATCATCGGTGTGTGCCGGATGCGGCCGTGACGGTCGCGCCAGTGCAGGACCATCAAGCCGGCTTCTTGGCGCACTCGGATGGTCTGGTCGCGAGGGACGCGTCGGGACCACCAGACCCCGTGGACGGTGAGGTCGTTCTCTCGCAGGCTGACACCGCTGAAAACAACCCACCGCGCAGCGAGCGATATGACGACCGCGAAGATGACGATGAAGACCAGCTGCTCGTCCAGCGCGAGGCCGGGCTTCCATACTGTCGCTGCCGGCACGCAGATCAGAGCTGCGGGCAGGAGTATGCCGAAACGGAGCTGGATATTCGGGCGAAACCGCACGAGCGCTGATTTTAGGGGGCGCCCGCCCGTTCGTCGTTCCGTATAGGGATCGTTCAGTGGCCGGTGAGCGGGCGGGTACTGCTCTCGGCCGCGCTGTGCGTCGCGGCCCAGAGCAGGGCGGCGCCGGCGGCCCCCGTCGGTCTGTCGCGTGAGGCGTCAGCGAAGTCTCCGTTTCTCGACTGCACCCGCCACAGGCCGCGTGTCCACAGCGCGTGACGCCGCGGTTGCGGATTCCGGCTAGCAGCTAGCGAACGCCGCGGGCACGCTCGTAGCACCGGTAGAGCACGATCGCGCCGACGGCTGACACGACGAGTCCGATCAGAAAGCCCACGAGCAGGACCGGGCTGAGGTGGCCCCCGGTCTGATCCAGGTCCGCACGAACGCCGGCCTGAAACCCCGACACCGAGCAGAGGAAGGCGATCACGACACCCGACGCGAGCAGGCTCACGCCCTTGAGCACTTCCACCCTGACCACCCCCGGTCGTGAAGCTACCGCAGAGTGTTCCACCCCGCGACCGCCTCGTCCAGTATGAGGATCGTTCACCGAACGCTCCTCTGCGATTGCTGGAACCCGTTCCGGTCGTCAGTTGCTGTCGAGTGGTGAACCGGGAAGTCCTGGCGCCGGTAGCCAGTCCGAAAATCTCGCTCGCAGGTCTTCCTGCTGTCGCTCGTCCTTGAGGAAGACGTCGACGCCTCCGTCGTAGGGGGCGAAGAGCCAGCTAGCGGTGGCGTCGGTGACGGCGACGTGCGCTTCCTCGTTCGAGACGGCGCGGAACAGTGGCTCGAGTTCTTCGGGTCGGTGTGGCCCGAAGCTGATCGTCAGAGCCGGTAGATCGTAGAGGTCCTCGTCGTGCACGGAGCTTCTCCAGTGGACGGCATCGGGAAGAAGAGCTTCGATCCACGGAGTCCGGGCGAGGTCGTCTTGATCCCATTCCTGCGCAATGACGAGCAGAGAGGCTGCAGAATCGCCCGCGACCTCGGTCAGCAAGGTGACGTAGCGATCGAGAACCGTCTGCATCTCCTCCGGGCTCTCGGGGTACTGCTTCGACTTCGGAAGAGTGTGAAATCTCCTCCAGCGGTCAGCCCCGGAGTCGAGCGCGCGCATGTGCCATCCGATTGGCGCCACGTCATCGCCCCACTCGGCTCGCCAGCGTTTCTCGAAGGCCCTGATTTGTGAATTCACGCGGTGATCGTCGCACGATTCTGTCGGGGAGAGAGCCGGCGTACCGGCCGTCCCGTATGGGGATCTCCATGCGGGACGGCCTGGTCGGCCCCGGATGGACGTCGGGCGCCAGTTGAGGTTCGGGAGTCGCGAGAGCACGGCACCTTGACCGTCTCGGGAACTTCTAATCGTTACCGGCACCGCACCGCGACCGTGCTTAGCTGACCGGTATGAGCTGGAATCGGTCACGAGCGTATGGATCAAGCGCCGCCGTTCTTCTCATCGCCCTGTGCGTCAACGGCTGCGCGCCAGGCGTCAACGGCAACAGTGGATCTGCGGCCTGCGCTGCACCGACGATCGAGCTTCAAGAGTCTTCCCTGCATCCCGGCGGGGTAGTGCAGTTCTCCGTTGACGGGTTGATCGAAGACTGCGAAGACACCGGCGGCGGACTCTCCCCAGCCGCATCAGACACCATCATCAGCATCACTCCGACAGCGGATGGCAATCGTGTCCTTCTCGGCCGATCCAAGCCCGAGCCGCCCAGTGCGACCGTCAGCGGATCCTTCGACCTACCGACTGACCTCGCTGTGGGCCCGGCCCTCCTCGCTGTCGAAGGTGGACTCGGCGCCGAACTTCTCGTCACCATCACTTCCGAACCTCCTGCCTGAGCAACAAGGCAAAGTGCGAGAACCTCGCCACAGAGCGCCGTCGATCGCAGGGCCACGAGCTCAAAAGCCTGTGTTGAGTGCCCGCGTTCTATGCTGACCGCGTGGATGTCACCGACGCATGGGGCCGGCTCGTTGACGCACTCCGGGTGGAGGCGCCGATCACTCTTGCCGCGCTGCGGCCCGGAGCGCGGCCGGAGGAGATCGCGGTCGCGGAGCAACGGACCGGAGTGTCCTGGCCGGACTCCTATCGGGAGTGGTTCGCCTGCGTGAACGGCTCGACGCAGACTCCGGAGACGTGGGGAGAGGCAGGGTTCCTCCTTCCCGGCTTCACGCTCTTTTCCCTTGATGACGTCGTGAGCCAGCACGCAATGTTTCTGGACTCGTGGGAACGGCCGGATGATGCCGACGCCGCGAGCTTCTACGCAACGCCACCGATCGAAGCGGGGATGGTTGCGAACACGTTCCTGCCCTCATTCCTGCCGTTCGCCGGGCTGGACGGGTACCTGCTCTTCTGCGACGCACGTCCCGGCGCAGCCCACGGCTGCATAGCGGAGTTCGCGGCCGAGAATGCGGACACGGGCGGAACGCTGTACCCGAACCTCGCCTCACTGCTCGACGCGCTCACCGCCGCCGTCGTCGGCCGCACGCACTTCCTCCACTTCAGCCCGGTCGTGACCGCCGGGCGGCTTGAGTGGCCGCTCGACGATGACGAAGTGCTGCCGGCGGTCGACGCCGATCTGCTGCCTCCGCCCTCAACAGTCCCGCTCGTGGAGGAGTCACCCCGACCACGCGATGACGGCGACGGCTACCTGGTCGTCACGCTCGGAGTCCCCAGTGAGGCCACCGGTCGAACAGGCGAAGAGCTGCGCCCGTAGCTTGAGCACCTGCGCGGCCGTCGTCGTCATCGCGCTCCGCACCCGGTCGACATCGCGCCATCGGGCTTTGCAACCCGAGGCATCCGCGAACAACGGTTTGACGATCCCCTGCAGAAACGGTTCCGCCGCGCTCGCGTCGATTGTGCAGGCGACCTCGAGAAACAACAGGTGCTCGGTGTCGCGTCTGCGTGTACCGGTGAACTATCTCTCAGCGGGTCGCTGTGATCCGTGCGACCGGACGTCAGAAACGACGTTCGCGGCGCCAGAGGATGGCACCCGATGCGGCGATCACAGCACCGGCTACGGCGATCAACCAGCCGCCTGCCTGGCCCGTCGTCACGACGCCGATGCCACAGAGTGTGATGAAGACGCCACCTCCGGTGATGAGTTGGCCCTGGGTGAAGATCACACCCACTGCTTACCAGAGCGTACGAGGTCGCGCTCGCTCTAGCGGGAGCCGGTCGAGGCGCTGTCCCACAGGGGGATCGGTGACCAAGCGATCCACCGCCTCCGTGTGGCCACCTATGCGACGACCCCGACTCCAGAGCTGCGGCGCTCCATCAGGAGCGCGGTCTCATGCGCCGTCGCGACGCCGCTGTCGCCGTCGCACGAGAACGATTGCGGCATTCACGACGAACAACGTCAGACAGGAAATCGCGCCACTCGCGCCGTTGAGGTCCGTCGTGAGCTCGAGGACCACGAACGCGACGGCAGCGGCGAGGTAAACGCACGCGGCGCTGGTGAACACGCGAATCTGTACTGCGTCGTTTCGCCGCTCCTCGTCACTGCTCATGAATGAGACCTTCCCACACCTACTCGTTGGAGAGCGTGACGAGATCCCGAGCTCCGAGCCACGGGAACTGCGTACCGATAGGGGATCGTTCACCGGACGCTTCAGCGCTACGGCCAGTGAACGGAGGTGGCGAAGGCGGCCGGCCCGAGGGACCACTCGCCTTCGCCATCGGTCGAGGCTCACCGGATAATCGTGGGTGCGTTTCTACGAGAACGAAGGGTCTGAAATTGTGACCGAGAACGTGATCGCGAGGGGTGCTCCTTCGCATGACAGTGGTCTCAGCGATGGTCTCCCTCCGTTTCAATCTGCCCGGTGGTCAAGCTGGTTGCCGAGCGGAAGCCTGAGCGTGCTGATCGAGTACTGTCTAAGACGGCATAGAAGTTTTGTGGAGAGTGATGATGGTAACGACGTCGACAAAGAACAAGAGATGGAATGCATGGGCTGGGACGCGCCGAGACCTTCGGTCGTTGCTGGAACTCCTGGACAGGCTCATAGCAACGGCTCGGGATGATGCAGTCGAGAATGACCTCGCGTGGCCGAAGTCGCGTCTATCGAGTGCAGAAAATGAACTTGATCGAGCTGGCAAAACTCTTGAAGCAGACGAACAGCGCGTTGCAAAAGAAGTTGATGATCGCCCGGCGGGGACTGGAGAAGAATCCACATACTTAACCTATTTAGAAAAGGAAGTAGCTTTCTCGAAAAAGAAAGTCGAAGTTAATATCGAGCAAGTTGACGCCGCGGAGAAGGCCCTCGCAGAGGCTCGAATCGCCGCGGTCGAGAAGCACTCGATAAGTGTGAGAATGTATACTTCCACCGGAAGTGTCGATCATCAGGGTGACACGGAAATGCTCGCCGGGAAATTTGATTCTCGTACTCTTGGAGATTTTCTGCTCAAAGCTCCTGATTATTACGGGAGTAGCGCGAAAATACACATCGAAGTCACTCGCGCCGGCTTGAGACTTTCGGTCGCTGGCCCGGAGGATTGGACAACATCCGCGTTTGCGGCCGTCTCTGAGGAAATATCAAAATCGGTCGCCTGGTGGAGTGGTATCCGTGGAACTTGGGGTGCTCTGGGTGTGGTCGCCGCTACTTCAGTTCTTGGCACAGCGATAACTAACGCCATAGGCTTCAATAATCTCACAAATATTGTTGCAAGCATTGTAGTATGGCTTGTCGTGATGAGTTCTGGGATCTGGGGGCGATTCGCTATTCAGAACTTAGTACCTCCGTTCGAGGTTACAGACGGCGGGTCTAAGCCTCGAGGCGCTTCGGCAATGGGTGTTCTTGGCGTGCTATCGGTGGAAGTTGTGGTGGGAGTTCTGATCAACATCTACGTTTGAGGGGGTGGGGCCGACGTATAGAGCCGAATACGCTGCGGATCCCTCTTGGTGGCGCTTTAGGAATACGTTGCACATTTTTGCAGACCCCTGCTAATGATGGGGTCGTCAGGTGCTAGCTGAGGTTCGACTTGAAGTGCGCCAACGCTCAAACCTTGGGTGGAAAAAGAAGCTAAGACGGGCCTAGTGATTCCTGGACGGGAGTCGTCGGTGGTCACCGCAGTCGTTCCGTAGGAGGGTAGTTCGTTGGTTCGACTGGTCCAGGGCGCGAGGTTACAGGCGGGTCCGCCTTGGGCGCTGATGCCGGGGTACTGCGAGAGCCTGTTGGGCGGCGAGGATGAAAGAGGCTTCCGCGCGCTGTTGCGCTTGCTTGTCATCCGCCTCATAGGCAAGCTGCATGTCTATCGCCTGCTGTGCGACCGAGGCAGGACCTAAGACAAGGATCGGAGCGAGTTCTGCCGCAACCGTACCAAACAGCGCATCTGCCTCAGCCTGAAGCTTCGCCAAGTCCGCTGCCGCGCTCTCGTCGATCTTGTTGGCGCTGAGTAGACGCGCGGCAACCTTGTTCTGCTTCGACGTGTTGAGGTCGAAGCCTTTTATGAGGGTGTATGCGCGAATGAACGCTTCGTGCCGACGTTCTCGGAGCCACCGCTTGTGTTCACGCTTACCCTCAACCGCGGCGCCCGCCAACCCAGCGAGAGCGGCAAGCAGGGCGCCCCCGAAAATCGCCAATAATGCCTGAAGAGTCGGGTCGAGCGCCGAGGCAGTCGAGATCTCCGTGAGCGTGTTCAAGATCCGTGAAGCCACGCGCCCATTCTGCCTCCCGCTTCGACCACCGTGGTCCACGCGCCCGTTAGCGGGTCGTTCACCGGTCGCTTGAGGCGCCGATGCTTGTTCCGTCTCCCACAGCGCGGCAGGTCCGGTCAGCTCGTGGGGAGAGGTGTCGGAGATGCGGTGGTGTGCTTCGAGCTGGCGACCCATGCTTCGCCATCCCAGCTGATCCACACTTCGCACGCACTGCGCGCGGCGGCTCCAGAGCGGGATGCGCCGGCGAGGTAAGCGTGGGCAGAGGTCGGCACGAGCTCATCGAACACGTCGAACTGCGTATCCGTCGCTGATACGTCAGCACAGGAATCGAGGATCCCGGAAGCCTGTTCCTCCGACGTCGCGCCAGCGGCAGCACGGATCGCTTCGACATCCCCGGTCAGAACGCCCGGCTCGAGAGCCGTGAGCGTGGAGCGCGCGGAGCCAGCGGGTGGTAGCGAGCTCTGCGCGGTCAGCAGGAGGGCAGCTGCACCTCCTGCTGTGATCACGAGCGCTGCTGCGCAAGCAAGGACCACGAGGCGACGTTGATTCATGTCCACAGTGAACCGCATCACCGGTAGGGGCGGATCACGTCTCGAAGGTGATCGCTGAGCGGGCGTCCGATAGGGGTACCCCAACTAGATGGTCTCGTGTGAACGTCGAGCCGTGAGCGAAGGCGGCCTCCTGCGGGGTGCGCAGGCGGGGCGATGCGCCGGGGATGCTCGGCGTCGCGATGGTGGAAGACTTCTCTTACCGCCCCCGATGGAGGAACCGATGACGAGCTACCTCGTGAGCTATGACCTCTCTGCACCGGGACGTAATTATGACGAGCTCATCGCTCATCTGAAGCACACGCTCGAGAGCACATGGGTCGTCGTCACAGACATGACCAGCAACGAGGTGAGGGACGCTGCCACGAAGTACGTCGATGCCAACGACAAGCTCCTCGTACTGAAGCTCAGCGGCGCGGGTAGCTGGCGTGGGCTGAGGGCGTCAACCACTGAGTGGCTCAAGAAGCACCTCTGAGCCGACCTGCCGGCCGCAGGGCGGCACGTGGGTACAACGGTGGTGTCGCGGGCACGGCGGAGGGCCGGCCGAGTTGAGCGCTCGGCCGGCCCTGATCTGCTGGCTGGTGTGGTGTCGGGTTAGAAGCGGCAGCGCCAGCCGCTGGCGCTGGTGTTGACGGTGACGGCGACCGCTCGGGAGTTGTATTGCTGCTGGCAGGCGACGGCGACGTTGACGCCGACGAGGCCGTAGCGGGTGCCGCAGCGCCAGCCGTCGTAGCGGTTGTTGATGTTGGTGGCCTGGCTGGGTGCGAGGGTGCCGCTGCTGACGTTCCTGGCGCAGTAGTTGGCGATGTTGACGCCGTAGTCGGCTGCGAGAGCGGGAGTTGCGGTGGCGACTGAGAGACCACCTGCGAGCGCGAGTGCTGCGCCCAGTGAGGCCAGACGTCGGGAAACTTTCATGGGTGTTACCTCCTCGATGAGCCGGCGATCTGCCGTCGACGTGACGGTGACAGGCGTGGGGCGGTTCTGGGGTCCTCGTTGGAAGAACCGTCATTTCCGGAAAAGCTGGAGAATCAGCTGCATCGAAGCGAGCGGAGCGTGGGTGGCGTGGGACGGGTCCTGGTGCTCTGACCAGGTGTGTCGATGTCGACCCGGCCGGCCTTGAATGGGCGTTCCTGAGTGATCGGATTAGAGCTGCGCTGGTTCCGGTCCGTTCAGTCAGGTGCAGAGTGCGTCGCCAACGTCGATGGTGTCGCCGTTGAGGGTGATGTTCCCGTGCGCGCAGATGCGTGTGTCGGCGTCTGACCGGACGATGAGGGCGGTGTAGGCGCTTTGGACTCCTTCGACTGTGGATTCCTGTCGGTGGTTGTCGCGGTCAGCGCTCTGTGGGTAGATCTCGATGTGGACGCTGTTGTTGAAGCTCTGGTTGTCGTATCGCGTGATCCGACCCCATGCGGCTTGGCAGCGATCTGACCACATGACTTCGAGTAGGACGCTCTCGTTGCGTGTCTCCGATGCGGCCGGTCGGGCGTCGTCCAGGCAGGAGGTCGCTGCGGGGTCGACGCCGTTCTCGACGGGAAGCATCGACGGGCTTCCCGGATCCGGCTCGGTGGCAGCAACTGCCTCGGGGCGATCAACAAGGGCAGTGATGCCGGTCGCGACTGCGGCTCCCGCCCCGAACGCTACGACAGCGAGAACCACAGCCCCGCGAAGAGTCAACGCGTGCTGTGGCTGCGGACCGGCGGTCGGTGGCGCCGGCTCATCGGGCGCCGAGCGCGTCTTGGTGGTGGGGGACGCTAGTAGGGTGCGCCGGTCCAGCCACGCGGACGGGTCCTCGCCAAGTGCGCGGACGAGGCAATCGAGAGTCCGTTCGGACGGCAGCTGCTTGCCCTTGAACGCGTCTGACAGCGACGACTTCGAGACTCCCGTCAGCTGCTCCAGGTGGACGAGCGTCGGACTTTCCGCTCTCAGACGTAGCCGACGAAGATCAGCAGCCAGGAGGTCGACCCCAGAGACTTGCTGCGAAGAGCCCTCTTCTTGCACCTGCGGCCTTCCTGACCCGATCACACGCTCAGCGTGGAAGTCCAAGGTACCGTCGGATCCGGCGAGCCGTGGAGTCGTCAACATGCGATTCAAGGTCGGTAGTGAGTGGTGAACGTGATCGAGGACATGGTGCGCAGCATCGCTGAGGCGCCTGGCGCGGTGATCGGCGCTGCGGCGGTAGGCGTGGTGGGTTTCGTCTTCTACCGATTGAACAAGCTGCTGGATCGGCGGGCTGATCGTAAGGCTGCCGACGCAGCGAGGACTCCGAAGGCGAGTGCCGCGAATCGTCGCGCCGGACAGCGCTTCTTGAACCGAATGGCGACGAGGCGAGTGCACCGGGACGGGCCGGCGCGATGGTTCGTGACGTACGAGCCGAACCTTGCCGCATACAGCCTCGAGCACCGCGGACCGGGACCAGTCCACGACCTCCGCGTCGACGTTTTCACCCGCGGCCGCCGACCACGGCCAGTAGGTGTCACGATCCCTGTGCCGGTGCTTCCCGCCGGGGTGCCCCTCACGTTTCGTCCCGGCGCGCCGAGCCGAGCTCGGATGTATGTCCTCGGACTCCGATGGGACGACGACTTCGGAGTTGAACAGTTCGAGCGCTTGCCGCTTTCCACCGCCGGCACGTTCTGAGCACGACACCCACTGCCTCATGGAGGTTGGGTCTGCCGCAACGGGACGCGTGCGCGGGTGCTGGCAATTGCTGTCGTTCCTCGCGGTCGCCTGTACGACTCTTCGCGCTATCGCGCCACTCGTGCAGACAACCGTGAGCATTTAGATGTTCAGGGTCCCCTGCACGCGCGATGCGGGCGCCACTGAACCGTTCCGTACGGGATCGTCCTTCGGGTGTCCGTCCCGTAGGGGATCGACTGCCGGTCGTGAGCGCTGTCTGCTGGAAGAATCCAGCAGATGGACGAGTCAGAGCGGACCGAACTGGAGAGCCTTCGAAGTCGCGCGTACGGGCGAGACGCCACAGCGGGAATCGACGCCGAGGAGCGAGAGCGCCTGCGACTCCTCGAGGGGCCCGCGGAGCCCGCCGATCACACAGGAACCCTCAGTACGTCATCCGGCCAGCAATCAGCGGCGCGGGCGGACACGGAGTCATCAGGTGACGGATCGCATCAGGCGCCGGCGTCAATCGCGAGACGACTCGGCAGGGGAGGAATCGCCTTGTGGGCGGTGTCGATCGTCGCGACCGGACTGCTCGTATTCGCCGCGACTGTGTGGGCGACGGGCGATCGGGGACGTGAGGTCGGCGCGTTGCAACTGCGCGAGGTGGAGCAGGGGGCGGACAGTGGGTTCGGGGACGCCCTCACCACGGATGATTTCTACGGCCTCACCGTCATCCGAACTGAAGACAGCCAAGAGTTCTGTCTTCTCGTTTTCCCTACCGACTCGGCAGACGGAGGGCTGGCCTCGCGCGGCTGCACCGCCGGGTCTTTTCCCGCTGCCGTGCAGATGACCGTTGCCGAGGAGATGCCTGCGCAGCTCGTAGCCGAGTTCCGACAGGGCACTGGGCTCCGGTTCTCGCTCGACGGCGAGACAGTCAAGGTGCAATCGGATTCTCGCTGACCGCGCGCCGTCACGGAATCGGATACTGGCCGTTCACGACACTTAGAATGAGTGACCAGTTACGTGACTACTCTTTTCGGCGTGCCGGCCTGACAGCTCCATGTCACGTATTCGGCCGTATAAGTGACAGGGGTCCGCGATGCTCGTCGGGTACATGCGCGTCTCGAAGACCGATGGAACGCAGACGACAGATCCGCAGCGCGATGCGCTGCTCGCGGCCGGCGTCGATGACGCGCAGCTGTACGCCGACCTCGCGTCCGGCCGGAAGGATGATCGGCCGGGTCTGCTCTCGTGCCTGAAAGCGCTCCGTGAGGGCGACACGCTCGTGGTGTGGAAGCTCGACCGGCTCGGACGCGACCTTCACCACCTCGTGAATACCGTCCATGACCTCACCGCTCGCGGCATCGGACTGAAAGTGCTCACGGGGCAGGGGGCGGCGATCGACACGACCACCGCGGCCGGCAAGCTCGTCTTCGGGATCTTCGCGGCCCTCGCCGAGTTCGAGCGCGAGCTCATCTCCGAACGAACCATGGCGGGCCTCGCGTCAGCACGAGCACGCGGTCGGGTCGGAGGGCGCCCGTTCACCATGACGCCCGCCAAGGTGCGACTCGCGATGGCATCGATGGGCAAGCCGGAAACGAACATCGGCGCCCTCTGCAAAGAACTCGGCATCTCGCGCCAGACGCTCTACCGCCACGTCTCGCCAACCGGCGAAGTGCGGCCGGACGGCCTTCGCGTCCTCGGACGCAAGAGCACCTAGACGCAGCTCGCTGACACCGGCGTAGGCTCCAAATGACGGCTCCGATAGTTGTGCAGACGACCTCGAAGATCTGTGCAGAGGACCTCGAGAACTGACAATGAGACCGGAATCTCGCGGCGCTGTTCGTCGCAATAGACCCGCCCGATGAAATGCCCGATGATGGGGCGTCAACTGACACACTGAGCGCATGGCAGCTCTCGTGGGATACGCCCGCGTCTCAACCGACAAGCAGGATGCGACCGCGCAGCGCGACGCACTCCGGGCGGCCGGCGTTCCATCCGATCGGATCTACGTCGATTCCGGTCTGACGGGCCGGAACCGCGAGCGTCCCGCGCTGCGGGAAGCGTTGGCGGCATGCGACGCCGGATCGACTCTGCTCGTGACGAAGCTCGACCGGCTCGCGCGGTCCATCACAGACGCTCGCGACATCGTTGATGAGCTGACCCGCCGCGGCGTGAAGCTCAGCATCGGGGGGTCGGTCCATGATCCGGAGGATCCGATCGGCCGGCTGCTGTTCAACGTGCTCGCGATGGTCGCGGAGTTCGAGGGGGACCTGATTCGCGCCCGCACGCGTGAGGGGATGAAGGTCGCGAAGGCCAAGGGGCGTCTGCGTGGCCGTCAGCCGAAGCTGTCGCCGAAGATCGAGGCGCATCTGGTCGCAGAGCATCGTGCCGGGAACTACACCGTTGCCGAGCTCGCGGCGGAGTTCAAGGTCGCGCGTTCGACGGTCTATCGGGCGGTGCAGCGGGCTGATGCGCGCGCCGCTGGGGCCGTCGCCCTGGCGCTGCCGACGGAGGGCGCGTGATGTCGGGGGCGGAGAGGGAACCTGCGCTGGTGCCGGGGAGGGTGGAAGTGCTGCCCGGGTGGTCTGCGCGTACACGTATTCTCAACACCGGGTGGGGAACGCTCGCCCAGGCGATCGCCTGGATCTGGCTCGTCATCGGGTTCGCGGTCCTTCCTCCGGGATCGCGTCTGCCCCTTTTCGTGCCGCTGGTGCTGTTCTTCGCCGCTCTCGCTTGGTCAATGATCTGTCTCGCGATCGGCACATCCAGGGTCACCGCTGAGAAGGAAGCCAGTTACACGACCCTGGGGTTCGGGCGCATCACGGTTCCTACGGTGGATTCGAGAACCGGTGTCATCCTGCGGGAGGCAGGCGAGCCGCATCTGGACTGGAAGACTGCGGCGCTACTTCGGCGACAAGCGAGGAACAAATGACCAATGCCGTGACCGTTTCTGCGATTCCTGCTCTCCGGGTTCGTTGGTTTCCGCTCGTGCTCGCGGTCGGTGCCGTCGTCGCGCAGCACTTCTTCGTTCTGAGCCGGAGCGGGTCATATTCGGTGGTCGCTGTCATCGATGGGGCTCTAGTGGTTTTGGCGGTGGGGCTCTTCCTCTGGGCGAGGGCGTCAGCCGGGCGCTCCGCGCGGAGGGTGGCGGAACTTGATCCCGGGACCTCGGGGGAGGCTTTCGCGTGCGTCTACCATCAGCACCTGCGGTCGCTGGTGAGGGGCTTGGACCCGGACGTCAGCATGGGGTCGTACCCGGTCGTTCACCTGGACGAGACCGGGCTGAGCATCCTGTCGCAGGCGAATGCGCGGCGGGTCACCTTCCCGTGGTCGCGAATCGCGTCCGTCCGGCCGACTCCGCTGCTCGACCGGTTCTTCACCCGGCGATCGATCGAGGTCGTCCTCGAGGAGGGCGGATCGGTCGTGCTCGCCCCCTACGGTGACCGTTCGTTCTTCGGTATGAAGGCCGCCGATGACGCGAGGTTCAGCGCGATCTGGACCGCGATCAGCTCGAGGTCCGTAGAGGGGCGGTCGGTCTGAGGCCCGGTTTGTGGTCGTAGGCGGACGTCATGAGCTTGTCGGAGGCGCCCGCGTCTCGACGGATAAGCAGGACGCGCAGGCGCAGCGCGACGCGCTGCTTGCGACCGGTGTGCCGGCGGAGCGGATCTACGTTGACCCGGCCTCACCGGCAGCAACCGCGAGGGGCCCGCGCTGCGCGAGGACCTGGCGGCGTGCGACGCCGGCTCGACTCTGTTCGTGACGAAGCTCGACCGGCTCACCCGCTCGACCACCGACGCACGCGACGTCGTGGACGAGCTCGCGCGCAGGGGAGTGCGACTGAATATCGGCGGGTCGCTGCACGACCCGAACGACCCGATGGGCCGGCTGCTGTTCAACGTGCTGGCGATGATCGAGGAGTTCGAGGGCGACCTGATCCGGTCGCGCACGCGCGAGGGGATGCGGATCGCGAAGGCGAAGGGGCGCCTGCGCGGCCGCCAGCCGAAGCGCTTCCCGAAGATCGAGGCGCACCTGGTGGCGGAGTGCCGCTAGGGCAACTACATCGTGGCCGAGCTCTCGGAGCAGTTTGGGGCGACGCGCTCGGCGGTCTACCGGGCGGTCGAGCGCTCGAACATGACGGAGTTGCGCGCCGTCGACGTCACCCTTCCGCTCCCTGAGGGAGAGCAGTGAAGCCGAGTGCCCAACGGTCACTTGATGCGGCGCGTCTTCGAGGGTGGTCGTTGCGACCGACCGGCTCGCGGTGAGGCTCCTGGAGCCCCGAGCCGACCCGGATGAGGCGGGGGGCTCCCACGGCCCCGCTGCGCCTTTACAAAGGGCCTCCAGGCCGTCCGTCGACTCGTGAGGTCCGGAGGTTTCCTCCACCGTCTCCGGCGAAGAGGACTGCTGTGCAGTATCTCGAGTTCTCGTCGAATGGGCCGAGGTGTGCGGCCGGATTCCTAGCGCTCACGCCCAGACATGCGCGCGGAGACCCTGACCTGCGCAGCACGGTATCAGGCGACCCGCGGAGGTTTCCATCCGATGCGCCAGCGCTTACAGGTGGCGGCCTGGTGCGCCCGTCGAGGCGCCGGCCGGTCTGCCGGCCGTTGACTCGTCGGCCGGGTCCGGCACTCCGCCGCCGACGCGTCCGCCGGTCAGTCGAACCGCGCGCCCTCCGGCCGCGGCGGCAGCACGAACAGGATCAGCAGGAACACGTAGCCGGCGATCGGCACGAGGATCGCGAGGATCCACAGCCCGCTGAGGTTCACGTCGTGCAAGCGACGCCAGATCAGCGAGAGCGATGGGAGGAACGTCGCCAGGGCGATCGCGCTCGCGGCGAGCGACACCCAGAAGGTCTGGAACGGCGCGCCGCTCGGGTACGGGGTCAGCGTGAAGTCGAGGCGCCACGGACCGCCGTCGGCCAGCTGCAGGAGCGCGGTGAGGACGCTGCCGAGGAGGATGATCCACCAGTACTCGGCCCGGCTCGCCCTCCCGCGGAAGCGGAGGTAGTTGCCGAAGAAGCGGCGGAGCGCCGCCATCGGCGGAGCCCCGTAGTAGGGGAGGGTCAGCGGCGGCTCGAGGGTGCTCGGGCTCATCGGGTTCCGTCTCTCATCCCTCGACCGTATCCCCTGCTCCCCGCGCCGCCGCGTCGGCCGTGCGGACGACATCCCGGTGTTCGCGCCGGAGGAACGCCGCCGTGTCCACGAAGCCGGAGGCCGCCGTCTTCACAACGGAGGAAGATCGTTCCAGCTCGAGCGTGAACGCGCGGATCGGCATGCGCCGGAGCACTTTCTTCCTCCGTCATCAACACGATCAGCGAGTAGGAACCGCCTCCGCCCGCACCGCCGCCGTCGCCCGGGCGTCGACGATCAGGCTGACGACGAGCCCCACCGTGACGATGACGATCGCGACCCACGGCAGCACGTCGAGCCCGCTCGCGTCGATCGCCAGTCCGCCGACGACCGCGCCGCCGCCGATGCCGATGTTGAACGCCGTCGTCTGGAGCGCCGCGGCGAGGCTCCGCAGCTGGAAGGAGGAGGTGCGCAGCATCCGGGTCTGCAGCATCGCCGGGATGCCGCCGAACGCGATGTTCCAGACCACGGCGGCGACGACCACGGCCGTGGCGGCGCCGGTGCCCGCGGCGACGGCCAGGCCCGCGAGCGCCAGCACGACCGCGATCGCGGCGACCACGAAGCCCGAGCGGGGGAACCGGTCGGTCGCGAAGCCGGCCAGGACGAGTCCGACCGCCCCTGCGCCGCCGAACGCGAAGAGCACGAGCGGCACCGTGTCGGGGGCGAAGGAGGCGTTCTCGAGCCAGGGCGTGATGTAGGTCGAGAGGGTGTTCTGGCCGATCAGCACCAGCAGGATGACGACGCAGACGCCGATGATGCGGGGGAGCGTCCGGTCCTTCCGCGCCGGCAGGCGGATCTCGCCGGTCCGCAGCGGGATGTGGTGGTCGACCGCGGGCAGGAACTTCACCACGATCAGCGCGAGCACGAGCACGACGCCGCCGAGGATCGCGAAGGTGGGCCGCCAGCCGAACGCGTGCCCGAGCGCCGTGCCCAGGGGGACGCCGAGGACGAAGGCCGCGGAGCCGCCGCCCGCCGTGATCGCGGTCGCGCGGCCGAGCTGCTTCGGAGCGACGAGATGCGCGGAGTAGGCGGCGACGATCGCCCAGAAGAGGCCGTGGGCGAGCCCGCCGAGGATGCGGGCGCCGATGAGCAGCCCGAAGGTGGGGGCGAGCGCGGCGAGGACGTTGGCGACCGCGATGGTGCACAGCGCCACGAGGAGGAGGCTCTTGCGCGAGAAGCGCTGGGTCACCAGGGTCAGCGGAGTCGTCGCGACGACGACGGTCGCGGCGAAGATCGTGACGAGCTGGCCGGTGAGCGAGATGCTCACCCCGAGGTCGCGCGACATGTCGGGGATGAGCCCGGTCGGGAGGAACTCGCTCGTCACGGAGACGAAGACGGCGCCGGCGAGCGTGAGCAGGCCGATCCAGGGGAAGGCGGGGGCTTTCGCGGTGTCCTGAGGGTTCACGGTGTCCTGAGGTCGGGGGCGGGCGGGAGGGGGACGACCATCAAGCCTCGCACGCCCGCGCGGCCTCGGCGCGCGGGGGAGCCCACTGTCGTCCGGTGTTCATCCGCGGAGCGGAGCACCGGCACGTCCGGGTCGCCGTGCCGGTCCTCCGAGCAGGCGCGGCGCCGGCTACCACAGCGCCGCCCGCCCGTGCACGGGGTGGCCCCGGAGGCGCGGCTCGCCTGGGATGGAGGGGAGCGGCCCGATCCGGGTGCCGCGGACGGAGGAGCCATGCCCGACCAGTACACGTTCACGAACCCCGCCACCCAGTACCCGGACGTGACTCCGCCGGTCCAGCAGCAGCCCGAGCCCGGGCTGCAGTCGCGGATGACCCCGGTGCCCGACCTCGGCGAGGAGAGCTACCGCGGCACCGGCAGGCTCGCGGGCCGCCGCGCGCTCATCACGGGAGCCGACTCCGGGATCGGCGCAGCCGTGGCCATCGCCTTCGCCCGCGAGGGGGCCGACGTCGCCCTCGCCTACCTCCCGAGCGAGGAGGAGGACGCGCAGCACGTGATCGGGCTGATCCGCGCGGAAGGGCGCACCGCCGTGCCGATCCCCGGCGATCTCACGAGTGCCGAGTACTGCACGCGGCTCGTGGCGGAGGCGGTCGAGGGCCTCGGCGGGCTCGACGCGGTGGTCAACGTGGCCGGCAAGCAGATCTGGAAGGAGGACCTGCTCGACATCACCGACGAGCAGTTCGAGGCGACCTTCGCGGTCAACGTCTTCGCTCCGTTCCGGATCATCCGCGCGGCCCTCCCGCACCTGCCCGCGGGCGCCACCATCATCAACACGGCGTCGGCGGAGGCGCACAAGCCCGCCCCCGACCGCCTCGACTACGCGATGACGAAGGGCGCGATCAACAACCTCTCGAAGGGCCTCGCGCAGCAGCTCGCCGCGAAGGGCATCCGCGTGAACGTCGTGGCGCCCGGCCCGACGTGGACCGCCCTGCAGGTGAGCGGCGGCGTCGACCCCGAGAGCCTGCCCGACTTCGGCTCCAGCGAGTCGCCGATGGGCCGTGCCGCCCAGCCCGCCGAGCAGGCCCCGGCCTACGTGTTCCTCGCGTCCGCCGAGTCGAGCTTCGTCGCCGGCGAGACCCTCAACGTGAACGGCGGCATGGTCTCGCCCTGACACGCCGCGGCGCCGCCGCTCGCTGGTGTGCTGCCGAGACGCCTCCGTCCTGCTCGAGACACGGGCTCGCGTCAACCCTCTCCCGAGCGGCGGGGGGCGCGAGGTGCCATGGAGGGACCACCACGAAGGAGCACCATGAGCACCACGACCGTCCTCCCCATCGAGACCTACTCCGACGAGCAGGGCTGGCACAACCGCATCGCCCACGCCCAGGTCCCGCTGAGCCACCACGAGTCGCGCCAGGAGGCGGAGGAGGTCGGCGAGGAGATCGCCGAGCAGCGCGGCGGGGAGCACGTCGTCCTCGGCTGACGGCCGGCGCGGGGCGCGGCATGCGGTGCCCGGCCGGGGGACGCGCCCGGCCCGCAGGCGCCCGCTCCGCAGACGCCCCGTCCCGCGCGTGTAGCGCCCCCGACCCCGCCCGGTCAACCTTCTCGACCTCCCGGCCCCCTCCTCCCTAGCGTGGCCCGTCGTGCTCGCTCCCGAGCGCGCGACGAGAGGACGACATGGCCACCACGAGCGACGCCCCCGCGACCGGAGCGGCCGGCGGCACCTCCCTGCGCCGCCGCATCACCGGCCCGCTGCTCTACTTCTTCATCCTCGGCGACGTCCTCGGCGCGGGCATCTACGCCCTCATGGGCACGCTCTCGGCGGAGGTCGGCGGCGCCGTCTGGATGCCCCTCCTGCTCGCGCTCGGCCTCGCGCTGCTGACCGCCGGCTCCTATGCCGAGCTGGTGACCAAGTACCCGAAGGCGGGAGGCGCGGCGGTGTTCGCGCAGCGGGCGTTCAAGCGCCCGATCGTCTCGTTCCTGGTCGGCTTCGCCATGCTCGCGGCCGGAGTGACCAGCGCGGCCGGTCTGTCGCTCGCGTTCGCCGGCGACTACCTCGGCACCTTCCTCGACGTGCCGACCGTGCCGACGGCCATCGTCTTCCTGATCCTCGTCGCGTGCCTCAACGCGCGGGGCGTCGCGGAGTCGCTGCTCAGCAACACGGTGATGACCGTGATCGAGGTCGGCGGCCTGCTGATCGTGATCGGATGCGTCGCGCTGCTGGTGGCGGGCGGAGGCGGCGACCTCGCCCGCACGGTCGAGCTCAGCTCCGAGCAGGCGCCGGCGCTGGCGGTGCTCGGCGCGGCGATCATCGCGTACTACTCCTTCGTCGGCTTCGAGACCTCGGCCAACATCGCCGAGGAGATCCGCGATCCCAGCCGCGTCTACCCGCGCGCGCTGTTCGGCTCGCTGCTGACGGCCGGTGCGGTGTACGTCCTGGTCGGCCTCGCGAGCTCGATCGCGCTGCCCGCCGACGAGCTGTCCGGATCCTCCGCCCCGCTGCTCGACGTCGTGACGGCGAGCGGAGCCGGGGTGCCGGCGTGGCTGTTCAGCCTGATCGCGCTCGTCGCGGTCGCCAACGGAGCGCTGCTGACCATGATCATGGCGAGCCGCGTCACCTACGGCATGGCGAAGGACGGCCTCCTCCCGGACGTGCTCGGCCGCGTGCTGCCGAAGCGCCGGACGCCGTGGGTGGCCATCGCGGTGACCACGCTGGCGGCGTGCCTCCTGACCCTGGTCGGCGATCTGGCGACCCTCGCCGAGACCGTGGTGCTGCTCCTCCTGCTGGTGTTCATCAGCACGAACGTCTCGGTGCTCGTGCTGCGGCGCGACAAGGTCGAGCACGACCACTTCCGCGTGTGGACGGCGATCCCCGTGCTCGGCGTCGCCTCGTGCGTGCTGCTCCTCAGCCAGCAGGACCCGATCGTCTGGCTCTACGCGGGGATCCTCCTCGTGGTCGGAGTCCTCGTGCACCTGGCGACCCGTCGTTCGTCCCGCCGCACCGCCTGATCCGCTGACGGTCCCGGCGGGGCCGCCGCTCCGCCGGACCGTCCCTCCCGACCGCCGCGCTCTCCCCGCGACCGGTCAAGCCCCTGGGCGGACGGCCGTCCGAGGCGTGGGATGGAGGGAACGGAAGGAGTACGAATGACCGACACACCCTCCCGCGAGGAGCTGCCGCTCCCCGACTGGAACGACATCCCGCTCGGCACGCTCGCGGAGCGCATCCGCCCGCTCGACGAGGCCGGCCTCGGCGTGCTGCTCGCCTACGAGGAGGCGCACGGGCACCGCCTGCCGGTGACGACGATCCTGCACTCGCGTCTCGAGCAGCTGCGCGGGGGAGCGGAGCCGGCAGGCAGCGTGCCGGAGTCGCTGCCCGAGGTGTCCCGCTCGTCGTCCGGATCGCCGGTCTCGCCGGCGACGTCCGGTCCGGCGATCAATCCGCCCTCGCACGGAGTGCCGACGAACCCGGCTCAGCCGCGCGCTGCCCAGGGCCTGCCCAGCGCGCACGGGCAGACTGTCCGGAGCCGATGACGGCGACCGGACGAGGGAGCAGTACCCGGAACGCGACAAGACTGACTCGTAGGAGCTGTCATGTCCTGGATCGTCCTCATCCTCTCCGGTGTCCTCGAGGCCGTGTGGGCCACCGCCCTCGGCAAGTCGGAGGGATTCACGCGGCTCGGCCCGTCGGTCGTCTTCGGAGTCGGCGTCGTCGCGAGCATGGCCGGCCTCGCCTACGCGATGCGCGAGCTGCCCACCGGCACCGCGTACGCGGTCTGGGTCGGGATCGGCGCTTCGCTGACCGTCCTCTACGGCATGTTCTTCGGCGGCGAGGGCTTCTCGCTCGTGCGCACGCTGCTGGTCCTCGGGATCGTCGGCTGCGTCGTCGGCCTGAAGCTCGTGCACTGACCTGGCGGCCGTCCTCTCCTCCGCGACAGGCCGCTCCCGTACGCGACACGCCGACGGAGGCGCGCCGGACTGGCATCTCGCCGAGGGTCCGAGGCCGGTGGTTGCAGGACGCCGCGCGTTCCACCTAGGCTCGGCGCATCAGGGGAGAACGATCGTTCTTCGGTTCTCCCCGCCCCCCAAGGAGGACTCATGCCCACTCGTACCGCACGCACCGCCTGGAACGGCTCGCTCGAGACCGGCGAGGGCCAGGTCGAGCTCTCGAGCTCGAAGATCGGCACCTACGACGTCTCGTTCCCCAAGCGCGCCGCCGACGACGCCAACGGCTCGACCAGCCCCGAGGAGCTCCTCGCGGCCGCCCACTCCGCCTGCTACGCGATGCAGTTCTCGGCCGTCCTCGGCCAGGCCGGCGGCACCGTCGAGGCGCTCGACGTCCGCGCCGACGTCTCGCTCGGCCCGGACTCGGCCGGCGGATTCAAGCTCACCGGCATCAAGCTCATCGTGAGCGGCGAGGTCTCCGGCATCGACGAGGCCGCCTTCCTCAAGGCCGCCGACGAGGCCAAGGAGACCTGCCCCGTCAGCAAGGCGCTCACCGGAGTCGACATCACGCTCGACGCCACCTTCGAGGGCTGAGCCCCTCCGCACGTCCCGAGCACCCCGTCGCGCATCGCGGCGGGGTGCTCGTGCGTCCGGCGCGGCCGCGGAGCGGCCTATGGAGACCCCCGCCCCCACCGGCCGCCCGGCGCCCCCTGTCGTCAGACCGCCGCCGGCGCGTAGCGGAAGCCGGCGCCGAGGTGCTCCTCCGGCAGCCGGTCGCCGCGGCCGTGCAGCTTCTGGCGGAGGCTGCCCTCGACGTACTCCTCCGGGTACGCGCCGCGGCGGCGCAGCTCCGGCACGATGAACTCCACCACGTCCTCGAAGGTGCCGGGCGTGATCGCGTAGGCGAGGTTGAACCCGTCCACGTCGGTCTCCTCGACCCACTCCTGCAGGTGGTCGGCGACCTCCGCGGGCGAGCCGACGACGAACGGGCCGAGCCCGCCGATCACGCTGAGCTTGGCGATGTCGCGGACCTTCCACTCCGAGCCGTCCTCGTTCGCCTCCTGGAAGTTGGCGACGGCCGACTGGATCGCGTTGCTCTTCACGTTGCCGATCGGCTCGTCGAGGTCGTACTGCGACAGGTCGATGCCCATCCAGCCCGACATGAAGACCAGCGCCCCCTCCTCGCTCCCGTAGGAGAGGTAGTCGCGGTGCTTCTCGTGCGCGGCCTCGCTGGTCTCGGCGGTGATGATCGTCAGCAGCGTGTAGATCTTCGCGGAGTAGCGGTCGCGGCCGGCCGCCTCGAGGGCGTCGCGGATGCGCGAGACGGTCGCCTTCAGGCCGGCCTTCGTCGAGGACGCGACGAAGATCGCCTCCGCGTTGCCCGCCGCGAAGCGGATGCCGCGCGGTGACGCTCCCGCCTGGTAGATGACGGGGGTCCGCTGCACCGACGGCTCCGAGAGGTGGATGCCGGGGACGGTGAAGTTCTTGCCGCGGTGCCCGATCTCGTGCACCTTCGCCGGGTCGGTGAACACGCCGGACTCGCGGTCGCGGACGACCGCGTCGTCCTCCCACGACCCCTCCCACAGCTTGTAGAGCACCTCGAGGTACTCGTCGGCGACGTCGTAGCGGTCGTCGTGCTCGAGCTGGTCCTCGTGGCCCATGTTGCGGGCGGCGCTGGGGAGGTAGCCGGTGACGACGTTCCAGCCCACGCGGCCTTTCGTCAGGTGGTCGAGCGTCGACATGCGCCGCGCGAACGGGTACGGGTGCTCGTAGGCGGTGCCCGCGGTGATGCCGAAGCCGAGGTGCTCGGTCGCGGCGGCCATCGCCGAGACGAGGAGGATCGGGTCGTTGACGGGGACCTGCGCGCCGTGGCGGATCGCCGCCTCGTTCGAGCCGCCGTAGACGTCGTAGGTGCCGAGCACGTCGGCGATGAAGATGCCGTCGAACGTGCCGCGCTCGAGCAGCTTCGCCAGGTCGGTCCAGTACGAGAGGTCCTTGTAGCGCCAGGACTGGTCCTGGGGGTGGCGCCACATGCCCGAGGACTGATGGGCGACGCAGTTCATGTCGAAGGCGTTGAAGCGGATCTGGCGGGTCATGGAGTCGATAGTGCCCAGAAGAGCAGCGAACGGGTACCGAGCGCGACGCACGGCGTCACAATGCGACGCCCGTCAAGGCGCCCGGCAGGTCTGGGTGGTCGGCGACGTCCTCGACGAGCTGGCCGACCTCGAGGACCGCATCGGCAGCGCGACGATCGAGAGTCGGAACGGGTGATGCGCCGGGGCGCACCGCCCCCGTCCGCCAACCGGGCGGCTCCTCCTCCTACGCCAGCTCGCGCCCCAGGAAGCGCACGTGCTCGCCGATCTGGAACGCCTCGCCGCCCTCGTGGCCGTTGAAGGGGTAGACGCGGATCTCGCGGGGTCCGGCATAGCGGTTGTAGGAGGCGTAGACGGTGGACGGCGGGCAGATGTCGTCGCGGAGCGCGACTGAGAACAGCGCGGGGGACTGCGCGTAGGGGGCGAAGGAGGTGCCGTCGAAGTACGAGAGGGTGTCGAACACGCGCGCCTCGGCGCCGCGGTGGGTGTGCAGGTACTGCACGATCTCGCCGTACGGCATCGTGTCGACCAGCCGGACGGCGTGCGGGATGTGGGAGAGGAACGGCACGTCGACGATCGCGGCGCGCGCCGACTCCGACTCGCCGAGCAGGCCCAGGATCCCGGTGACGGCGAGAGCGATCCCGCCTCCCTGGCTGCCGCCCGAGACGGCCACGCGGGAGGCGTCGACCGCGGGGTGCGCGCGCAGCACGTCGAGCGCGCGGACGGCGTCGGTGAAGACGCGGCGGTAGAAGTGCTCCGCGGGCGACTCGATGCCCTGCGTCATGAAGCCGGAGACGTGCGGCCCGCTGCCCACCGGGTCGGGCGTCGCTCCGGAGCGGTGCCCGGACCCCTGGCCGCGGGTGTCCATGACCAGGTGCGCGTAGCCGGCGGCCGACATCGCGGTCCACTCCGCGAGCTGCCCGCGGCCGCCTCCGTAGCCGATGAAGGTCACGAGCCCGGGGAGGGGGCCCTCGACGCCGCGGGGGAGGATCAGCCACGCGCGGATCGGGTGGCCGCCGAAGCCGGAGTAGGTGACGTCGAAGGTGTCGAGCAGTCCGAAGCCGGCGTCGACCCGCTCGAGGCGCGGCTCGGTCGCGACGGCCCTCGCCTCGGCGATCGTGTCGCGCCAGAACTCGGCGAACCCGGCGGGCTCGGCGATCTCGGGGGCGTACTGCTCGAGGAGGTCGAGCGGGAGGTCGTACTGCGGCATCACGGACTCCTTCTCGGGCAGCGGCGCCCGAGGATCGAGGCTACTGGAGGCACGGGCCCACCTGGGTGCGGCGTGGGAGAACGCCGCAGAGCGGAATGCCTGGGCATCCTCCGCGTTCTCCTCAGCATGACGACGTACGGAATCATCGGAGCAGGCAACATCGGCAGCCAGGTCGCACGGGCGGTCATCGCCCTCGGGGACGAGGTGGTCATCGCGAACTCGCGCGGCCCCGAGACCCTCGCCGACCTCATCGCGGAGCTCGGCCCGAAGGCCCGCGCCGCCACGGCACAGGAGGCGGCCGAGGCCGCCGAGATCGCCGTGGTGACGGTGCCGCTGAAGAACCTCGAGGAGGTGCCGGTCGCCCCGCTCGCCGGCAAGATCGTCCTCGACACGAACAACTACTACTTCGAGCGCGACGGCCGCATCGAGGCGCTCGACAAGGGCGAGACCACGACCAGCGAGATGCTCCAGCAGCACCTCCCGGAGTCGAAGGTCGTCAAGGCGTTCAACCACATCATGGCCGCCGACATCACCACCGACGGCACCCCGGCCGGCACGCCCGACCGCCGCGCTCTCGCGACGTCGAGCGACTACCCCGAGGCGATCCACTTCGTGACCGACCTCTACGACCGGATCGGCTTCGACACCGTCGCGATCACGCCGCTGAGCGAGTCGTGGCGCGTCGAGCGCGACCGCCCCGCCTACGTGGTGCGGCAGAACCGCGAGGAGCTCGAGGCCAACCTCGCGAAGGCTCCCCGCACGGTCTGATCCAGCCTCTCGAAGGGGAGCGGTGTTGCGGCGCCGCTCCCCTTCTGCCTGTCCGGACGGCCTCGGAGGCGCGCCCGGGACGGCCCCCTCGGCGCTCACCGCCGCCGGGCCTGCGATAGTCGAGAGGACCAGCCACGCACCAGAGAGCCCCGATCGGGCTCCGAGAGGAGAGGCCTGCCATGCCCTCGACACCCCGTTCCGTCCCCTCTCGCTCCGGGCTCTCGCGCCGCAGCGTCGTGATCGGCGGTCTCGCGGTGCTCCCGCTGCTCAGCGCCTGCACGCCCGACTCCTCCGCTCCGGACGACGCTCAGCAGGAGGCGCCCCGCACCCGCACCGCGGCTCCGAGCGGGCCGGTGGCGCTCG
Source organism: Rathayibacter sp. AY1A5 (assembly GCF_002930875.1). Classification (NCBI taxonomy): domain Bacteria; kingdom Bacillati; phylum Actinomycetota; class Actinomycetes; order Micrococcales; family Microbacteriaceae; genus Rathayibacter; species Rathayibacter sp. AY1A5. Next base: position 77,419 of record NZ_PSTM01000009.1, on the reverse strand, counting down.
CCCCGGACGCGCTCGCCGCGAGTGCGGCCCTCTTCGCCGCGGCTCCGCTGGTCGTCCTGGTCGAGGACGTCGCCGAGTCCCGCCTGCGCGCCGCCCAGGTGAGCATCGCCTGGGGCGTGCCGCTGCTGGTCGGCTCGGCGGGATCCGGAGCGACGGCCGCCCCGACCGCGGACGCCGCGGCCGCGGGATCCACGGCTTCCGACACGCCGTCCGATCCGGGGGGCCCGTCCGACTCCGCGCCCGGATCCGCCACCCCGTCCGCCGCTCCGTCCTCCGCCGCTCCGACCTCCGACGCCCTCGCCGCCGAGTTCGCCCGCCTCGGCGTGACCCGCGTGCTCGCGATCGGCGACGTCACCGCGCCCGAGGGCGTCGACGTCGTCGCCTCCGCCTCCGACGCGGCCGCCCTCAGCAGCGCGTCCGGCGTGACCGTGACCGACCTGGCGCTCGCCGACCTCGCCGCCGCCGCGCCGTCCACCGCCTCCGACGCTCCGTTCGGCGCCCTCCCGGCCCGGGCCGACGCCCTGACCGGCCTGCACGCTCTCGCCCGCGCGCAGGACGCCGACGTCGCCGCACTGGCGACCGCCCGCGCGGCCGGCGTGCCCGTCACCGTGGTCGACGGCGACGACCTGCTCGCCTCGGGCGGAGCCGTGACCGCGATCGCCGAGGCCGACGCCTCCTGCACGCTGCTGCTCGGCCCCGTGCTCGCCGCCCAGCCCGAGCCCGAGTGGGCCGTGCGCGCGGCCGCGAGCGGCTGGCAGCTGCCGGGCGGCGGCCAGCGGATGTTCGGCGGGCACCTCTTCGTCGCGATCTACGGCACTCCGGGCGCTCCCGTCCTCGGTGTGCTGGGGGAGCAGGGCCTCGAGCCCACGATCGCGCGGGCGGAGGCGGTGGCCGAGCCGTACCGGGCGCTCACCGACAAGCAGGTCGTGCCGAGCCTCGAGATCATCACCACGGTCGCGGCGGGCGACCCCGGCAAGGACGGCGACTACTCCAACGAGCTCGACGCCGCCGACATCCGCCCCTACATCGACGCGGCGCAGGCGGCGGGGATGTACGTGGTGCTCGACCTGCAGTCGGGGCTGACCGACTTCCTCACCCAGGCGAAGCAGTACGCGGACCTCCTGTCGCTGCCCAACGTCGGCCTCGCGCTCGACCCGGAGTGGCGCCTGCTGCCCGGCCAGAAGCCGCTGCAGCAGATCGGGCGCGTCTCGGCCGCCGAGGTCGACAGCGTGTCGGAGTGGCTGGCCGACCTGGTGCAGAGCGAGGGGCTGCCGCCGAAGATGTTCGTGCTGCACCAGTTCCGGCTGTCGATGCTGCAGGACCGCGACAGCATCCGCCGCGACCGGCCCGAGCTGGAGTTCCTCATCCACGTCGACGGCCAGGGCTCGCAGCCCGACAAGCAGGCGACCTGGGACGCGCTGCACGAGGGCGCCCCCGAGGGCATCGGCTGGGGCTGGAAGAACTTCTACGACGAGGACGCGCCCATGCTCACCCCCGCCGAGACCATGGCCGAGGTCCGCCCCCTCCCCGACCTCGTCACCTACCAGTAGGCGGATCCCGAGGGCGGGCGTCAGCGGCGCAAGAGCTCGCCGGAGACGACGCCCGCCTCGACCTCCTCGAGGGCGCGGCCGCGGGTCTCGGGCACGCGCTTCCAGATGAAGACGAGCGCGAGCAGGCCGACGGCGCCGAACAGGAAGAACGTTCCGGTGATGCCGACGCCGGAGACGAGGGTGGGGAAGAACAGGCCGAGCACCGCGTTCGTGATCCAGTGGCAGAAGATCGCGATGCCGACGCCGACGCCGCGGATCCGCAGCGGGAAGATCTCGGACAGCATCACCCAGGTGACGATGTTGAGGAACGTCTGCATGCTCCCCACGAACGCGACGACCAGCACCAGGATCACGTACGGCCGCGCCGGGTTCCCCACGGGGAGCGCGACGGAGGCGATGCCGATCAGGAAGTGCATCGCGGTGGTCAGGGAGTAGCCGAGCAGGAGGGTCGTGCGGCGGTTCATCGTCTGCATGAGCCGCAGCCCGATCAGGCCGCCGATCACGGCGATCGCCCCGGGTGCGATGTTGGCGACGAGCGCGCCGTCGTGGTCGAAGCCCGCCTCCTTCAGCACCGACTGGCCGTAGTACATGATCGAGTTGATGCCGGTGAGCTGCTGGGCGACTCCGATCCCGATGCCGACCAGCAGGATGCGCACCGCCCAGCGCTCGCGCAGCGCCTGCAGCAGGGGGATCCTCGGGCCGTCCTTCGCGCCGATCGAGCGGGCGATGGTCTCCGCCTCCGCATGGGCCCGGTCGGGCGTCCGGATGGTCGTGAGCACGTCGAGCGCCTCGTCGCGGCGGCCGTGCGCGATCAGCCAGCGCGGCGACTCCGGGACCCGGGTCATGCCGAGCAGGAGCGCGGCGGCGGGGAGCGCGGCGACGGCGAGCATGATCCGCCAGACGCCGGGCAGCTCGCCCCAGACGGTGCCGATGACGGCGTTGGCCACGAAGGCGGCGAGCTGGCCGATCACGATCATCAGCTCGTTGCGGCCGGCGAGCGAGCCGCGGATCTCGGAGGGGGAGATCTCGGAGAGGTAGATCGGCACGACCACCGAGGCGCCGCCGACGGCCAGTCCGAGGACCGCCCGCCCGAGGACCATCGCGCCGAAGCCCGGCGCCACCACGCAGACCAGGGCGCCGACGAGGAAGAGCACGGCGAGCAGGCGGATCGTGGTCCGCCTCCCGAGGGCGTCGGCGAGGCGTCCGCCCGAGATCGCGCCGATCGCGGCGGCGAAGAGGAGCGAGCTGGTGACGACCCCCTCGGTCAGCGCGGTGAGGCCCAGCTCGGTCGACATTGGCTCCAGGGCGCCGTTGATGACGCCGGTGTCGTAGCCGAAGAGGAGGCCGCCGAGGGTCGCGATGAGCGCGATGAGGCCGAGACGCTTAGTCGGCGCCTCCAGGGAGGTGGTGGTCATCCGCTTACTCTGACGCATGGCCGCGCGGTGAGCGAACCCTGGACCGTCGGGGGAACCCGGTGTAGCGGGTCCCCTCGACGGCCCGGGGCCCCTCGGCGGCAGGGAGGGGGGAGGGAGCGTGCGGAGGGGGTGCTCAGGAGGAGACGCGCGCGCCCTCGCGCAGGCCCTCCTCCTTGGCCTGCTGCACCAGGGCGGCGATGCGGCGGCGCGAGCGCGAGCGCCCGGCGAGCAGCGCCGCGAGGATGAGGGCGACCCCGAGGATCACGAGCAGCTGCGGGACCGGCACGGCGGCGACCGTGATCGACTCCGTCACGGGAGCGGTGGCGACCGGCTCCTGATCGGCGGCGGCGACGGTCGGTGCGATGGTCAGGTCGGCGCCGACCCCGAAGAGGGGCCAGATGCCGTCGAGCTGCACCGAGACGCTGCGCCGGTCGCCGGGCAGCAGCTCCTGCTGGGGCGCGTCGGCCGCGACGACGGGGGCGGTGGCGCCCTGGGCGCTCGCCGTGCCGTCGAGCAGCAGGCGCACGTTGCCAGTGTTCACCACGTCGGCGACGAGCGAGAGGGAGCCGGGCTGGAACGGGTTCCAGGAGAGGCGGTAGTCGCTGGCCAGGTCCTCGACGGAGAAGGAGGGGGTCACCTCGCCGGTCACGCGGGTCATCACGCGGAAGCCGATGCGGCTCTCCACTCCGACGTTCGCGCCTCCCGCCTCGGTGCCCTGCGAGAGCACGGAGGCGGCGATGCCGGCGGCGTGGTCGCCAGGGGTGGCGTTGTCGGGGACCGTCACGGTGAACGGCACCACGCCGCTGCTGCCCGGATCGACGGTCACGGTCTCGGGGGCGGAGATCCACAGCCCGGCGTCGACCGACTCCTGGTCCGAGTTGAGCATGTTGAAGCGGCCGGTGTCGGTGAAGTAGCCGTCGGCGCTGGTGATGCTGAAGGTCACGGGCTGGTCGCTGAGGTTCCGCACGACCGCCTCGTCCGAGGCGCTCGCGCCGGGGGCGAGCTCGAGCTCGACCCACGCGCGCTTGTCGGGGACGCCGTCGGTGGAGGGGCTGACCGCCCAGGTGATCGCTCCGTCGGCCGCGACGGCCGCCGGAGCGACTCCCGCGCCGAGGAGGGCGACGATCAGCGCGAGCAGCGCGGGGAGGAGCGGGCGGCGGGGAGCGGCGGAGCGGCGCGGAGCAGTCATCAGAACCTCATGGTCGCACGGGGGAAGCACGACGCGGCCGGGCGGGCGGGCCCGGCCGCGTCGGCCGTGGTGGGATCGCGGCCGAGGGAGTGCGTCCCCCGGCCGCGACGGGTCACTCGAAGAGCGACAGGGTGATGGTGGACGAGTACGCGCCGGCGTCCACGTTCACGGGGGTGCGGAGGAAGAGGTCGGCGTCGGCGCTCCAGGAGCCCTCGGGGTTGACCTGCTGGGAGTTGCTGGCGACGATCGCGAGCAGCTCCTTGCCCTTCAGGCCGACGCCGTTGGCGCCGCCGTCGATGGCGGTGCCGACCTCATCGCCCGCGGCGACCTCGCCGAGGTCTCCACCGTCGACCAGGTCCGGGGTCCAGCCGAGGTTCTCGGCGCCGATGGTCGATCCGTCGGCCGACGTGAAGTCGCTCGCCGTGCCGATGACGTACCACGCGGAGTCGGGGGAGACGTCCGCGGCGTCACGGGTGTCGGTGACCGTGACGGTGGGCAGGGTGCCGGTGAACTGGCGGCGGACGTTGTCCGAGCCGGTCTCGGTCAGCGTCGTCGAGTCCGCGGCGACGGTCATCGAGAGGGCACCGTTACCGGGGAGGTCGGCGATCTCGACGTTGATGTCGACGTCATCGTTGCCGTAGTTGACCTCGGCGGCGAACGCCGTTCCGGCGACTCCGAGCAGGAGGACGCCTCCGGCCAGTCCAGCGGCTCCGCGGATCAGAAGGGATCGGGTGTTCATGTCGGGTGTTCTCCGTTCTCCGGCCGGCGTCGTCGCCGGCTCGATCTCAATGGGTGTGGGTCGTGCCCGCGGATCAGCTGCAGCTGGCCGCGGAGTAGGGGGCGGTCGCGGAGGCCGTGGCCGGCTTCCCGCTGATGAACGCGGTCGCCGTGGCGGTCGCGGATCCGTCGGTCACACTCGTCGCCCGGGTGGTGAAGGCGGCCGAGACGGTGGCGCCGGGAGCGACGTCGGCGAAGCTCTTGGAGCCCCACGTCGTGCCGATCACGATCTTCGCGGCGAAGGCGTTCGGGTTCGTGGCGGTCGCGGTGACGACGATCTTCCCGGCGGCGCAGCGCGTCGTGGAGGTCGTGGTCACGGCGATCGCGGGTGCCGAGTCGGTCACGGGACCGACGGAGGCGGAGGCCGTCGCCGGCGTCCACTGCGGCTTCGCGGCGGTCACGGCCACCGAGATCGTCGCTCCGCGGTCGGCGGCGGTGAGCGTGTAGCTCGACGCCGTCGCCCCGCTGATCGCGGTCCCACCGCGCTTCCACTGGAAGCCGGTCGCCGTCCACGGGGAGGAGGCGGAGGCGGTCAGCGTGCTGCCCACCGTCGCCTTCCCCGTGATCGAGGCTGCGAGCGGCGCGGTGTCGACGATCGTCTGCGCGGCGACGCTGGTGAGGGTCGGGACGACCTTCTGCATGAGCCCGGTCGTCTTGTCGAAGGTCACCCGGTCGATCGTCGTCTCGCGGTGCTGGCCGTCTCCGCCGGGGATGGCGAAGCGGTGGTAGGCGATGTACCAGTCGTCCGTGCCGGGCACGTTGACGATCGAGTTGTGGCCCGTGGCGAGGATGCCCTGCGAGGTGTCCTTCTCGAGGACCACGCCGCGGTAGGTCCACGGTCCGTCGACGCTCGTCGAGGTGGCGTAGCCGACCTTGTAGTTCTCCGAGCCGGTGTCGTCGATCGAGTAGGTGAGGTGGTACAGACCGTCGCGGTAGTTCAGGAACGCACCCTCGCGGAAGTCGGTCAGACCGCTGATCTTCTTGATCGTGCCGGTCTTGATCGAGAGCATGTCGTCGGACAGCTCCCCGTAGAGCGGGTCGCCGTTGCCCCAGAAGAGGTAGCTCTTGCCGGTCTTCGGGTCGGTGAACGCGGCGGGGTCGATCGCCTGGCCGGACCGCACGGACTCGCCGTTGGTGATCATCGCGGTCGGCTGCGCCGTGAACGGGCCCATCGGGCTGTCCGAGACGGCGACTCCGATCGTCTTGCGGTTCAGCGAGGAGTTCTCGCCGGAGAAGTAGAAGTAGTACTTCCCGTTCTTCTCGATGATCGTCGGCGCCCAGGCGTTGCCGGTCGCCCACGGCACGTTGCCGTTCGCGCCGTCGAGCGTCAGGAAGGGCTGCTCCGAGCGGGTCCAGTCGATGAGGTTCTTCGAGGACCAGGCGTAGAAGGTCTTGCCGCCCCAGCCGGCGAAGCCGTCCGAGGTCGCGTACAGGTAGTAGGTGTCGCCGAAGACCGCGATGTTCGGGTCGGCGTTCAGGCCCGCGAGGACCGGGGACTTCATGACGACGGCCTTCAGGGTCCAGGTGGTCGCGGTGCCGCCGGCGGCGGGCGTGAGCACGACCGTCTGCGGGGTGGAGAGGTCGCGGACGGTGCCGGAGGCGGGGCTCGCCGTGACGCCGGCCGCGGTGGAGAAGGTCGGGGTGAGCTTCGTCAGGTCGGTCCCCGGCTTCACCGGGAAGGTGACCGTCCTGCTCGCCGAGTCGACGATCGGGGCCGTCTTCAGGACGTCGCCGCTGAGCGACAGGTCGACCAGGGCCGACGTGTTGCCGGAGGCGGCGAGCACCTCGGAGGCGCTGAGGGCCCGGTTGTAGACCGAGAACTCGCGGATCTGGCCGCGGAAGCGGTTGTCGGCGTCGTAGTTCGAGCGCCCGATGTAGTTCGCCGAGGTGGAGCCGCCGCCGATGTCCTTCGGGTCGGTCGTGACGGTGCCGCTGGCGACCTTCACTCCGTCGAGGTAGATCGTGCCGGTGGTGCCGGAGAGCGTGTACGTCAGGTGCGCCCAGGTGCCGCGGGGGAGGGCCGAGCCGCCGGCGACGGTCTGCTCGGTGGTGTAGTTCCCGGTCGCGATGCTGGTGCGGTAGTTGTTGCCCGAGGTGAAGAGGTAGCCGTCGCCGGCGCCGTTCGTGGTGTTGCCCAGGCCGTAGAGGAAGTAGGCGCCGCCCTGCGCGGGGTCGATCCAGACGTCGGACTGGATGGTGAGGTCCGTCACTCCGGCGAGCAGGTCGTTCGGCAGCTTGACGTAGTCGTCGGTGCCGTCGAGCTGCAGGGCGCCGTCCTTCCAGGTGCCGCCCGAGGGGAGCGTGCCGTTCTGGTTGTTGCCCGAGCTGTCGCGCACCGTGGTGCCCGAGCCGCCGTCGAAGGTGTAGCGGAGGATCTCGCCCGCCGCGTTGATCGGCTTCGCGGCGGGGCCGGTGCTGCTGGTGCCGTAGGCGGCCGTCAGGCGCGCCTCCTCGGCGCTCGAGAGGCGGAGCACCGAGCCGTGGCGGAAGGGCTTCGAGAACGAGTACGTGTTCGCGCCGGTGGTGCCGACGGGCAGGGCCGTGAACCGCATGTCCGCGAGGGTGTCGGTGACGTAGGCGGAGTAGCCGAACGAGTCGCCCATGACGACCCAGCGGCCGTCGGGCAGCTGGTAGACGGTGAGGCCCTCGAGGTGGTCGGAGAGGCCGCGGGACTTCTCCTCGCCGAAGCCGATCACGCGGGTCCACGGGCCAGCGAGGCTCGGGGCCTTGTCGACGACCGTGCGCCAGTCGGCGGTGGAGAAGCGGTAGTACGTGTCCCCCTCCTTCGCGATGGTCGTGTCGATGATGCTGCCGCGGCTCCCGCCGCCGGCGGCGGGGTTCTCGTCCAGCCAGACCTTCGGGGTGGAGAAGCCGACGAAGTCGCGCGTGGTCGAGACGTAGACGCGCTGGGCGGAGGCCCCGCCGGTCAGCGTCTTGTCGCGGGCGGCCCAGTAGACGTAGTACTGGCCGGTCGCGTCGTCCCAGATCGCCTCAGGAGCCCAGACGTTGCCCGCGTCGGGGAAGCCGGCGAAGACGATGCTCTGATCGCTCCAGTTCACGAGATCCGTCGAGCGCCAGACGACGAGGTTCTTGCTCGCGTTGGTCTGGTCCCAGGTGCCGCCGGGAGCGGTGCCCTCGGCGTGCAGGTCGGTGCCGATGATCCAGTACTCGTCGCCGGTGGGGGAGCGCACGAGGTGCGGGTCGCGGACGCCGAGGGTGCCGCCGAGGTTGGCGAGCACGGCCTTGTCGTTGTTGAGCTTCGACCAGTGCAGGCCGTCGGTGCTGGAGCCGAAGTAGATCTTCTCGTAGTCGGTCGAGGCGAAGTGGGTCCAGAGGTAGCCCGCGTCGTACTCGGTGTCGAGGTCCGCGGGAGCCGCGGTCACCGTGACGGGCAGCTGCCGGGTCGCGGTCGTGCCGGCGATCGTCGCGGTGAGTGTGACGGGCGTGGCGGCGGACCGGCGCTTCACGACGCCGGTCGTGCTGAGCACGGCCGAGTTCGAGGAGGCCCAGGCGACGTCGTAGGAGCCGGCCTTCGCGGGCAGCGTCACATTGCCGCGGACGTCGCCGGAGTTGACGATCGAGAGGGCGTCCAGCGCCTTCTGGGCGTCGGCGTTCACGTCCTTGGCGGGCACGGTGGCGGTGAAGGTGCGGGTGGCCGTGGCCGAGCCGCGGGTGGTCGTGGCGGTCAGCTCGACCGAGGCGACCCCGGTCGCGGGCGGCGTGACGACTCCGCTGGTCGAGACGACCGCGGAGTTGCTCGAGGCCCAGGCGATGGCGGAGCCGTTGGGGCCGGTCGTCGGGAGGGTGAGGTTCGCGGAGACCGAGGAGAGGCTCCCGAGGTCCAGGGCGGCGGAGTCGCGGGAGACGCGCGTGCTGTCCGGGGCCTGGAGGGTCGCGACGTCGGCCGCGCTGAGCGCCGTGCTGTAGACGCGGAAGTCGCGGACCGAGCCGGCGAGGGTCTTGTCCGCCGTGTAGACGGAGCGGCCGATCGCGTTCGCGGTGGTGGTGCCGTTGCCGATCGCGGCGGGAGTGATGGTCACTCCTGTCTGCTGCGCGACCTGGGTGCCGTCGAGGTAGAGGCGTGCGGTGTCGCTCGCGTCGTCGAGCGTGTAGGTGAGGGTCTTCCAGACGCTGCGCGCGAGGTTCGCGTTGGAGTTGACGGTCTGCTCGGTGGTCCAGTTGCCGGTGGCGATCGAGGCCTTGTAGCCGTTGCCCGTCGTGTAGAGGTAGCCGTTCCCGGCGCCGTTCGTCGTGTTGCCGAGGCCCCAGATGAAGTAGGGCGTGCCCTGGTTCGCGTTCACCAGGACCTCGGTGCTGACCGTGATCGAGTTCAGGCCCGCGAGCAGGTCGTCGGGCAGCTTGACGTAGTCGTCGGTCCCGTCGAGGGCGACGCCCGCGGCTCCGCGAGGAGCGGCTCCGTTGACGAGCGTGCCGGTGCGGCCCTTGCCCGAGCTGTCGGCGACGGTCGTGCCGCTCGTCTCGTCGAGCGCGTAGCGCAGGACGAGGCTGTCGGAGGGAGCTGCGCTCGCCGACTGGGCCGTCAGAAGGGGGACGGTGAGGGCCACGGCCGTCACGAGGACGAGTGGTCGCAGGAAAGGCTTCATCGCGCTTTGCTCCAGGGTCGGCACCATTGCTGAGGGGAGGGAGTGTGCCGGCTTCGTACGCGGCAATGTTCACGGTAACACTATGTTGACGACAACGTGAAGAGCCTAACCGGATCATTTCCCGACACTCCAGAGGAGAGGCGAACCGGTTCGACGAATCCCGGGTGCATCCTGGAGCGACGCGTACGCCGATGTCCGGTCGGATCAGCCGCGGTCGACGTCTCGCGAACGGCTCAGCGCGCGGTCCATCGCCCTCAGCGTCCGGAAGCCGGCCCGCTCGGCCACGGCCGCGCGAGCCGAGGGCGAGAGCGACGGGCTCGCGGCGAGCAGCGACGCGGCGAGGTGCACGCGCCGCTCGCGGAGGGTCGCGGCCACGGTCGTGCCCCGGCGGTGGAAGGCGCGGTCCAGCGTCGCCCGCGAGACGCGGAGCCGCATCGCGAGAACGCCGGCGGTGAAGTCCGCGTCACCCGCCTCCGCATCGATGACGGCGATCGCGCGGAGGAGGACGCCCTCGAGTCCGTCCTCCGGACGGGCGGGCGGCAGGCTCTGCTTGATCAGGGCCGACGCGGTCGCCTCGAGCGCCCGGCGCAGCTCGCTGAAGCCGGGATCGCCCGCCGCGAGGTCCGCGTTGAGGGTCGCGTTGACGAGGGAGACGAAGGCGCCGCTGTAGCTGTCGGCGGCGAGCAGGGTGCAGGACGGCCCGTCGGACTGTGCGCTCGTGAGGCCGAGCCTGCCCCACGACGTCCTCAGCGCCAGCCAGGCGGAGTCCTCCTCCGCCCGGAACCGAGCGGAGTCGTCGCGTCGGAGGAGGGCGAGCCCGCCGGGCCGCAGACGAGCGGCCTCGAGAGGGCCGTCGACGACGATCTCGCCGGCGACCGGGACGATGAGGTCGACCTCGGCCCGGTCGGGGGCGGGGAGGGGCGGGTCGGTCCGGAGCGTGCCGGGTGTGTGCCAGAGGCGGCTCAGCCGGAAGCCGTCGACGGCGAGCACGTCCCCGGCGAGGTGCAGGGGCGGAGCTCCGTCGCTCGCCCAGCCGAGGCTCCTCAGCCACGCCTCCACGCGGGGACCGCTCAGCTGCAGCGTCTCGACGAGACCGCGCGGGGCGGCCGGCTGCTCGGAAGCGGTCACCGGGCTCCTTCGCAGCGGGGACGGGGTGCGCGGGCGGTGACCACGTTAGGCCGGGGGAGGGGCGCCGAGACGGGGTGGCGCGTTCCTCCTCGGACGAGGCGCCCGTCCTCGGCGGGAGGGCGGAGGCGGCCCTCCTCGCCCGCGGTCCGGCAGGACGCGGGCGGAGAGGGCCGCCGGGCGCGGATCAGCGGCAGTCGGTTCTCGCCTTGATCCAGTGGGGGTTCAACGCGCCGTCTCCCTGGGCGGTGATCCCGGCCGCATCGGGGCCGGTGCTGGCACCGGAGCCGATCTTGGTCCACGTGTTCTGCGCCGTGCTGTAGTACCAGATGTCGCCGTTCGCCTTCACGGAGACGTTCCCATCCGCTCCCTGACCGTAGGTGCGGACGAACCCGGAGTTCTCCGGAACGGTCGCGAGCCGGGTGCCGTACTGCAGGACCCCGTCCTTGATCCAGTGGATCTCGAACGTCCCGCCCGGCCGCTGGGTCAGTCCGGCGGCGCTCGGCTCGGTGCTGGCTCCGGTGCCGACGAGGTCCCACACGTTGCCCTGCGGGGTGTACCGCCAGATGTCGCCGTTCGACTTCACGGCGATCGTGCCGCGGGTGCCGAGGCCGTAGACGCGGACGAATCCGGAGTTGGTCGGCACCGTGGCCGCTGCGGTGCCGTACTGCAGGACTCCGTTCTTGATCCAGTGGACGTTCAGGGTCCCGGCCGGGTTCGCGGAGATGCCGGCCGCGCTCGGCTCGGTGCTGGCGCCGGTGCCCAGAAGGGTCCACTCGTCGGCCTGGCGGTTGTAACGCCAGATGTCGCCGTTCGCCTTGACGGAGACGTTCCCGTCCGCGCCCTGACCGTAGGTGCGGACGAATCCGGAGTTGTTCGGAACGGTCGCGAGCGCCTTGCCGTACTGGAGGACTCCGTCCTTGATCCAGTGCGCGTTGTAGGTTCCGTCCGGCTGCTGCGTGAGCCCGGACGTGCTGGGCTCCGTGGAGGCGCCCGTGCCGAGCTTCTGCCAGCCGTCCGACCGCCGGTACTGCCAGATGTCGCCGTTCGCCTTGACGGAGACGTTGCCGTTCACACCCTGCGAGGAGGTGTGGATGAATCCGGAGTTGTCGGGAACAGTGGCGAGGCCCGTGCTGTACTGCAGGTCGCCGGTCTGGCGGACCGGGAACGGGGCGTTCGTCTTCGCCGAGCCGCCGAAGGCGAGGGCCGAGCCGGTCGAGGGGCCCGCGATGACGCCGCCGACCGGGATGGTGGCGACTCCGTTCGCGTCGGTCATGAAGGTGTCGGTCCCGCTCCCTCCGAAGCGGAAGCCGGGCGGGGTGTTCACCCGCACAGGGACGTTCGCGACGTTGCCGCCGGTGAGGGTCAGCGTGATCGGCGCCGTGTTGGGCATGCACGCGATCATGGTCGGGATGGAGCTGAACACGAGGGTCTGCGTGGCAGAGGCGGCGGCGGCCGGGGTGGCCGTCGCTGCGGCGATCACGGGCAGGGACCAGGTGGCGCCGGCGACGACGGTGCGTCGCCTCAGCGGACCCTGCTCAGCGGGAGAGTTGTCGGAAGTCACAGTGAAGCTCCTCGGTCTGTCTTCGCGCCGGCGGCCTGCTCGGAGGACGGTCGTCGTCCGCTCGGCCGCTTCGGCGGGTACGACGGGCGCCGTACCGCTGGGGAGTCTTCCCGCGGGCGGTCGGTCGGCCCAAGCGCTCGGGGGCAGGTGAGGAGGAAGTGGCGCCGCCGTGAGGAGGGAGTGGTGTGCTCCGGCGCCGTTCCGAGTCGCGATCGCCCTCCTGACCCGGTGATCCCGTCGGTCGCACGCTGCCGCCGGGGCGCCGCCGGCGCGGTGAGCGGGAGCGTCGCCGTCCGCTGTGACCGATCCGGTGACAAACGGAGCACGCGCGGGCTGCGAATCACTCCCGTGGTGAGGCGTCAGCGTGCCCGCGAGGAGGGGGCGCCCGATGAGGTCGAGATCGGCCGAGATGTACCGGCGGATGGCCGAGCACTGGAACGGCGTGGAGGCCCGTTCTGGACTGCGGGTCGAGGCGACGGGCTCGCTCGGCTTCGAGATCGCCAGACTGTGGATCCCCGGTGGCTGCGTTCTCGAGCAGAAGCCGCAGTCGCGCTGCCCGCCGGGCGCGCATCTGCTGCTGGTCGTCGAGGGCGGAGGACGCATCCGACAGGACGGACGGACGCTCGAGTGCGGCAGTGGTGATCTGGTGGTCATCGACGCGGAGCCGCGGACCGGGGCGCGCTTCCCCCGCTCGACCGTGATCTACGCCTGGGTGCTCGGCGAGCGGGCGCGGGAGCAGCGCTGGCTCACGGAGCGCTTCGGCGAGATCCTGCCCGTCGCCGGCTGCTTCCTGGCCCCGGCGCGGGCGCTGATGAACGGTCTCCTCGACGGCGACCCCGCTCTGGCGGAGCAGCCTGCCGTCGCCCGGGCGGGCGAGGCCTTCCTGAAGGAGCTGGTCGAGAGCTCCGCGCCGCGCAGACGTCCCCGCGCCGAGGAGGTCTACGGGGAGGCCATGGCCCTCATCGAGGAGCGCCACCGCGATCCCGCCCTCACCGCCGCCCGGCTCGCCCGCGAGCTCCTGGTGTCGGAGCTGACGCTGGCTCGCGCGTTCTCCTTCCTCGGACGCACGGCGGACGACGAGCTCGAGCGGCGCCGGGCGGGGACCCTCCTGCTCCTGATCGGCGGGCGGTCCCTGGCGATCGCCGACTTCGCGCGCGCAGCCGAGGAGGCGGGCTTCGCCTCCGTGGGGAGCGCTCACCGCGCGCTGCGGCGGCTCTCCCAGCGCTGCTGACCGGGACGGTCCCCGTGGCCGTCCTCCCGGTCCGGCGACGGCGTGCGGCCGGATTCCGAGCGCGAGGCGCGGAGGCCTGGGAGATCCGTGCGAACGTCCGGCGGTGATCGACAGATGAGGGATTCTGTTCGTTCGACGCGGAGGAGGCGGGAGATGGGGGCCGCAGAGGAGCGGATGCAGGCGTTCGCTCGCGCAGGGGACGAGCGCGGGACGGGCGCTCCCGGTCTGCGGATGGACGCAGCGGACGGACCGGGACTCGCGCTGACGCGGGTGTGGGGGCCGAACGGGATCAGGGTCGCCCTCTCGCCGTCGGTCGACAGGGCGGACAGGCCGGTGGGCGTTCACATCTCCCTGATCGTCGAGGGCGGGGGCGAGGTCGTCCTCGACGAGGGCGTGCTCGAGGCGACGCCGAACAGCGTCCTGCTCCTCGACGCCAGGGTCCCGGTGCGCATCGACTACCGGCGGCCCACCCTCTCGTACACCTGGAGCTTCGACGCCGCCGTGCTCGAGCACCGGTGGGTCCGCGAGCGGATCAACGAGGTCGTGCTGGTGCGCGAGTCGGTCTGGACGCCTGCCCGTGCCCTCGCCAACAGTCTGATCGAGGGCGATCCGGCCGTGCTCGGGGCCGCCGGCGTGAGGCGGGCGAGCGAACTGCTGCTGGAGGGGATCGTCGAGCACAGCGCTCCGCGGGTCCGGACCCGGAGCGCCGACCAGGTCTACGCGGAGGCGATCCCGGTGATCGAGGCGCGCCACCGCGACCCGGCGTTCTCCGCCGCGGTGCTCGCCCGGGAGCTGCTCGTCTGCCCCCGCATGCTCGCGCAGGCTTTCGCGTTCCTCGGCCGCACGCCGGCGGAGGAGATCGAGACGCGCCGGGCGGGCACCCTCCGGCGCCGGATCGGCCTGCGGCGGCGGGGCCCTGCCGACTTCGCCCGCCTCGCCGAGGAGTGCGGCTACGCCACCCGCGAGCAGGCCGCGCTGACGCTCAGCCGCTCCGCCTCCTGAGGCCGGCGGAGCGCCCCGGACACGACGGCGCCCCCTCGTCCGCGGAGGGACGAGGGGGCGCCGGGGGAGATCGGGCGGGAGCCCGGTCAGGTCTTGCTGCGGGCCATGACGGCGCGCTGGAGGAGGACGAAGACCAGGAGGATGCCTCCGGTGATGATCGTGGTCGCCTCCGGCGGGATGCCGCCGTCGCGGGTGATCAGGACGTTCATCAGTCCGAGCACCAGGGCGCCGACCACCGAGCCGAGCACGAACCCGACGCCGCCGGTGAGCAGCGTGCCGCCGATGACGGTCGCCGCGATGGCGTCGAGCTCCCAGCCGGTGCCGGTGATGTTCTGCGCGCTGCCGAGGCGGGCGGTGTAGACCACACCGGCGAGACCGGCGAGCGTGCCGCTGATGATGTAGATGAACAGCTTGGTCCGCACGACCGGGAGGCCCATCAGGGCCGCCGACTGCTCGGAGCCGCCCATCGCGTAGACCGTGCGGCCGAGGCGGGTGCGGTGGAGCACGAAGAACGCGCCGGCCACGACGAGGATCGCGATGATCACGCCGGGGCTGATGACGAAGTCGTTGACCTTGGGGCCGTCGATCAGCTTGATCGGCGTGGCCAGGCTCAGCACGGCCGAGTCCTCGGGGAGGCGCTCCGGGACGGTGCTCAGCATGGAGGCGAGACCGCGGGCCAGGAACATCATCGCGAGCGTCGCGATGAACGGCTGCACGTTGAAGTACTGGATCAGGACGCCGGAGATCACGCCGAACAGGGCGCCGATCACGACCATCAGGACCATCACGAGCCAGGGGTTCCAGCCGGCGTTGATCAGGAGCACGCCGCTCACGCTGCTGAACGCGATCACCGCGCCGACCGAGAGGTCGATGCCGCCGGTGAGGATCACGAAGGTGAGGCCCACGGCGAGGATGATCAGGTGCGCGTTGTTGACCAGCAGGTTCGAGATCGTGCTCGCCTGCAGGATCCGGCCGTAGGCGGCCTCGCCGTAGACGATCATCCCGAAGAAGATGATCAGCGCGGCCAGGGTGGGCAGCTTGTCCAGGTGCTGGCTCAGCCAGCCGCGCGCCCCGGAGGTGCGCTTGGTGCTCGCCGGAGGGGCGGAGCGGGTCATCACGGCACTCATGCGGGGATCGCCTCTTTCTGCGGGACGCTGCGGTGCGCCTCGCGACGGGACTTGAAGGCGGAGCGGACGCGCTCGGACTGCAGGAGGCAGAGCGCGACGATGACGATCGCCTTGAAGGCGGGCGTCGCGGAGGACGAGACTCCGAGGAACACGACGGTCTTGTCGAGGGTGGCGATCAGGATCGCGCCCACGGCGGCACCGGTGATGTTGAACTTGCCGCCGGCGAGCGAGGTGCCGCCGATGACGACCGCGAGGATCGCGTCGAGCTCGAGCTGGTAGCCGGTGCGCGAGACGTCGACCGTCATCACGCTCGCCGTGGCGAACACGCCCGCGACTCCGGCGAGGATGCCGCTGCCGATGTAGGCGGTCATCAGCAGGCCCCGGCGGTTGATGCCCGCGAGGCGGGCCGCCTTCGGGTCCATGCCGATGGCCTCGATCATCAGGCCGAGGGCGCTGCGGCGCACCAGGACTCCGACGACCACGACGATGGCGATGGCGAGGAGGAACACGACCGGGAGCCCGAAGACGTACCCGTTCGCGAGCCAGCGGAAGGGCTCGTTGGTGGCGGCGGTGTTCTGGCCGCCGGTGATGACCTTCGCCAGGCCGCGGCCCGCGAGCATCACGACGAGCGTGCTGATGAAGGGCTGGAGGCCCACCACCGAGACGAGGATGCCGTTCACGGCTCCGAGCACGGCGGCCACCAGGAGGGCGACCGCGAAGGCTCCCGCTGCGGCGCCGAGCGAGTCGGGCGCTCCCGCGGAGTTGAGGAACTCCATCGAGACGGCGCCGGCGACGACCATGATCGAGCCGACCGAGAGGTCGATGCCCCCGGTCGCGACGACCAGGCACATGCCGACGGCGATCATCAGGATCGGAGCGGCGGCGCGGGCGATGTCGATGACGTTGCCGACGAGGTAGCCGGTGGTGGGGCTGACCGAGACGGCCAGGTAGCCCGGGTCCTTGACGACGTTGACGAGGAGGAGCAGGGCGATCGCCACGACTCCCCAGAAGTACTGGCGGCGGATGATCCCGCCGAGGACTGATCCCCGGGCGGGTCGGGTGTCGCTGCTCATGATGCGGCCTCCTGCGTGGCGCTCTCGAGGACGACGACGTCCTCGTCGACGACTCCCTCTGCGGCGATGGTAGTGACGATCGACTCCGCAGTGACAGCGGGACCGTTGAGGATCTCCGCGATCACGCGGTGGTCCTTCAGGACGATGATGCGGTCGCTGAGGCGGACGACCTCGTCGAGCTCGGACGAGATGAAGACCACGGCGACGCCCTCGCCGGCGAGGGCGACGACCTTCTCCTGGATCTCGGCCTTCGCTCCGACGTCGATGCCGCGGGTCGGCTCGTCAAGGATGAGGATCTCGGGGGCGGTGGCGAGCCAGCGGCCGAGGAGGACCTTCTGCTGGTTGCCGCCGGAGAGCTTGCTGATCGGGCGGTCGGGGTCGGCCGGGCGCACGTTGAGCTCGACGAGGTACTTGCCGACGATCTCGTCCTTCTCCTTCTTGGAGAGGGGGCGGGCCCAGCCGCGCTTGGCCTGCACGCCGAGGATGAGGTTCTCGCGGACCGAGAGGTCGCGGATGATGCCCTCGTCGCGGCGGTTCTCGCTCGAGAACGCGATCTTGTGGGCGAGGCCGGCGGTCGGCGTCGGGACGTCGATCTTCTTGCCGTGCATCGTGATCTCGCCGGTGTCGGGCTTGTCGACGCCGTAGATCAGGCGCGCGAGCTCGGTGCGGCCGGAGCCGAGGAGCCCGGCGAAGCCGACGACCTCGCCGCGGTGCAGCGTCAGGTCGGTGCTCTCGATGGAGCCCTTCTTGCCGATGCCCTTCGCGGTGTAGAGCGGGGCGTCGCGGTAGAGGTGGTCCTGGCTCTCGCGCTCGGAGTCGAGGGAGCGCAGCGCCGCGATGTCCTTGCCGATCATCTTCGAGATCAGCGAGGTGCGGTCGAGCTCGTGGGTCAGGTACTCGCCGACGAAGGTGCCGTTGCGCAGCACCGTCAGGCGGTCGCTGATCGCGTAGACCTGGTCGAGGAAGTGCGAGACGAAGAGGATCGCGACGCCCTCCGCACGGAGGCGGCGGATGACGACGAAGAGGTTCTCGACCTCGTTCGCGTCCAGGCTCGAGGTCGGCTCGTCGAGGATGAGCACCTTGGAGTCGCTCACCGTCGAGCGGCTGATCGCGACCAGCTGCTGCATCGCGATCGAGAGCGAGGCGAGCGACTGGCGCGTGTTGAGGTGGCCGAGGCCGAGCTTCTCGAGCGCGACCTTCGCGGCCTGGTGTGTGGCCTTCCAGTTGATGCCGAAGGGTCCGCGGACCTCGTAGCCGAGCATCACGTTCTCTCCGATGGAGAGGTTCGTGACCAGGTTGACCTCCTGGTACACGGTGGAGATGCCCGCGGCCTGCGAGTCGGCGGTGCCGGTCAGGCGACGGGTCTCCCCGTCGATCACGATGTCTCCGCTGTCGATGCGGTAGACGCCGGTGAGGGCCTTGATGAGTGTGGACTTGCCGGCGCCGTTCTCACCCATGAGGGTGTGGACCTCGCCCGGGAACAGGCGGAAGTCGACGCCGTCGAGGGCTTTCACGCCGGGGAAGCTGATCGAGATGTTCTTCATCTCGACGATCGGAGGCGAACCTGTCATGTCGCGTCGTTCCGTTCTCGAGCGGGGCGCAGCCGAACAGGTGCGCCGAAGGGTCGGAGCGACCGGGGCCGGCGGGTGGGCCGGCCCCGGTCGCTCCGGGGGAGTGGTGCCGCGTCGAGGAGGACGCCGGGCGACCGGTGGTGCTGAGCGACTAGAACTTGCGGTCGGGCAGCGCGGTGGTGGCGGCCTCGGGCGAGTCGAAGGTCTCGCTCGGGACGACGATCGAGGACTCGACCGTCTCGCCGGCCAGGGTCTTCTCGACCGCGTCGAGGGCGGTCTCGCCGAACAGCGGGTTGTACTCGGCGACGAAGCTCAGCTCGCCGTCGGCCAGCGCCTGCAGGGCGTTCTTGGTGCCGTCGATCGTGGCGATCTTGACGTCGGTGCCGGGGGTGAGGCCGGCCTCCTGGACGGCCTGGACAGCGCCGAGGCCCATCTCGTCGTTCTGGGCGAAGACCAGCTGGACGTCGTTGTTGTTCGACTTCAGGACGGTCTCGAAGACGCTCTTGGCCTCTTCGGTGGACCAGTTCGCGGTCTGCGCGCCGATCTTGGTGAACTTCGAGTCGGCGCCGATGACCTCGTCCCAGCCTTCGTTGCGCTCGTTGACGACCGAGACGCCCGCGGGGCCCTCGAGCGTGAAGTACTTCGCGCCGCTCGGGAAGGTGGTCTTGGCCCAGTCGGCGACCGAGGTGCTGACCGCGATGTTGTCCGGCGCGATGCGGGTCACGTAGAGGTCGGTGTTGTCCGGCTCGATGCCGCGGTCGATCAGGATGACCGGGATCTCGGCCTCCTGGGCGCGCTCGAGCGAGTCCTCCCAGCCGGAGCCCTCCGTGGCGGAGAGCAGGATGATGTCGACGCCCTCGTCCACGAAGGAGGTGAAGGAGTCGATCTGCGACTTCTGGTCTCCGTTGGTGGCGGGTGCGTACTTCAGGTCGAAGCCGGCGTCCTTGGTGAACGTGTCCTCGATGTTGGTCTCGTTCGCCTGGCGCCACGCGCCCTCGGGGCCGACGGCCACGAAGCCGACGGTGGTGAGGTCACCGCTCGAGCCGGAGCCCGAATCGGTGCCGGAACCGCCCGAGCAGCCCGCGAGTCCGAACGCGAGTGCGCCGACTGCTGCGAAACCCAGGAACTGGCCGATACGCCTCGTCTTGGACATAGATCTCCTCCTTGAGATCGCGGGCACGAAGAGAGTGCCCGAGATGGTGGACCCCGAAGGGCCTCGAATGCGGGCCTAGCGGCCCGAGGTGCGGTGAGTGCAGGATGTGCAGTGGGCGCCGGCCGAAGCAGCGCCACGTCGAAATGTTACCGTGAACAATTCTTGTGACGCAACAGCACGGCGGTGCGCTTCGGTAACGATCCGGTCGCGGGGCCCGCAGGGCCCGATGGTAACCCTCTGCCCGGTGGTCGGGCCCGGGAGTAGCTTCCCTGGCCATGATGCTCCCTCGATCGCGCTCCGTCCCCGCGACGGCCGCGACGGCGGCCCTCGTGCTCGCGCTCTGCGGATGCTCCGCGGACGGCACGGCGGCCCGCCGCGCGGCCGACGCCTTCCTCTCCGCGCTCGCCGACGGCGACGGCCGCGCGGCGTGCGCGCTGCTCACCGATTCCGCCCGCGAGGCCGTGGAGGACCGGTAGGGCGACTGCCCCGGCGGCGTGCTGGAGCTCGGGATCGCGGAAGACGGAGCAGGGGACGCCGAGGTCTACGGCCGGGCGGCGATCGTGCGCTCCGGCGGCAGCGCGGTGTTCCTCACCCCGGGCGACGACGGCTGGCTGGTGCGCGCGGCGGGGTGCACGCCGGTGGCGGACGCGCCCTTCGACTGCGTCCTGGACGGGAGCTGACGTGCGCACCGCTTCCGCCCTGTACTACGCCGTGATCGTGCTCGGCCTGATCGGGTTCTTCGCCGTCGGGATCCTCGGGAGGTGAGCCGGATGCGCCGCTTCCCGCGCGAGAACGGACTCTCGCTGTTCTTCCTCGCGATCTTCCTGCTCGCTCTCCTCGGGCAGTCGTTCGCCGGGCTCGCCGCGTACAACGACACCCAGGTCGCGGAGGGGCTGCGGGAGGTCGGCTACTGGCGCTTCGTCACCTCCTCCGACTTCGCGATCGACGTCGCCGAGAACTGGCAGTCGGAGTACCTCCAGTTCTTCCTCTACATCGGCGCGACCGTCTGGCTCGTGCAGCGCGGCTCGCCCGAGTCGAAGCGGGTGGGCGAGGAGGGCCTCGAGACCGACGAGCAGCAGAAGGCGGGGGCGTCCGCGGAGGACGACTCGCCGCCCTCGGCGTCCGCCGGCGGCCTGCGGCAGGCGCTGTTCTCGCACTCGCTGCTGCTGGTGATGGGGGCGGTGTTCCTGCTGTCCTGGGCGGCGCAGTCGGTGACGGGCGTCGTGGCCTACAACGAGGAGCAGCTGACGAGCCTGGAGGCGCCCGTCGACTGGCTCGGCTACGTCTCCTCCGCCGACTTCTGGAACCGGACGCTCCAGAACTGGCAGTCGGAGTTCCTCGCGGCGGGCAGCATGGCGGCGCTCGCCGTGTTCCTGCGCGAGCGCGGGTCGAGCGAGTCGAAGAAGGTGGGCGATCCGCACGGACGGACGGGGATCTGAGTGGTCAGGGTGCGTCGGATCGGACGCGGATCTCGTCGCCCTCGAGGGCGAACCGCAGGGACGTGCCGATCGGGAACCGCTCGCGCAGGGCCTCCGGCGCCGCCGACGTCACGGTGAACTGCGCGACCGCGGGGAACGCTCCGGCCGTGCAGCCCTGGAAGAACAGGCCGTCCTGCGGCTCGGCGGTCCGCACGATGGAGAGGCACGAGCCGGCGCTCGAGGAGCGGCGCTGCCGGACGACGGTGAGCCCCGTGTCGGCGGGCAGGCTCTGCCGCACGACGGTGAGCCCGCCGAAGTCCTCGGTGGTGACCGATCCGTCGAACCCCAGTCCCTCCCAGCCGGGGAGGTCGGTGCCGTTCGACAGCGGCAGCACGGCGACCTCGCGGCCGGGCTGTCCGTCCTCGGCGGTGGCGAGGAGGGTGGCCCCCGCGGCGACGGCGGCCGTCGCGGCCAGCGCGGCGGGGAGGAGGAGGCCGCGCCGACGGGAGCGGCGGGGCGGGACGTGGCCGAGGGGGTCGGACGCCTCGTCGGCGGAGGCGTCCGCGGGAGGTGCCGCGTCCTCCGGCGCCGCGTCCCCGGAGTCCGCGGGAACCACCGCGCCCGGCAGTGCGGTGCCGAGGGCGGGACGGACGCGGGCCTCGAGCGCGGAGAGCCGGGCGAGCGCGCCGGGGTCCCGCTCGATGTCGGAGCCTCGGCCGTAGGCGCGCCGCTGCAGCTCCGCGAGCTCGTCCGGTCGCTGATCGTCCACCCCCGGATCCTCGCAGGCCCGGCGCCCGAGCGGGACCCGCCGGCGCGCCGAGGTCCTGGCGGTCGAGCAGCCCGGACGGCTCATCGAGACCCGGTGGACGGTGCGGCCGCTCGGCCGGCGGGGGAGGTCAGTCGTCGTCGTCGAGGTCGTCGTCGCGGTCGGCGGCGATCATCTCGACGATCGTGTCGACGGTGAGCCAGGGGCCGTTGCTGACCTCGCCGATCTTCTCGCGGTCCTTGAAGACGACGATGCGGTCGCTGAGGCGCACCACCTCCTCCAGCTCGGACGAGATGTAGACGACGGTCACCCCCTCCTTCGCGAGCTGCGCGATGTGCGCCTGGATCTCGACCTTCGACGCCACGTCGATCCCGCGCGCCGGCTCGTCGAGCACGAGCAGCCGCGGACGGGTCGCGAGCCACCGCGCGAGGACCACCTTCTGCTGGTTGCCTCCGGAGAGGTACTTCACCGGGATGTCCGGGTCGGCCGGCGAGATGTTCAGCGCCTCGACGTAGGTGCGCACCAGGGTGTCGGTCTCGGCAGCCGAGAGCGGGTGCGCCCAGCCGCGCAGAGCCTGCAGGCCCAGCACGAGGTTCTCGCGGAGGGAGAGGTCGCCGATGATCCCGTCCTCGCGGCGGTTCTCGCTCGAGTGGGCGATGCGGTGGCGCAGGCCCGACACCGGGTCGGAGATGTGCGCGGGCTGGCCGTCGATCAGCACCTCGCCGGTGTCCGGCTTCTCGACCCCGCTCACCAGCGACGCCAGCTCGGTGCGCCCCGAGCCGCGCAGGCCCGCGAAGCCCACGATCTCGCCGCGGTGCAGCTCCAGATCGGTCGGACCCACGGCGCCGCGGCGGCCGATCCCGTGCGCGCGGTAGATCGCCGGGCCGACCGGCTGGCGGCGGTGCTCGCGGCGGTCGGAGCCGATCTGCCGCAGCGCATCGATGTCCTTGCCGATCATCTTCGCGATCAGCTCGGCGCGGTCCATGGTGTGCGCCGGGTACTCGCCGACGGTGCCGCCGTCGCGGAGCACCGTCAGCCGGTCGCTGAGGGTGAGGACCTGCTCGAGGAAGTGCGAGACGAACAGGATCGCGACGCCCTGGTCGCGCAGCCTCCGCAGCACCGTGAAGAGGCGGGCCACGTCGCTGAGGTCGAGGCTGGAGGTGGGCTCGTCGAGCACGAGCACGCGCGGACGGTCGACCATCGCGCGGCTGATCGCGACCAGCTGGCGGATCGCCGGCGAGAGCGAGCGCAGCGGCAGGTGCGGATCGAGGTCCTCCAGGCCCAGCTCGGCGAGCATCTCGGCCGCGCGGTGGTGGGTGCGCGACCAGGAGATGCCGAAGCGGCCGCGGACCTCGTGGCCGAGCATCACGTTCTCGCCGATGCTGAGGTTGTCGGTGAGGCGCTCGTCCTGGAACACGGCCGTGATGCCCGCTGCCTTCGCCTCCGCCGGGCCGCTGAAGCGCCGGGCGACGCCGTCGACGAGGATCTCGCCCGCGTCGGGCTGGTGGATGCCGGTGAGCGTCTTGATCAGCGTGGACTTGCCCGCGCCGTTCTCGCCCATCAGCCCGTGGATCTCGCCCGGCACCAGCCGCAGGTTCCCGTCCGTCAGAGCGGGTCCGGAGGCGAAGGAGACGCGGATGCCGGTCATCTCGACGACGGGTGCCGCGGAGCTCCGGGTCGTCCTCGATGAGATCGCCACGTGCCGTCCTCGGTTCGTGTGCGGCGCGCCGTCAGGGTCCGGCGTGCCAGGGGCTGCCGCCGATGATACGCGAGCGCATGCGGCGGGACGGGAACAGGAGGGTCACGATCGGGGAGCGGCCGTGGAGGAGCGGATCACCAGCTCCGTGGGGATCCGGGTGCGCTGCGGGATCTCCTGGCCGCGGATCCTCGCGTGGATCACCTCGGCGACCGTCGTCCCGAGCTTGTCGAAGTCCTGGCGGACCGTCGTCAGCGGCGGGAGGAAGTGGCGGGCGGTGGGCAGGTCGTCGAAGCCGACGATGCTCATGTCCTCGGGCACGCGGATCCCGCGCTCGACGAGGCCGTGGATCACTCCGAGCGCCATCTCGTCGTTCGCGACGACCATCGCGGTGAAGTCGGGCACCGACTGCAGGCTCGCGGCGAAGTCGTACCCGGAGTCCGGGGTCCAGTCGCCGATGACGATGGGGCGCTCGTGCATCCCCCACGACTTCGCGCGGCTGTGGAAGGCGCGCTCGCGGGCGCGCGCGTCGAGCCAGTCGAGGGGGCCGGAGAGGTGCAGCACGTCGCGGTGGCCGAGGTTCCCCAGGTGGTCGACGGCCTGGAACATGCCGGCCTGCTGGTCGACCGAGACGGTGAGGAAGCTCGGATCCTTATCGCTCTTCACCACGAGCGTCGGCACGCCGATCTCGACGGTGCGGAGGGTCGCCACGGAGGAGGAGCGCGGCGCGATCACGCAGAGCGCGTCGATCCCGAGGCCCATCAGGTGGGCGATCGCGTCGGTGGGGGTCATCTCGAGGTCCGGCCGCAGCGCGACGGAGGTGATCGAGTACCCCTTCTCGCGGGCGGCGCGCTCGATCGCGCGGAGGGTGCTCGACGGCCCGTACTCGGCGCCGCTCTCGATCATCACGCCGATGCGGTCGGTGCGCTGCGTGACGAGGGAGCGGGCGGCGATGTTCGGCCTGTAGTTGAGCTCGTCGACCGCCTCGAGGACCTTCTGGCGGGTCGACTCCTTGATGTTGGGGTGCCCGCTGAGCACGCGCGACACGGTCATGTGCGAGACGCCCGCGACCGCCGCGACATGGCGGAGGTTCGGCCGATCGGCCATGAGAGGACCTCCTCCGCTCCCCGGGCGGGTGAGCCGCGCCACCCCGGCGCGGACGAGGCTCAGAGGGCTCGGCTGCCGGGGGTGGCACCAGCATAGTCAGGCGGGGCCGACCTCCCGGTGGGCGCCTCCTGAGCGGGCGGGCATCGTCCGATCCGCTGCGGCATCCGCCGTGGCGCGGGGCGGGCGGGACCGTCCCGGACGCGTCGCTCCCACTGCGGTCCTCGATGATCGAGGGGGGTCCGGGGCGTCGTGAGCCCTCGCCAGAACACGTCGTGCAGGGAATGCTCGGCGACGAGCTCCGGAAGGATCGGGGCCGCGTCCGCTCCTCGTAGGAGGATGTCGTCCAACGAAGCGATGACGTCCACGACCGAGCGCGGAGTGAACTGCCCGGCGAGACGTTTCGCCTTCGCACGGACGTTGTTGGGCGTGGGGCCCGCATCGATCACGGAGTGGTTCCAGAGCCGGCTGTGGTGAGCGCACCGGTTGCGCAGGTAGACGAGTGCGCGGACCCGGTAGGCGAAACCGGCTCGGGCGACTCCCAGACCGGACGCGACGTCCCCCCGCAAGCGATCCTCGTGCCCCTCGCTCGATGCATCTCGACAGAGTTCCGAAGGACCAGGCCTCGACGGCCGACCACACCGGTAGCTCGCCGAAGGCGGCCGCGCCCCTGCCGCCGGGGAGCTCCGTGAAGCGGAGGACATGCCGTTCCCTGCTGCGCTCGATGTCGCGGAGGCACGAATCGACTGTCGATTCCGCGTTCGGAGACTCGGAGTAGAAGCTCTTCTCGAGAGAGCACTCGTGCGGGCCGTCCTCACGAGCGATGACATGAGCCGTACGGCTGCGGAGAAGGATCTCGGCACGGGCCAGTCGAGCACGCAGGCTCTGCCGCAGCGCTTCATCTGCGTCGCAGACCGCTCGGACGTCCTCGAACGAGACTCCGTCCGCGAACGAGTCGTCCCCGTCGTGCGGAGCCTGCTGGAACTAGCGGGCGTACCCGGAGAAGCGGTAGTGGTTCTGCGCGGCCAGGTAGCTCGTGCAGGCCTCCCCGTCGGCGATGCCGAGCCCGCGGTCTCGGAGGAGCTGGACCTGCTGCTTCCACGACAGGCTCGGTTTCCGTGCCATCGCAGTACCTCGGTGCCGAAGAAAAAGGCCCCTCCCATGTGAGCATCGCGGAGAGGCTTGGGAGGGGGTCGATCGGATCGAATCTACCAGGCGTCCCTCAGCCGTGGTCCCTGCGGCGCCACTCGACCAGCAGGTGGCACGAGTGCTGATCGGACCATCGCCGCAGGACGGAGAGGGCCGACCGCCGCGGCGCCGAACGCTGCGGGTCTTCGAAGGCGCGGGGCGGGCGAGTACTCTCGGGAGCCTCATGGCACGCGACAACGAACCGACCGTCACCCTCACCGATCCGCTCGAGGAGCGCCTGCGCGCGCAGGTCGCCCGCGAGGGGGAGCGCAACGTCGCTCTGCGATCCGCGGCCCTGCTCACCGGCGGGTACGAGGGCGAGTCCTTCCTCCTCACCGTGGGCGGCGAGCACGCCGACGGGATCCTCAAGGGAGCACCCTCCCTCTACTGGCCCGAGCTCTGGGGCGCCCGCGCGCTCCTCTACGTCTGGGACGACGACGCCGCCGACGCGGTGACCGCCGGACTCGCGAACCCCTCCTGGCGCGTCCGCGAGATGTGCGCCCGCGTCTGCGCCGAGCGCGTGCTGGGCGGGCAGAAGAAGCTGTCCCGCCTGACCACCGACGAGCACCCCCGGGTCCGCGCGGCAGGAGCCCGCGCTCTCGTGGCGGCCGCTCTGGCGGGGATCTCCTCCGGTCGCGACGCGAAGGGCGAGTTCGCGGCGAGCGTCGAGGCCGTCCTGACGGGCATGCTCCGCGACCCGGACCGCGACGTCCGCCGCGCCGCGCAGCAGTCGGCCGATGCGCTGCGGGACGCCCGCTCGGCCTGAGCGGACCGCCCGCCGGCGGTCGAGGCGTCGCGAAGGGCCGCCTCCCGGCTCGGATGACGACCGTTCGTGACGCCTCGGAGCCCCGGGGGCTCAGCCGACCAGGTGCGTCGCGCGCTCGAAGGCGCGCTTCAGCTCGTCGCGCTTGCGGGGCTGGCTCATCGCCCGCTGGCCGGGGCTCCACGAGTCGATGACGGTCGGGCCGTCGACCAGGTACGGCTCGATGTTCTTCTTCCAGCCGCTGGTCGGCGCGGTCCCCGCGTTGACGACGACCCGCAGGTCGGGGAGCAGCGGCAGGAGCCGGCGCAGCTCCATCGCGCCCTGCCGCACCTCGTCCGCGTCGGGGGCGCCGTCGAGCTGCCACGGCACGATGTTCCAGACCAGGGTGCGGGCGTGCAGTCCGACCTGGTCGCGGAGGGTCCAGGTCGAGGCGGCGGTCGCGTCGTCGTTGTCGACCGAGACGAAGCCGGAGCCGTCGGGGCCGGTCGACATCGGTCCCGGGGCCTCCAGCACGATGAGCGCACGCGCCTCGACGCCGGCCTCGGCCGGGTCGAAGTCGGGCACCACGGCACCCGGATGCCTGCGCATGCGCCGGGCGAGGAGCTCCTCGCGGAACGCCCGGAGGGGCTGCACCGAGGGCTCGTCCTCGAGCAGGGCCCGGCGCTCGTCGAGGGCGGAGCGGTCGCGGAAGCCGTACGGCTCGGTCAGGAACACCCTCCGAGGCTAGTCGCGATCGGCGCCGCCGCGGGAGGCGGGCCTGCGGGCGCCCTCCTGGGTGACCCCTGCAGGGCCTGGCTCGCGCCGCCCCCGGCTCCTACGGTCTGACTGCAGTCGAGAATCTGGACCGGAGGGGGTCACCGTGTCGGACGAGCCGTCAGTGAGCATCGGGGTTCCGTACGTCGAAGGGGGGTCGTCGCCGCAGGTGCTGGACGTGTACAGCAGGTCGGTGTCCCCGGCCGAGGACGCCGCTCGGCCGGCCGTCGTGCTGATCCACGGCGGCGGGTGGTTCCGGGGGGACAAGAGCAAGGAGCGGGCGCTCGCGACGATGCTGGTCGACGCCGGCTACCTCGTGTTCGCGGCGGACTACCGCGAGGCTCCGGACTCGGTCTTCCCGGCCAGCAGGGACGACGTGCTCGCCGCGGAGCGGTGGGCGGTCGCGTCCGAGTGGGCGTTCGACCGGAGCAGACTGGCGTTCTTCGGCGGATCGGCGGGCGGGAACCTGGTCGTGGAGGCCGCGATCGCCACCGGCCGGCCCGCCGTCAGCTGGTCGGGGATGTTCGACCTCCTCGGCATCGTCGAGGCGACCGACGACCTCCCGGCCACGCCGACGACGCAGGACCTCGACGCCATGAAGAGCGCCGACATCAACCAGACCGGCCGGAACGACGCCTTCCTGCGCTGGACGATCCTCAACGAGGTCGGGGGCGACCGCGGGCTGCTCACCGCCGCCTCCACGACGCGCCACGCCTCCCCGGACGGCGGGCCGGTGTTCCTGGCCAACTCGCTCGGCGAGTTCGTCCCCGTGAGCGACGCGCAGGCCATGCAGGCGGCGCTCTCCGCGGTCGGAGTCGCCAGCACGCTGCAGCTGATCCCGGGCACCCGTCACGCCGAGGGGTACACGGAGGCGGCCATCGGCCCCTCGCTCGCCTTCCTCCGCGACGCCCTCCCGCCGGCCCGAGCATGACGACGACGGAGTTCGCCGGAGTCGGAAACGTCTTCTACTTCGTCGACGACCTCGACGCCGCGATCGACTGGTACTCGGCGCGGCTCGGGCGCGAGCCCGTCGTCCGCGGCGAGGCGCTCGTGGCCTACGACCTGGACGGCACCCGCCTGACGCTGCACGAGCGGGACGAGCTGAACCGGCCCGGACCCGACGGCACGAGCCCGTACTGGACGGTCCCCGACGTCGACGCCGTCGTCGCCGACTGGACGGCGAACGGCGCCGTCGCCCACCGCGGTCCGAAGACGGTGTTCACGGGGGAGCGGCTGTGCCAGCTGCTGGACCCGTTCGGCAACCTCTTCTCGGTGCGGCAGGCCGTGCCCCGTGACTGAGGACGTCGCTCCGGCTCCTGCCGCCCCGGCGCAGACGTCCGCGCCGGCGCAGCCGTCGGCCTGGGCGCCCATGGCGATCACCGCCTTCCGCGTGCTGTGGTTCGCCCAGCTGGGCAGCAACATCGGCACCTGGATGCAGACCGTCGGAGCCCAGTGGTACCTGGTCGAGGCGGCCGCGGGCGCGGCGGTCGTCGCGCTCGTGCAGACGGCCAGCCTGGCGCCCTCGATCCTCGTCGCCCTCCCCGCGGGCGTGCTGGCCGACTCGCTCGACCGGCGGCGGCTGCTCATCTGGGGGTCGTCGGCCAGCGCGCTGCTGGCGGCCGCTCTGACGGTCGTGGCGGCGGTCGGCGCGCTGACGCCGTGGACGATCCTGGCCTTCACCTTCCTCCTCGGCATCACCTCCACCCTGACCTCGCCCGCCTGGCAGGCGATCCAGCCGGAGCTCGTGCCCCGGAACCTGATCGCGGCGTCGTCGGCCCTCGGCGGCGTGACGGTGAACGGCGCCCGCGCGGTCGGCCCGGCCCTGGCGGGAGTCGTCCTCTCGGCGTTCGGCGCTCCGGTGGTCTTCGGCATCAACGCCCTGAGCTTCATCGGCGCCGTGCTCGCTCTGCTCTGGTGGAAGCGGCCGACGCAGACCGGCCTCGACGACCGCGAGCAGTTCGGCGCCGCGCTGAAGGGAGGGATCCGGTACGTCGCCTCCGCGCACCTCGTCCGCCGGATCCTCCTCCGCTCCGCGCTCTTCGCCCTGCCGGCCAGTGCGCTCTGGGCGCTGCTGCCGCTCACCGCGAAGCGCCTCCAGCTCGACTCCAGCGGCTACGGCTTCCTCCTCGGGGCCCTCGGTGCCGGTGCCGTGCTCGGCGTCTTCGCCCTGCCGCTCGCCCGCCGGAAGCTCTCGGACGACGTCGTCATCGGGGCGAGCGCCGTGCTGTTCGCGGCGGGGACGCTCGCGGCGGCCTTCCTGCCCCTCGTCCCGGCGCTGCTGCTGCTGGTCCTCGCGGGGCTGGCCTGGATCGGCACCCTCACCGTGCTGAACGCGGCACTGCAGCTCACACTGCCGCAGTGGGTGCGGTCCCGCGGAGCCTCGATCTACATCCTGGTCTTCATGGGGACCATGGCGGTCGGGTCGATCGGCTGGGGCCTGGCCGCGCAGGTGCTCGGCACCGCGCCCGCGTACGCCGCGGCGGCCGCTCTGCTCCTCCTCGTGGCGGCCAGCGTGCGGGTGCTGCCCCTGCTGCCGGGGACGGGAACCGTCGACCGCAGCATCTCGATGTCGTGGCCCACGCCCACGCTGGTGTTCGAGCCGGAGCCGACGGACGGGCCGGTGATGGTGCAGATCTCGTGGACGGTCCGCCCCGACTCCCTCGCGGACTTCCGATCGGCCATGCGGCTGCTGGAGAGCTCCCGCCGCCGGACCGGCGCCTCGCGGTGGGCGCTCTACCGGAGCGGGGAGGAGGCCGACGTGCAGCTGGAGACGTTCATGGTGCCCTCGTGGGGCGAGTTCCGGCGGCAGGAGACCCAGCGGCTCACCGGCCGCGACCGCGAGATCCGCGCGGCGGCGCTGACCCACGCCGACGGCGATCCCGTCGAGCGGCACTTCTTCCCGAGCGCGACGCCCTCCTCCTGAGAGCGGGAGCGGCGGCGAGCCGTCCCCGTGATCGACGAGACGGCCGGCGTGCGAGCGGTGTCTCGGCGGATGTCTCGCCCCGCGTCCCGGGCGCGAGGGCGGAGGTGCGCCGCGGTCAGCCGCCGACGGTGGAGCCGAAGCCGGACTTGCCGGAGGCGCCGAAGCCGCCGGAGAGGGTCGCCTTCGAGCCGACGGTCGAGCCGGCCGGCGCGCGCTGCACGACGTCGGGCTGGGTCGCTCCGCGGGCCGCGAAGCCGCCGGACGCGACGGGCGCCCAGCTGGTCGCCCGCGTCGAGTTCCAGCGCGAGGACGCGAAGATCAGCGGGCCGAGCCAGAAGCCGCCGGCGTAGTGCCCGCGGTACTCGTCGGTCGCCTCGCACAGCTGCTCGGGGTCGTCGCCGACCTCCTCGCCCTGCGCCTGGAGCTGGGCGATCTGCTCCCGCACGTCGGCGAGGCAGTCCTCGCGGCTCGCGTAGACGGGGCGCTCGGCGTTCTCGGGGATGACGTAGTCCTGGCCGTCCGCTCCCGTGGCGACGACGCCGTCGGTCGAGGGGCCGCCGTTCGCGAGGGCGACGGCGAGGCCGACCGCGCCGACCGCGACCGCGCCGCCGATGAGCAGGCCGCGGCGGTTCTTCGCGATGCCGCTGATGCCGACGCTCCGGGAGCGGTGGGGAGCGGTGCGGGTGGGGCCGTCGCCGCGGCCGGTGCCGCCGCTCGAGCCGCCGCTCGGCGTGCCGGAGCCCGCCGCGGGCTCGCGGCTGCCCCAGTCGTTCCCGGAGTTCGGCGTCCCGGAATCGCCGGGGGTGCGGTCGTCGTCCGTCATCGGGTCTCCTCGTCCTGCGGGCGGGCCGCGCGGGTGTCCTGCGGCCGGTCGTGCTCGGGGGCGCCGTACTCGGGCGCGGGGGTGCCGGACGCGGGAGCGCCGTAGGCGGGGGTGGCGCCGTGCCCGGGGCGGGAGGCGGCCGACGCGGCGTCCGCGTCCGTCGCGGCCCCGTCGCTCCGTCCGCCCTCGATGTAGTGGGGGACGAACTCCGCCAGGTCGCCGGTGATCAGGCTGCTCGTCTCGCGCACGTCGATGCCGGCCGGGGTCTCGCCGACGATCCAGCTGCCGATGACGACGGTCTTCCCGTCGACCCGGGCCAGCTCGGCGCGCTCCTGGTGGATGAAGCCCTCGGCGCCGTAGCTCCCGCCGTTCTCGGCGACGACCGAGCCGTCGGCGTCGAGGACCGTCACGTTGGCGCCCTCCCGCCCCAGGCGCGGCTTGCGCACCTGGGCGGTGCCGGGCAGCGGATGCACGGAGGCGGGCAGCAGGTTCGGGTGGCCGCGGAACATCTCCCACAGCACCACCAGCAGCTGCTTGTTGCTGAGCAGGAGCTTCCACGCCGGCTCGACCCAGCGGGTGCGCTCGCGCCGGTCGAGGAGGAGGCCGCCGAACTGCTCGCCGAGCATCCACTCCCACGGGTAGAGCTTGAAGACGTGGCGGATCGGCTCGCCGTCGCCGTCGAGGAAGCCGGCGCCGTCGAGCTCGTAGCGGATGTCCTCGACGAAGATCAGCTTGGGGTCGAAGCCGGCCTGCGCCGCGGTCTCGGCCATGTAGGCGACGGTGTCGGCGTCCTCGACGATCAGCTCGCCGTCTCCGGAGTCGTGCAGCGACGCGAGGTGCAGCCGGGCGCCCTCGTCGAGGCTCCAGCGCTCGAGGCGGAGGTGGCGCCACTGCTCGACGAGCTGCTCGTGCAGGCTGTTGAACTGGTCGGCGTCGGGACCCTTCGTCTCGACGAGCCACTGCCACTGGGCCGCGGCGGTCTCGACCAGCGAGGTCGGGGTGTCGGCGTTGAACTCGAGCAGCTTCACCGCGCCCGCGCCGTCGTAGGCGAGATCGAAGCGGCCGTAGACCGTGGGGTCGTCCTCGTCCCACGAGGTGCGCACCAGCTCGTGGAAGCGGGGCGGGATGCCGAACTCGGCGAAGCGGCCCTTCCGCACCACGAGCTCGCAGGCCTCCATGCAGAGGTCGAAGAGCTCCGAGGTCGTGCGCTCGAGCAGGTCGATCTCGGCGGGCTCGAAGGAGTACGCCGCGGACTCGTTCCAGTAGGGGCGGCCGCCCTCGGAGGGGAGGTCGTAGAAGCTGAAGCCGATCTCGTCGCAGCGGGCTCGCCAGTCCGGTCGCGGAGTGAGGGTGTGTCTGCGCATGATGTCCGGCAAGTGTAGGTCGGGCGTCCGCGTGAGGGCAGGGGGTGGCGCCGTCCTCCGCGCTAGCCTCGACGGGAGCGAAAGGCCGTGCCATGACCGCACCCCTCCCGCTCGCGGGCGTCCGCGTCCTCGAGCTCGGCAACTTCATCGCGGCGCCCACGGCTGGCCGACTGCTCGCCGACTTCGGCGCCGAGGTGATCAAGGTGGAGCGGCCCGGCACGGGGGACGAGCTGCGCCGCTGGCGGCTGCACGAGGGGTCCGAGACCTCGCTCCTCTTCCACACGATCAACCGCAACAAGCGCTCGATCGCGCTCGACCTGCGCACGGACGAGGGGCGGGACGCCGTCCGCCGCCTGGTCGCCGAGTGCGACGTGGTGCTCGAGAACTTCCGGCCCGGCACGCTCGAGCGCTGGGGGATCGGGCCGGACGTGCTCGACGAGGCCCGGCCCGGCATCGTGATCGGCCGCATCTCCGCGTTCGGGCAGACCGGCCCGCTGTCGGCCCGGCCCGGGTTCGCGGCGGTCGCGGAGGCGATGGGCGGGTTCCGCGAGCTGGTCGGCGACCCGGACCGGCCGCCCGTGCGCGTCGGCGTCTCGATCGGCGACTCGATCGCCGGGCTGTACGCGGGCTACGGAGTGATGATGGCGCTGTTCCAGCGCGAGACCCGCCGCTCCGCGGGGCTGGATCCGGCACCGCTGGCGGAGCGGGTCGTCGACGTGGCGCTGCACGAGGCGATGTTCTCGATGACGGAGTCGCTGATCCCCGACTTCCAGGCGCACGGCATCGTCCGGGAGCGCGTCGGCGGGCGGATGGAGGGCATCGCCCCGACCAACGCCTACACCTGCGCCGACGGGGCGAGCATCGTGATCGCGGGGAACGCGGACGCGATCTTCCAGCGGCTGATGGCGGTGATCGGCCGCGCCGACCTGGGCGAGGACCCGGCGCTCGCCTCGAACGAGCAGCGCTGGGCCCGGCGCGACGAGCTGGACGCGGCGATCGGCGCGTGGACGGCGGGCCGCACCGCCGCCGAGGCGCTCGCGGTCCTCGACGACGAGGGCGTCCCCTCCGGCCCGATCTACACGGCCGCCGACATCAGCGCGAGCGAGCAGTACGCGGCGCGCGACATGATCCAGGCCTTCGACGTCGAGGACGCCGGCGGCACTCTGCGCGGCGTGGGCTTCCCGGGGATCGTGCCGGTGCTCGGCGGCCGCTCCCTCCCCATCCGCTCGCTCGCGCCCGACCTGGGCCAGGACACCGAGGAGGTGCTGGGGATGCTCCGGCGCACCGGTCCCGCTGCTCCCTCCGCCGGCGGGGCTCCTGCCGCTCCCTCCGCCGCCGCTGCCGAGGAGGCCGGCCGGTGACCGCGCTCGCCACCGCGCGCCTGCGAGACGTCACCCTCCGCGACGGCCTGCAGCTCACCGGCAAGCTCCTGACGACCGAGCGCAAGGTCGACCTCGCGCGCACGCTGCTCGCCGCGGGAGTGCCCGAGCTCGAGATCGGCTCGCTCGCGCGCGGCGACCTCGTCCCTCCGATGGCCGACACCCTCGACGTGATCGCCGCGCTCACTCCCGAGGAGCTGGAGCGGTGCTGGGTGTGGGTCGCGACTCCGCGCCACGTCGAGCGTGCGGCCGCTGCGGGGGCGCGCCGCTTCCAGTACTGCTTCTCCGCGTCCGACTCGCACAACCTCGCCAACGTCGGCAGACCGACCGAGGCGAGCATGGCCGCGATGCCGGAGGCGGTCGCGCTCGCCGAGAGCGTCGGCGGGCGGATCCAGCTGTGCATCGCCACCTCCTTCACCTGCCCGTTCGAGGGCCCGGTCGACCCGGAGCGCGTGCTCGCGATCGCGCGCGACCCGCGGGCGGAGGGAGC
Organism: Rathayibacter sp. AY1A5; assembly: GCF_002930875.1. Taxonomy (NCBI): domain Bacteria; kingdom Bacillati; phylum Actinomycetota; class Actinomycetes; order Micrococcales; family Microbacteriaceae; genus Rathayibacter; species Rathayibacter sp. AY1A5. Next base: position 43,371 of record NZ_PSTM01000009.1, on the reverse strand, counting down.
GGCCGACGTGGTCGTCTGCGACACGCTCGGTCAGGCGCACGCCGGCCAGGTGGCGTCGCTCGTCTCGCGCGTGGCCGCGGAGGCCCCGCCCCGCGAGATCGTGTTCCACGGCCACGACACCTGGGGCTCGGGCGTCGCGAACGCGATCGCCGCCGTGCAGGCCGGGGCCGCGGTGGTCGACGGCGCGCTCGGCGGCCTCGGCGGCTGCCCCTTCGCACCGGGCGCCAGCGGCAACACGGCGACCGAGGACCTCCTGTTCGCCCTGCGCCCCGACTGGTTCACGCCCGGCGCGCTCGCGGTCCTCGTCGGCGAGTCGGAGGCGCTGCTCGCCGAGCTCGGCGAGCCCGGCCGCTCGAAGGCCGCGCAGGGCGCCCGCTCGAACGCCCCCGCCTTCCCCTGGGCGCTCTGAGCGGATCGTCCCCCGCTCGCCGGTCCGAGGCGTCGCGAACGGCCGCCTCCCGCCGCGGAGGACGACCGTTCGCGACGCCTCGACAGCGTCATGCGGGGTCAGCGCGCGAGCAGCGCGCCGAGGCGTGCGCGCTCGGCGCGGAGGACGTCGACCAGGAGGGACCCCTCGGGCGCGGCGAGCCAGCGCTCCAGGGCGAGGTCGAAGAGGGCGGAGGCCGCGAGGGCGGCGAGGGCCGCGTCCTCCGGCGCGACTCCGGCGTCGACGAGGGCGGCGCGCATGCTCTCGGCGAGGGCGGCCGACTTCAGGAGCTCGCGCTCGCGCAGCTGCGGCTCGGAGCGCACGACGGCACGGCGGGCGGCGATCGGAGCGCGCCAGGTCTGGAGGTCGCCCGAGGCGGCCGCCTCGAGGCCGTGCATCACGAGGTCCATCGGCGCGAGGCCGGCGGGGGCGCCGGCGAGCAGGCGGCCGACGATCTCGGGGAACTCGCGCTCGCGGAGGAAGAGGACGTCGCGCTTGTCGGCGAAGTGGCGGAAGAAGGTGCGGGTGGTGAGCCCGGCGCGCTCCGCGATCGCGGGGACGGTGGTGCCCGCGTAGCCGTGCTCGGCGAAGAGCTCCATCGCCGCCTGCTCGAGGCGGAGGGCGGCATCGGGGGCCCAGCGTGACATCCGCCCAGGATAGCTGACGACACGACGTGTCATCAGGAGTAGTGTGACGACACGTCCTGCCATCACTTCCGACTGGAGCCGCCCGTGCCCGAGAACGCCGCCGCCCTGCTGACCGCCCCGCGGGCCGACCTCGTCGTCCGCCCCGCTCCGATGCCCGTCCCCGGTCCGGGGGAGGTCCTCTTGCGCAACCGCGCCCTGGCCGTGAATCCGGTCGACGAGATGAAGCAGTGGACGGGCGATCTGATGTTCCGGTGGGTGCCGTACCCGGCGGTGCTCGGGGAGGACGTGGCGGGAGTGGTCGAGGCGGTCGGCCCTGGAGTGACGCGCTTCGCCGTCGGCGACCGGGTCGTCGCGTACGCGGTCGGGATGGAGCGCGGGCGGCGGAACCGCGACGAGGGCGCCTTCCAGGAGTACACGGTCGTGCGCGAGGACCTGGCGGCGCCGATCCCCGACCGGCTGGGCTTCGAGGAGGCGGCGGTGCTGCCGCTCGCGGTCTCGACGGCGGCGACGGCGCTGTTCCAGCGGGACCACCTCGCCCTGCTGCACCCGAGCGTCCCGGTCCGGCCGACGGGCAGGACGGTCGTGGTCTGGGGCGGGACGACGAGCGTGGGGAGCAACGCGATCCAGCTCGCCGTCGCCTCCGGGCACCGCGTGGCGACGACCGCGTCCCCCCGCAACCACGATCGGATGCGCGAGCTGGGCGCCGAGATCGTGCTCGACTACCGCAGCCCCACCGTCGTCGCCGACCTGGTGGCGGCGCTCGCGGGCCATGAGGTCGCGGGGGTGCTCGCGATCGGGACGGGCTCCGGTGCTCCGTCGGTGGCGGTGGCCGCGGGCACCGGAGCGCGACGCGTCGCCCTGGCCAGCCCCTCCGTCTCGTTCGGCTCGCTCCCGCGTCGGCGCGGTGTCAGCGCCGCCTTCGTACGGACGATGCTGCGCGTGGTCGGCGGCACCGCGGCGCTGCAGATCGCGGCCCGGCGCCGCGGCATCCGCGCCCGCTTCGTCTGGGGCGGCTCGCTGATGACGAACGAGGTGGGGCCGATGCTGTGGCGCGACCACCTGCCGGCGGCGCTCGCCGAGGGCCGTCACGTCTGCGCCCCGGCGCCCGAGGTGGTGGGTGAGGGGCTCGCCGCGCTGCAGCCCGCCCTCGACCGGCTGCACGAGGGTGTGTCGGCGGTGAAGCTGGTCGTCCGGCTCTGAGGGGCGGGCTCCGGCAGGCCGGGCTCCGGACCGGCCCCGTGCGGAGGGATCGGGCGGGGTCCGGCGCCGAGCGACCAGCCCGGGGATCCGGCCGGGTTCCTCCGGTCCGCCGCCGCCCGCCGCAGCCGCCCAGCCCGAGCCGTGCCGCGGAGTGGCCGCCGCGCAGGGTCCTCGGTATCGTGGCGCGCTCCGACGCGACCCGAGGAGATCCCGTGATCCGCCGCACCGCCCCCGGAGCCGCCGCGCTCCTCCTGCTCGCCCTGACCGGCTGCTCCGCCGGGTCGTCGCCCGCGGCGTCCCCGGCCGCCACTCCGGAGCCGGTCGGCGGCCTGGGGGTCGCCGTCTCGGCGCTCTGCGAGGCCGGCTCCGATCCGCAGTGCGTCCCGGTCGGCGGGCAGGACGTCCTCGTCGATCCCGAGGACTTCACCCGCGCGGGCGTCGTCGCGGTCGAGGCGGATCCGAGCACGGGGGTCGTCGACGTCCGGTTCGACGAGGCGGGCGCCGCCCTCCTGCGCCGCGGCTCCCAGGCGGCCATCGACGAGGGGGTCGACGCCCGGCTCCTCCTCCGCGTGGGCGACCGGGTCGAGTCTGCGCTCTCCGTGATGCAGCCGATCGAGGGCGACACCGTGCAGATCGTTCCCGCGGACGGCGACGCGCAGGGGCTGGTCGACCGGATCCTCGCCGACTGACGCCCGCCTAGGATCGGCGCATGGCGAAGGGTTTCCGCACGGAGCGCACGCAGGCGCTCCTCCTCGCGCAGCCCTGGGCGCTCTCGCTGGTGAGCGCCGTCTTCGTGGCGGGGATGCTCTGGCTGGCGGCGGACGCGGGCTGGGATCTCGGCGCGGTCGTCGGCGGCGGACGCCGGCACGCGCCGCTGTGGCTGGTGCTCCTGCTCGGCCTGCCGCTGTTCGGCGCCGGAGTGGTGCTCGGCGCGGTCCGGCAGGTGCGGCTCCTGCGGCGGCCGGCGGCGCCGCCCGTCCCGAGTCCGGAGGCGGAGCGGCTGCGGCGCGAGGGCCCGGGCTGGCTCAGCCGGCGCGAGGACGAGCGAGCGGCGCAGGGCGGGACCGGGAGCGCGCAGGGCGGCACCGGCGGCACACCGGACGTGATCGGCAGCGCTCCCGACGGCACGGACGACCCGCGCGACGAGGCCCGCTGACCGCGCCTCAGAGGTGCAGCATCCCCCAGTCGATGATCACGGCCAGCGCCGTGTAGGCCGCGGCCACCGCTCCGACCGCCTTGCCCGCGCGGTCGAGGTCGGCCTGCGGGTCCGGACCGGCGTCGGCGACGACCCGGAGCAGCGCTCCGACCAGCGCGATCAGCGTGATCGCCAGGATCCAGACCTTGAGCGACGCGTGCGGATCGACGTGCGCGAGCGTCAGCGCGACGACCGGCACCGCCACCACGAGCACCGACGCCAGCACCAGGAGGCAGCCGCGCCGGGTGAGGCCGGTCGGCCCGAAGGAGCCGCCGCGCATCCAGGCGCGCACGCGCTGCCTCCGCGAGGCAGGCGGACCGCCGGCGGAGTCCGCGTCGGTCGAGGGCCCCCAGTCCTGCGCGGTCGTCATCGCGCGGTGCCGGAGCGGTCGGGAGTCGGGCTGGGCCGCATCGGGTCCTCCAGGAGACGAGGGGGCACGTCGGACGGTGGTGCCGACCCCTCAGTCTCGGGAGCGCCTCCGGCAGCGGCAAGCGCCTCTTCCGGACATGTCCGGAAGAGGACGCTCAGGCCCGTCCCTGCAGGATCAGGTTCCAGTACACCCACGGCAGGACGCGGCGGTCGGCGAGGTAGGTGAGGCGCCGCTCCTTCGCCAGGCCCGTCCAGAAGGGGACGGTCGGCTTCGGGCGGTAGCGGTCGTCGAACTCGGCGAACACCACGCTCGACCGCGAGACCACGAAGGGGCAGACGGAGTAGCCGTTGTACACGCGGGGGAGCGGGCGGCCCTTCTGCGCGGCGACGAGGTTCTTCGCGAGCGTGGTGGTCTGCTGGCGCAGCGCTCCTCCGGACTTCGAGTTGACCGTGGCCGCCGCGTCGCCGAGCCCCCAGACGTCGGGGAACCGCGGGTGCCGCAGGGTCAGCGGGTCGACCTCGACGAAGCCGCCCTCGTCGCCCTCGGCGGCCAGTCCGGTGCCGGCCAGCCAGTCGGGGGCCGACTGCGGGGGCACGGCGTGCAGCACGTCGTACGACAGCGTCTCGCGCGGGCCGTCGGTCGAGCGCCGCGCGCGGTCGGGGCCGGGGAGGGCGGTTGCGCGCTCGTCGACGGCGAGGACGACCCTCCGCTCGGCCGCGTCGACCTCGACCAGCTCGCGGCCGTAGCGGACCTCGATCCCGTACTCCGCCACCTTCCGCTCGAGCTCGGAGTCGATCAGCGGCATCCCGAACAGGGTGGGGGTCGGCACGACGAGCACGACGCGGATGCGGTCGAGGACGCCGGTCGCGCGCCAGTAGTCGCAGGCGAGGTACATCGGCTTCTGCGAGGCGCCGGAGCAGGTGCCGGGGCCGCCGGGCTGCGTGAAGACGACGGTGCCGGAGCGGACCTCGCGGAGCACCTGCGACGCCTTGCGGGCGTACTCGTACTCGTAGTTGGACACTCCGAACGGCGAGTCCATCGCCTCCTGGAGCCCGGGGACCGCGGCCCAGTCCTTCTGGATCCCGGGGCAGACGACGAGCTGCCCGTAGCCGACGGTGCGGCCGGAGAGGAGGGTGACCGTGTGCGCGACCGGGTCGAGCGTCTCGACGCGGTCCTGGATCCAGACGACCCCCTTCGGCGTCACCGAGCCCTGGGGCCGGGTCGCCGCGGAGGCGGGTGCGGTGCCGCCCGCGACGTGGGAGAGCATCGGCTGGTAGACGTGGGTCGACCGGGGCTCGATCACCGCGACGTCGTCCACTCCGGAGCGCCGCAGCCGTCCCGCGGTCGAGAGTCCGGCGTTGCCGCCGCCGATGATGAGGACGTCGTGGCGGGCCGCGCCGGGATCGGTCATGGCCTCACCCTAGGGGCGCGCCGGGGCGAGCGGACGGGCTTGCGCAGACCCGCGGAAGGGGGGTGCGCTCGGAGTGCCCCGGGACGGTGATCCCGCACGGCCGCCCGGCTCGCGTCAGGCCGCCTCGAGCGCCTGGATCGCGGTCCTCGCGGTCGCGCAGGGGTAGGAGTCGTACCCGTCGTGGGCGTCGAAGGCGCGGCACTCGGCGCAGCGCAGCCGCACTCCGGCGCCGCCCTCGAGGACGCGCTCGGGGCGGTGCCCGTGCAGGATGACGGCGAGGCTCGCGACGAGGGGGTCGCTGCTCACCAGCGCGCTCCGCAGCGCCTCCGACCGGCGGCGGAGGTAGTCGTCCGCCACGGCGTCGATCGACTGCTCGGGGAGGTCCGGCTCGGGCCAGGAGGCGGGCCGCTCGACGGGCAGGTCGAGCTCGTCGAAGCCCATCGACCAGTCCGGGAAGCGGCGCTGCTCGTGCACGCTGGTCCAGACGGTGACCACTCCCTCGTGCCGCGGGTCGGCGAGGATCCGCGCGTAGAGCGAGCGCACGTCGGACTCCTCGCCCTCGAGCAGCTGCATCACGCGGCGGCCGCGGAAGACGAGCATCCCCGAGACGCCGTGCTCGACGTTGTTGCGGCGGCAGGTCTCGAGCAGCCGGCGGATCTCCCCCGAGCCCAGGTCGCGGTCGAGGGTGCTGACGTAGACGACGGTGAAGACGAGGGAGTCGCGCCGCGGCGAGTGCTCGACGAGGTGGAGCGTCGCGGGGGAGTGGGCGCCGGTCTCGGGGTCCATCAGGGCCGCGACCTCCGGGAACTCGAGCCAGATCAGGTCCTCCGGAGCGCTCGGCTCCACGGCGGTGACCGCCGGGACCGCGTCCAGCCACTGCGTCCGCTGGCGGAGGTCGGCGGCGACCGCCTTCTCGTCGAGCCCGGGCAGGAGGCCTGCGGCGCCGGAGACGAAGAGGCTCGTCGCGGAGTTGAGCAGCAGCGTCACGACCGTCGCGTGGCCGTCGCCGCCGAGCACAGGGAGCTCGACACTGTCGGTGCGGCCGTGGGCGGCGAGCCCGGAGGCGTAGGAGACGAGCGCGTCGGCGACCGCGTCCCCCACCTGGAAGGTCGCGCCGGCGTACTGGATCTGCTTCATAGCCCTACGATGCGCCTGCGGCGGATCCACGGGTAGGGGTACCGGTGCCGGGTGGAGCGTGCAGGGGTCGCGGCTGCTCCCGTCCGAGGAGCACGGAGCGGCGGGACCGCGCCCAGTCGGCCGTCGAGCGGGCCGGCGTCCCCGTGATCCGCTCGACCTCGTCGGTGAGCACGTCGACGCCGTCCAGGCCGCGGCGGGCGACGACTCCGAACTGCCGGCGGAGCCCCTCCGCCTGCCACGCGGACATGCCGGTGAGGCGCAGGACAGCGGCGAACACGCGGCTGGGCAGGTGCAGGTAGCGGACGCGACGGCCGAGCCCCGCGGTCAGCTCGCGGGCGGCGCCGGGCCCGTCGAGCAGAGCCGGTCCGGTGAGGACGGGCTCGGCGCCGGTGTGCCCTCCCGCCTCGAGGACGTGCGCGGCGACCCGGGCGATGTCGGCGGTGTCGATCCACGGGATGACGCCGCGCCCCATCGTCTGCGGGAGCAGGCCGCGCGAGATCGCGGGCGCCGAGGGCTCGAGGTTCGTCAGGAAGCCCGAGGCGTGGAGGATCGTCGCGGGCAGCCCGGAGGCGCGCACCCGCTCGTCGGTCCGCCAGATCGCGCGGCCCCAGGGGAGCGGCGAGTGCTCGGCCGCGTCGCCGCCGGAGAGCTGCACGAGCGCGCGGACGCCCGCCTCCTGGGCGGCACGGACGGCGGTGGCGCCGTGCTCGGCCTGGCGCGGGGTGGCGGCGGTGACCAGGAAGAGCTGGTCGGCGCCCCGGAGGGCGGCGGTCAGTGCGGCCCCGTCGCCGAGATCGGCGATCCGCGCGTCGAGGCCGCGGGCCGCGAGGGCCGCCGCCTGCTCGGGCCGACGGACGATCGCGCGGACGGGCGCGCCGGCCGCCACGAGCCGCTCGAATGTCTTGCCGCCGACGTCGCCGGTGACTCCGGTGATCGCGATCACGTCGCTCATGATTCCTCCTAGGTATCAACTAACTGATACTCGAAGACTACGCCGCTACGCTCGGTCCATGTCCTCGGAGTTCTCCCTGACCCGCGACGACGTCGACGCGATCGCCGCCTGGACGGTCATCCGCGCCGCCCGCGACCTGGCGAGGCGGGTCGGCGACGCGCTCGCGCCGGTCGGGCTCAGCCCGGTCGAGTTCGGCGTGCTGGCGCAGCTCTCGGCGGCCGACGGGCTGACGCAGGCCGACCTCGCCCGCGCCGTCGGCGTCCGCCCGCAGAGCATGACGGCCCTGGTCGCCGGGCTGGCGGAGCGGGGCCTGCTCGACCGGGGCGCCGAGCGCGGCCGCGGCCGTCACTCCCGGATCGCCCTGACCCCGGCGGGGCGCGACCTCCTCGCGGCCGCCTACCCGCTCGTGCGGGCCGGCAACGCGTGGTTCGGCGGCGAGGAGCGCGCCGACGCCGTCGCGACCGCGCTGCGCCCGCTGCTCGGCGGGCAGCCGGGCCCGGGGCACGAGGTCCCCTGAGTGGAGGGGGCGGGGAGGCTCGGCAGCGGGAGAGGCGGCTCCTCCTCCGAGCGCTCGTGCACACCCGGCCCCCTCGCGGGTGCCACCGGTACCCTGGTGCGGTGCCCCTGACCCTCCCTCCGCTGAGCCGCGCCCGCGCGCGCGCCGCCGCGGCGTACCCCACCCGGCAGCTGCTGACCAAGCGCGCCTCGGGCACGAACGGATGGCTCAGCTCGTGGGGGACGAACGCGCACGGCGAGATCGCCGGCTGCCCGCCGCCGCGCGGCTGACCCGCGACCGCCCCTCCTCCGGAGCCCGCGGCCGCGTCCCCGCGCTCACCCACCCCTCCGGACGGAACCCCTCATGCCGCACGAGCCCCTGCCCGCCGATCAGGCCCCCCACTCGATCTGGCGGGGACTCCGCCAGACCCTCCAGAAGGACACGGTCGGCGGAGCGTTCCTGCTCACCGCGACCCTCCTCGCCCTGATCGTCGCCAACAGCCCCGCGTCCGCGCTCTACAGCGCGGTCCGCGACTTCCGCTTCGGCCCCGAGGCCCTGCACCTCGAGCTGAGCGTCGGGTCGTGGGCGGCCGACGGCCTGCTCGCGATCTTCTTCTTCGTCGTCGGGCTCGAACTCAAGGAGGAGTTCGTCGCCGGCAAGCTCCGCGACCCGAAGACGGCGCTCGTGCCGATCGTCGCGGCCGTCGGCGGCGTGGCCGTCCCCGCCCTGATCTTCACCGCGGTGAACCTGCCCCGCGGAGGAGCCGCGCTGGACGGCTGGGCGATCCCCGCCGCCACCGACATCGCCTTCGCCGTCGCGGTGATCGCCGTGGTCGGCCGCTTCCTCCCGCCGGCGCTGCGGACGTTCCTCCTCACGCTCGCCGTGGTGGACGATCTCATCGCGATCACGATCATCGCCGTCTTCTACACCGCCGGCATCGACGTGCTGATGCTCCTGCTCGCGCTGGTGCCGCTGGCGGTCTTCGCGGTCTGCGTGCAGCGCGGCGTGCGCGCCTGGTGGGTGCTGATCCCGCTCGGAGTGGCGACGTGGGCGCTCGTGCACGCCTCGGGCATCCACGCCACGGTCGCGGGCGTGCTGCTCGGCTTCACCGTGCCGGTCGTCGCGACGAAGCGCGCCCGGGTGCAGGTGGGGTCGGATGCGGAGGGGCGCCCGGTCTACGACGGCCTCGCCGCGCACTTCGCCGATCGCTGGAGCGTCCTCTCGACCGCGGTCGCGGTGCCGGTCTTCGCGTTCTTCTCGGCCGGAGTGACGGTCGGCGGAGTCGCGGGCCTGGTCGACTCGTTCCAGGACTCGATCGCCGTGGGCATCATCGCGGGCCTCGTGCTCGGCAAGCCGCTCGGCATCGCCGGGAGCACCTTCCTCCTGACCCGGTTCCGCGGCATCGGCCTGGATCCGTCGCTGCGCTGGGTGGACGTGATCGGCATGGCGTTCGTGGCCGGCATCGGATTCACGGTGTCGCTGCTCGTCGGCGAGCTCTCGTTCGGCGCGGGCAGCGAGTCCGACGACCACGTGAAGGTCGGCGTCCTGGCCGGCTCGTTCCTCGCGGCGGTGATCGGAGGCGCGATCCTCTCGGTCCGCAACCGCCACTACCGCCGCCTGCAGGGCTGACGCCCGGCGGGATCTCGCGGCGCCCGCGGCCCGGGCGGCTCGATCGGCACGCGCCTCCTGCTGGTCGAGCAGCCGCCGCAGGCGCCCTGTCGAGGCCCGCGCGGCTCAGCCGTGCAGGCCGTGGACGACCGCGTGGCCGCGGCCGCGGGAGATGAGCAGGCGGTTCACCGGGGTCGTGACGACGAAGGCCAGGGCCAGGGCGCCGGCGAGCGAGCCCCAGAAGAGGCCGGACGAGAGCCCCGCGTCCATCGCTCCGGGGATCGCGAGCACCACTGTGTTGTCGACGACCTCCATCACGGCGATCGAGACGGTGTCGGCCGCCAGGGCGATGCCGACGGCGGCGCGCCACGTCACTCCGGAGCGGAGCACGCCCCGCAGCGTGAGCGCGTAGCCGAACACGAACGCGAGGACGATCGAGAGGGCGACCGTCGTCAGGGCGGGCAGCCCCAGGGCGGAGCCGATCACCATGCCGAGGACCTCGCCGATCGCGCAGCCGGTCAGGCAGTGCAGGGTCGCGAGGGCGGCGGCGCGCCAGGTGGTCGGGTGGTGGTGGGCGTGGTCGGTCATGGTGTCTCCTCCGGTTCGGTCCAGGGGGGTGCAACATACCCCCGGGGGGTATATTCCCGACCCGGCCGTCGGAGTCTCCTCCGGCTCCGCAGGCGCGCGAGCCGTTCGCCCGGGCGCGCTACCCTCGCCCCGTGCTCCTCCGAGCACCGCCCCTCGACACCAGGAGCCCCGATGGCCGCCCCCACCGTCCTCTTCGTCTGCATCCACAACGCCGGCCGCTCGCAGATGGCCGCCGGCTACCTCCGCGCCCTCTCCGGCGGCGCCGTCGAGGTCCGCTCCGGCGGCTCCGAGCCCGGCGACAGCATCAACCCGATCGCGATCGAGGCGATGGCGGAGGAGGGCATCGACATCTCGCAGGCCGTCCCGCAGCTGATGACCACCGAGCAGGTCCAGGCCTCCGACGTCGTGATCACGATGGGCTGCGGCGACGTCTGCCCCGTCTTCCCCGGTAAGCGCTACGAGGACTGGGACCTCGCCGACCCGAAGGGCCGACCGCTCGAGGAGGTCCGCTCGATCCGCGACGACATCAGGGCCCGCGTGCAGGCGCTCGTCGCGGAGCTGCTGCCCGCCTGAGCCGGTCGATCCCGTCCGGCCGCGTCAGCGTTCGGCGGGAGGCGGGAACGTCCGCCCGACCGGCGGCGAGCCCGCCGGGAGCGCCGCGCGCGCCCGGTGCAGGAAGACGGCGGTCATGACGACCCGGGCGCGGGCCGGCGACGAGTCGAGCGGGCCGATCAGCTCCTCGATCCGCGCGAGCCGGTCGTAGAGGGTCTGCCGGCCGATGCCGAGCGCGGACGCCGTCGCCGTCTTGCTCCCCCACAGCGACGCGAAGGTCTCGAGGGTGGCGAGCAGCTCGCCGCGCTGGGCGCGCAGGGGCCCGAGCACCTCCTCGACGAGGCCGTCCGCCTCCGGATCGTCCTGCAGGGAGCTCGCGAACCGCTCCAGGCGGTACTGGCGCGAGTCGACGACTCCGCCTGCGGGCGCCCACTCGAGCGCGCCGCGCACCTCCGCCAGCTCCCGGGGCACCCGCTCCTGCCCGCCGAGCCCGCTTCCGACGCAGAGCAGAGCGTCCGAGTCGAGGGCGGCGCCGAGGCGCAGGAGCTCCGTCCGGCCCTCCTCCATCGCGGCGGCGGTGGCGAACGGCAGCAGCGCCAGCAGCTCGGAGCCGACCACGCAGAGCACCGGGCCGGGATCCGCTCCCGCGCCCGTCAGGAGGCGGAGCAGAGCGCGGAGCCGCCGGTCGTCGTGACCGGTGTCGGCCCGGACGCCGAGGTAGCGCTCCCGGGATCCGGCGCCGAGGCGGCCGAGGAAGGCGTCGATCTGGAGGTCGGCCGCCGGGTCCGCGCGCTCGACAGATGCGATCGCGAAGAGCTGGGCGGTCAGCCGCTCGGTGACCGACGGCGGGCGGTGCCGGAGCACGGCGATCGCGAGGACGTCCGGCGCCCGGTCGAGCGCGACGGCGACGGCGTGGAGGTCGGCGTCGGCGTGGGCCCGCAGATGCAGGGTGCCCAGGAGGGAGTCGCCCGCGTGCAGCACGTTCGAGAACGTCCCGGCCGTCGGCTCCGTGTCGACGCCCGGCCCGGGCGAGGCGCGGGCGATCTCGTCGCCCGTGAGCGAGACGAGCGAGGCGGAGGCGCCCGTCGCGGAGGCGACGACCTGCAGGAGCTCGTCGACGCCCGCGTCCCCGGAGGCTGCGTCGGCCAGCAGACCGGACACTCTGTCCGCCAGTCGGATGCTCCGGAACTTCTGCTCGGTGAGGTGGGTGTTGATGCTCTCGCAGACCTGCACGAAGGGGACGCGCCGGGGCAGGGCGAGCACGGGGAGGCCGAGCTCGTCGGCCGCCGCGACGATCGGCGGCGGCACCGCGGGCAGGCGCGGCGAGAGCTCGAGAGCGAGGGCGCCGACTCCCGCATCCACCAGAGACCGCACGTACTCGCGGCACTCCGCCGGGTCCTGGTCGGTCGAGAGGAGCGCGCCCTCCATCAGGAGCAGCTCGCCTCCGAGGAGGAGGGGCGCGATGTCGAGCTGCTCGCTCGTGTGGGCCCAGCGGATCACGGCGCGCTCGGCGGCCGCGTGCCCGGCGGCCACCACCGGGAGCATGGCGGCGAGGCGCGGATCCCGCATCGCGTCCGACAGCAGGTAGGCCATACAGAACGTCCTCTCGCGTCACGGCGAATTTACACGCGGACGCGCCGCCCGAAACGGGTCCGCACGAGAGTGGAGCCTCACCGGGCGCCCCGCCCTCCCCTTCATCCCCCTCCCCGAGAGGATCCGCCATGAGCACCGACACCCTGCACGGCACCGCCGACGCCGAGGACGCGCTGAGTCCCCTGCCCGACTCCCGGCGCACCGCCCGGCTCGACGGGCAGTTCTGGATCTGGGCCGGCGCCAACATCGCCCCCATCAACTGGGTGCTCGGCGCCCTCGGCGTGAACATGGGCCTCGGCCTGGCGGACACCGTCACCGTCCTCGTGCTCGGCAACGTCGTCGGGATGGCGGTGTTCGGCTTCTTCGTCCTCCTCGGCCAGCGGACGGGGGCGACCGGGATGCTCGTGGGACGGGCGATCTTCGGCCGGCGCGGCAACTACGTCCCGGCCGCGATCCAGGCCGTGGTCGTGATCGGCTGGTGCGCCATCAACACCTGGATCGTCCTCGACCTGGTCATCGCGCTCCTCGGCTCCGTCGGCGTCGTCGACCCGGAGCAGGCGAACGTCGGCTGGAAGATCGCGGTGGCCGCGGTGATCATGGCGGTGCAGGTCGCGATCTCCTTCCTCGGCTACCGCGCGATCGCCGCCTTCGAGCGCTGGACCGTGCCGCCGACCCTCCTGGTGCTGGCGATCATGTCGGTCGTCGCCTGGTTCTTCCTCGACATCGACTGGTCCTACGCCGGCCCCGCGGAGGGCGCGCTCACCGGAGGCGACCGCATCGCGGCCATGTCCATCGTGATGACCGCCATCGGCATCGGCTGGGGCCTCACCTGGCTCGCCTACGCCGGCGACTACTCCCGCTTCGTCGGACCCCGCTCCTCGAAGCGGGGGCTCTACCTCGCCAGCGTCCTCGGCCAGTTCATCCCGGTGGTCTGGCTCGGCGTCCTCGGCGCGACCCTCGCGACGAAGAACGGCTCCGTGGATCCCGGGGAGCTGATCGTCGAGAACTTCGGCGCCCTCGCGATCCCCGTGCTGCTCCTGGTGGTGCACGGTCCGATCGCGACCAACGTCCTCAACATCTACTCGTTCGGCATGGCGACCCAGGCCCTCGACATCCGGCTCGGGCGCCGCGCGCTCAGCCTCATCGTCGGCGTCCTGGCCTTCGCGGCCGCGGTGTTCTTCGTCTTCCAGGACGACCTCGCCACCACGCTCGACGCGTGGCTGGTCGGCCTCGTCGGCTGGGTCGCCCCGTGGGGTGCGATCGTGCTGGTGCACTACACCGTGTTCGAGCCGCGCGTCCGCTCCTTCGGGCACCTGTTCGCCCCCGTCGGCTCGCCGCTGCTGCCGGACGTCCGCTGGCGGGCGCTGCTCTCCTTCGCGATCGGCGCGACCCTGACCTGGCTGTTCATGAACGGCTCGGTGCCCGCCCTGCAGGGTCCGGCCGCGACCGCCCTCGGCGGCGTCGACGTCTCGTGGCTCGCGGGCGGAGTCTCGGCCGGCATCGCCTACCTCCTGCTCGGCCGGGACGCTCCCGCCTGGGTCGAGCGCCGGGAGTCGGCCGCGCCGGTCGCCGCGGAGCCCGAGCCCGTCCGCGGCTGAGCCCGAGCCCCTCCGCGGGCCGGCCCCCTCGCGAGTCGGCCCGCCCCGTCCCACCCCGCACCACGAACGGAACCGCCATGCCCCTCTTCCTCTCCGACGCCGCCGTGATCACCATGGACCCGGTCTCGGGCGCCGTCCCGATCACGGCGAGCATCCGCATCGTCGACGAGCTGATCGTCGCGATCGGCCCGGGCCTCGTCCCCGAGCCGGGCGACGAGGTGATCGACGGGCGCGACCGCCTGGTCGTCCCCGGCTTCATCAACGCCCACACCCACTCGTGGGAGTACCTCTACAAGGGCCGCTACGACAACCTGCCGCTCGAGCTGTGGATGCTGCTGTCGTACCCGATCCTCGGGAACAGCCGCGTCGCTCCGGATCTGGTGCGGCTGCGCTCGTCGCTCTTCGCCCTCGAAGCGCTGAAGGCCGGGGTCACGACCCTGGTCGACGACGTGCTCGAGAACCCGGACCAGGACGCGGAGCAGCTCGCCGCGGTCTTCGACGCGTACGACGAGATCGGAGTCCGCGCCAACATCTCGGGCCACGTGATCAGCAGGCCCTTCCACGAGACGATGCCGTTCCTCGAGGAGTACGTGCCCGCGGAGATCCTCGACCAGGCGCGGTCGGCGTCGCGCCCGACGACGGAGGGCTACCTCGCCTTCAGCCGCGAGGCGTTCGCGACCCAGCACGGGAGGGGAGGCGGTCGGCTGCGCTACATGGTCGCGCCGTCCGCTCCTCAGCGCTGCGGGCCCGAGCTGCTCGTGGGGGCGACCGAGCTGGCGCTCGAGCACGGGGCGGAGTGCCATATCCACGTCCTCGAGACGAAGACGCAGCTGGTGACCGGGGAGCTGTCCTACGGCTCGACCCTGGTCGAGTACATGGAGCGGATCGGCGCGCTCTCGCCGAACACGACCTTCGCCCACGGGATCTGGCTCACCGACTCCGACATGGAGCGGATCGCCGCCGCCGGCACGTCCGTCTCGCACAACCCGATCTCGAACCTCAAGCTCGGCTCGGGCATCGCCCCGTGGCGCGCGCTGCACGACGCGGGCGTGAACCTCGGCCTCGGCACCGACGGCTGCTCGAGCAGCGACTCGCCGCGCATGCTCGACGTCGTGAAGGCCGCGGCGCTCCTGCACAAGGTCACGGATCCGGACATCGCCACCTGGCCGACCGTGTCCGAGGTGCTCACGGCCGGAACGATCGGAGGCGCGCGCAGCGCCGTGCTCGACGGCGTCACCGGCAGCATCGAGGTCGGCAAGCAGGCCGACCTCGTCGTCTACGACCTCGAGACGCTGAACTTCACCCCGCGCCAGCGGCTCGAGAACCAGCTCGTCTACTCCGAGAACGGCTCGTCGATCGACACCGTGATCGTCGCGGGCCGGATCGTCGTCTCGAAGGGCGTCTCGACCACCGTCGACGAGGCGGCCCTCCGCGCGGATCTCGCCGCGCAGCTGGGGGAGATCGTGGCCTGGCAGGACTCGCTGGACCGCACGAACGGCCTGCTCACCGAGCCGTTCCGGCGGATGTACGAGCGGGCGATGCGCCACGACGCCCCCGTCGACCGCTTCAGCGGCCGCCGGCTGGTCTGAGGGCGGGCCGCCTCCCGGCGGACTCCCGGCCCGGCACACGGACGGGCGGGGGCGCGGCTCCAGTAGGTTGCGCACATGAGGTGGCGAGCGGGAGCGGTGGCGGTGCTCGTCCTCGCGCTCGCCGGGTGCACCGCGCCGGCCGACCCCGAGCCGACGACCGGGCCCACGACAGCCCCCGTCTCCGGGCCGGTGGTCGGCGGTTACGGCGACCTGCACGTCGCGCCCGACGGGTCGATGATGTTCTGCTACTCCGACCCCGATCCGGGATTCACGGGCGTCTGGCGCGAGTGCCAGGACGGGATCCGCACCGTGGGCGTCGACCCGGCCGCGATCGACGCGACCCTCGGGGAGACGGCGACGGCCGATCCGGGCGGGCACCGCTGGGTCGGCGCGGCGGCCGGGAAGCGCACCGCCGAGGACGGCACCGACGTCTACACCGTCTTCCTCGCGGGGACGCGCACGGACGTCGCCTTCACCGTGACCGCGGTCGGCGAGGGCGCCTACCGCGTGCCGTCCGAGTACCAGGAGCTGCAGCCGGGAGTGCCGGGCGGGTTCCTGGTGCGGCTCGAGCCGATCGGCTGAGCGGGGGCGCCGGCGCGGGCGGAGGAGCGGAGCGGGGCGCAGCGGCGGGAGGGGCGGAGTCGGCGGACTCGCGCACCCCCCGCCCGACCCTCACAGCGGGCGCGGCCGGTACCGCTCGATCAGCGCGTCGAACAGGCCGTTCATCCGCTCGTCGACCACGCGGCGCGACTCGTCGGCGTCGTACCACTCCACGATCTCGCGGGCGCCGTCGCTGAAGCGCACCGAGGGGGAGTAGGCCGGGACGAGGCGGCGGATCTTCGCGTTGTCGAACACCATCGAGTGCGCCTTGTCGCCGATGATCCCGGCACCGAGCTCGGGGTCGGCCGCGGCGATCGCGTCGGAGGCGACGTGCACGAGGCGCGGCTCGACTCCGGCCGCAGCGGCGAGGTCGTGGTGGATCTCGTCCCAGGTCGGGGTCTCGTCGCCGGTGATGTGGAAGGCCTCGCCGATCGCGGCGGAGGCGCCGAGAAGCCCGACCAGGCCGACGGCGACGTCGTCGGCGTGCGTGAGCGTCCAGAGCGAGGTGCCGTCGCCGAGGACGACCACCTCTTGGCCGCGCCGCATCCGGTCGACGACGGTCCAGCCTCCGTCGACGGGCAGCGCAATCCGGTCGTAGGTGTGCGAGGGGCGGACGATCGTGACCGGGAAGCCGCTCGTGCGGTACTCGGCCACGAGCAGGTCCTCGCACGCGATCTTGTCGCGGGAGTACTGCCAGTAGGGGTTCCGGAGCGGAGTCGACTCGGTGACCGGGAGGCTGCGCGGCGGCTTCTGGTAGGCCGAGGCCGAGCTGATGAAGACGTACTGGCCCGTGCGGCCGGCGAACAGGTCGATGTCCTGCTGCACGTGCTCGGGCGTGAAGGCGACGAAGTCGATCACGGCGTCGAAGCTCCGGTCGCCGAGGGCGGCGGTGACGGAGTCGCGGTCGCGGCCGTCGGCCTGCACCTCGCGGACGCCCTCGGGCAGCGGGCGGAGCGACGTCCGCCCCCGGTTCAGCACGGTCACGTCGTGGCCGAGCCGCAGCGCCTCGCGGACGCAGGCGGCGCTGATGATGCCCGTCCCGCCGATGAACAGCACGCTGAGCGACATGGATCCTCCTCCGGCGGCGCCCGCGGCGGACGCCTCCCGACCCGATTCCCCCACATCGGGACGCCGCACGCGAGTCCCTTGACCCGGCTACCGCTCGACGGGACGCCGTTGCTCGTCCTCCGGCTCGGGGGCGAGCAGCGCCTCCGGAGCGGCCGCCGCGGTCGGCACGTCGGGCGCCGTCCGCTGCTCGAGGGAGCGGCCCCAGGCCGTGCCCACGAGGATCAGCGCGATGCCGAGGAAGCCGACCGGCGCGATCGGATCGCGGGCGAGCGCGACTCCGACGACCGCGGCCCACACCGGCTCGGTGCCCAGCAGCAGGCTGACGCGGGAGGGCGAGGTGCGGCGGACCGCCCACGTCTGCACGAGGAAGCCGAAGACGGTGCAGACCAGGACGAGGTAGAGGAACAGGCCGGCGCCCACGGGGTCGAGCCCCGCGACGTACTCGGGGATCGGCACGCCGACGACGAGCGACGCGGCGCTGAAGACGACGGCGCAGGTGCCGAGCTGCACCGTGGTCAGGCGGAGGGAGTCCATCGGCGCCCGCGCCGAGAGGCGGTGCATCGACGTGACGTGCACGGCCCGCACGACGGCGGCGCCGAGGATCAGCAGGTCGCCGGGGGAGAGCGGGCGGAGGGCGCCGTTGCCCGCGAGCAGCGCGACTCCGACGACCGCCACGAGGCATGCGAGCAGGAAGCGGCCCGGGAGCCGGCGCTTCGAGACGGCGGAGTCGAGGATCGGCGTGATCACGATCGTCAGGCTGATGATGAGGCCCGCGTTGGTGGCGGAGGTGCCGGCGATGCCGTAGGTCTCGAGCGCGAAGATCGTCGCGAGCAGCGCCCCGATGGTCACGCCGACCCGCCACTCCGCCGCGGTGATCCGGTGCCGCCGCGCCGCGACGATCACGGCCAGGCACAGCGCGGCGAGGGTCATCCGCGAGCCGAGCAGCGCCATCACGCTGGAGTCGGTGACGAGCTCCTTCGCCGCGAAGTAGGTCGAGCCCCAGGAGGCGGCGACCACGAGCAGGAGGAGGTCGACCCGGAAGCGGGAGAAGAGAGCGCGCACGGCTCATCGTGGCGGCACGGAGACCCGCAGGACAAGACTGCATCTTCTTCGCCGACGCGTAAGTTGGAACTCATGGAACTCGGACAGCTCAGGGCTCTGCGGGAGCTCGGCGAGCGCGGGAGCATCGCCGCCGTCGCCGCCGCGATGCGGGTGTCCCCCTCCTCCGTCTCGCAGCAGATCAGCGCGCTGCAGCGCCGCACCCCGACGGCGCTGACCTTCCGCGACGGGCGCCGGACCGCGCTGACCCCCGCCGGCCGCGCTCTCGCGGCGGCCGTGGTCGAGGTGGAGGTGGCGCTCGAACGCGCGGCCCGGGCGGTCGCGGACTTCGAGGGGGAGCCGAGCGGCACGGTCTCGGTCGCCGCGTTCCACAGCGCGGGGCTGGCGATGTTCGGTCCGCTGCTGGAGGCGCTGCGCGCACCGGGTCTGCCGGGTGTCGCGCTCGCCGACTTCGACGTGGCGCAGAGCGCCTTCGCCGGGCTGACCGCGGACCACGACCTGGTCGTCGCGCACCGGCTCGCCGGCAGCGCCGAGTGGCCCGGGACCGTGCGCTCCACGCCCCTCCTCTTCGAGCCGCTCGACCTCGCGCTGCGGCGCGACCATCCGCTCGCCGCGAAGGACGTCGTCCGTCCCGCCGACCTCCGCGACGAGGAGTGGGTCGCGGTGCACGAGGGCTTCCCCCTGGAGCGGGCGATCGACGCCATCGCGGTCCTCGCGGGCGGCGACGCGCGCATCCCGCACCGGATCAACGACTTCCTGGTCGCGGCGGCGGTCGTGTCGGCGGGCGACGGCGTCGCGCTGCTGCCGCGGTACACGACCGACCTGCGGCGCACGCCGGAGGTGGTGCTGCGGCCGCTCGGGATCCCGGGGCTCGGCCGCCACATCGACTGCCTCGCCCGACCCGAGACGCTGGAGCGCTCGGCCGTGCGGGTCGTGCTCGAGCAGCTGACCGGGATCGCCGCGGGGCTCGCCGCCGCGCCGTAGCATCGTGCCGTGCACCGCCTGATCGAGACCACGGCCGGAGACCCGGCCGCCACGGACCTCTTCGCCCTGCAGGAGGCCGACCTCCTCGCCCGCTACGGCGGCGACGACACCGGTCCGCGTCCGCCCGCCGACGCTCCGACCCTGCTGCTCGAGGTCGACGGCGGGCTCGTCGGCTCCGTGGCGCTCGCGGTCGAGGACGGCATCGGCGAGATCAAGCGGATGTTCGTGGTGAGCGCCGCGCGGGGCCGCGGGCTCAGCCGTGTGCTGCTCGCCGGCGTCGAGCGGCTGGCGGCCCGCGAGGGCGTGGAGCTGCTCCGACTGGTCACCGGCACGGAGCAGCCGGAGGCGATGGCGCTCTACGCGAGCGCCGGCTACGACCCGATCGCGGGCTACGGCTACTGGGGCGACGAGCCGAGCGCGCGCTGCTACGCGAAGCGGCTCGACCGCGAGGCGCTGCTCGCCGACGCGGGCTGACGCCGGGCTGGCGCTGGGCTGATGCCGGGCTGCCCGTTCGGCCGTCGCGGGCCGGCGACGGACTGACGTCGGGTTCTGCGCTCGGCCGTCGCGGGCTCTCCGGGCCGCTCGGTCCAGGGTGCTCGCGAGTCGGGCCGCCCGCTCGGAGGGTCCGTATCGGCGAGTCCGACGGGGCATCTGCGACGTCGTGCACGACTGGTCGGCGGTGCGGAGAAGCTGCTGAGGATGAGGCGCGGGAGGCGCGGCGCGCCGCCTCAGGGCAGGTTCGCGCCAGAGCGGCCTCGAGCGGCGTGCCCCGTCGCGGAGCAGGCGACTCTGTCGGAGCGGCACGGGCATCCTCCCGCGCCTCTCACCCGACTCTGCCCCCGATACCCAGGGGTGCACGATGACAGAAGGACTCCGATGCAGAACGAAGACACCAGCACGCCGACCGGCGCCCCCGATCGTCTGACCCAGCGCCGAACCGTGGTGAAGGGCGCCGCATGGGCGATTCCTGTTGTGGCCGCCTCGATCGCCGCTCCGATGGCGTCGGCCTCAACCGCCCCCCAGTGCGCCCTGCAGGACGCGCAGCGCATCGACGCCACCTCGACCACCGCGCTCGCGGCCCGGACGATCCCCGTGCCCGCGGGAACCCAGTGGGTCCGCTTCACGGCGGTCGGCGGAGACGGCGGCGGCGTCCGCACCGGGTCGGACGTCACCAGCGCCGGTGCGCGGGTGACGGGCACCATCCCCGTCGACGCGCTCGGCGGAGCGTCCGAGATCGTCATCACCGCGGGCTCGGGCGGCAGCAACCAGGCCGGCGGCCGGGGGCTCGGCAACGGCGGGGCTCCGGGCACTCCGGGCTACATCGGCTCCGGAGGAGGGGGCGGGGCCAGCGGGATCACCGCCGCGGGCTCCCTGCTCGTCATCGCGGGCGGCGGCGGCGGTAGCGCAGCCGGCTTCACCTCGAACGACTTCACCCGGTCCGCCCGCGTCGGGCCGAACGCGGGGTCCGGTGGTCCCGTCGGCGGCTCCGGCTACGAGAGCGCCGTCTCGCGCGCGGACAGCAGCACCGGCTCCACCGAGCAGGCCCGGAGCACTGGCGGAAGCCAGACCGGGCCGGGGCAGCCCGGTGTGACGACGGTGAACGTGACCGAGACGGTTCTCGGCAGCCCGGGCTCCGGGCGCGACGGCGGTGCCGGCGCAGCCAGGACGAACGCGAGCCGCCAGGTGACCTACGCGTCCGGTGGTGGCGGCGGCGGCTACTTCGGCGGTGCCGGCGGCGGCACCTCCCTGTGGGTGCGCGGTGGCGGCTCCTACGCGGCCAACGCGTCGACGGGCGCAGGAGGCAGCAGCTTCGCCGCGTCCGGCGTGACCGTCGAGAACTCCGACGTCGACACCCGTTCGCAGACGATGGGCTACGTGGAGGTCGCCTTCTTCGTCTGCGAGTAGCGCCTGCCCGACGGCCAGACGAGCCTCCGTGGTCACCCGCTCCGGCGTGCGACCACGGAGGCTCGTCGTCGTCACCGTCCGCTCCACGTCGTCCCCGTCCTCCTGATGTCCCATCACCATATCAGTATGGGGCAGGAGGCGCCAGCCCTCACTCCTCCTGCGGCTCCGCGCCGTCGTGCTGCAGGCGCACCAGGACGCGGCGGAGGTGCATCGCCGCGAGGACGCCGGGCCCGAGGGTCCGGGAGGTCGCGGCGGTCCGCTCGTCGACGACCTGCACGAGGTGCCGGATCGCGCGGGCCGCGCCCCCGATCGCCCGGTGCGCGGCGGGGGAGCCGGCGTCATCGCGGTCGATCGCGTCGGCGACCGCCCGGCAGGCCTCGCTCAGCGGCGGGCCGAGGGCCGGATCGAACGGGAGCGCGCCCGGCCGCTCCCAGATGGTGTCCGCGAGGGCGCCGCTCAGATCGCGGACGTGGAAGAGGATCGCGTCGAGCGTCTCGAGGCGGAGGTGGTCGGGTCGGGAGTCGCGCCGGTGCAGCAGCGCGCGCGGGTTGCCCTTGCGGCTCTCGTCCGCGTCCGCGAGGGCCGCGCGGACCTCCTCCGCCGTCCGGGCCAGCTCCTCGCCGTTGCGCGCCCACGCCTCGTGCTCGGGCGGCCACGTCTCCTCGAGCGCGGCGGCCAGCTGGCGCAGGTGCTCCGCGAGCTCGCGCTGGAACGCGTCGACCCGGGCGGACGCCGCCTCGACGGTGAGCCCAGGGGCGACGACCACGTTCACCAGCAGCCCCACCACCACGCCCACCGCCATCTGCACGAGGTAGCCGAGGGAGTAGTCCTCGGCGTCGGCCCCGCCGATGATCAGCACGAAGAGGGCCGCCATCGGCACGTACTCGCGGCCCGCGCCGAACCACCCCGTCCCCGAGAGGACCACGCCGATCCCGACGACGAGCGGGATCGTCCACCAGGTCGGGCCGACGGTGGCCACCACGAGGGCGGCGAGCCCGATCCCCGCCGCCAGGCCGAGCAGGGTCTGCAGTCCGGTGCGGACCGAGCCCATCAGGGTCGGGTACATGCTGACCAGGGCGCCGAGCGGCGCGTAGTACGGGTACTGCTCCGCGACTCCGGGAGCGAGCGGCGCGACGGCCCAGGCGATGCCGACCGCCAGCGCCGTCTTGAGAGCGAGCATGAGGCGCGAGCCGGTGACCGCCTCCCGCCAGGCGAGGGCGGCGCGGGACGTCCGGGTGCGGGGCATCCCGGCACCCTAGGCGAGGGGCGCGGCCCGTCTCTCCCCTCTTGACAGCGGCGGCGGAGGCCCGAGCGACGGTGGAGGGCCGAGGGCGGCGGCTCGGGACGGCGGTGCTGATCACGACTCACGACGAACGTCCGATCCGGCCCACGTCGCCTGCGCCGTTCCACGGGGCGCCGCGGATCCTTCCTCCGTGACGAAAGCGACCGCGCGGACCGCAGGCGCCGTGAAGTGATGCCACCCCCGCTCACGGGGGCCGTTGAGTTTGCGCAGACGCCCTGTTACCGTGAACAAACCGTGCAGCTGGCGGCGTCGGAGGCCTCGAGGTGGAGGTCGCGCCGGATCCTGCGAGTCACGGCGAGTTCTTCTCCGAGGTCCACCGGGCCTCTCCCCTTGGCGCCCTCCGGCGCCTCTCCGCAGCCCCCCAGCCCCCGGGGGCGCGCCGCTCACGGTGCGCCTCCGGGCCCCACGCCGCCCCTTGACGATGGAGTCACGATGACGACCGCATCGACGCCCGTCGACGCCGAGCTCCCCCGATCCGCGGGGCTCCGGCGCCACCACACGGCCGGGCTGCTGATCCTCCTCGCCGCGGTGGCTCCGCTGCCCTACACCGCCGCCTCCCCGGCCGTCGCCCTCGGCGAGCCGACCTCCACCGACCCGATCGCGCCGGACACCGCCGACCCCGCGATCGAGTTCCACGACGGCGACTGCTCCATGGTCGCGACAGCCCGGGCAACCCCGTCGTGATGCGGAGGGCGCCCACCCTCGCGGCACTCGGCACCACCGCCCCGACCACCGGGTACACCGACATGAACCCCGGCGGCTGATCCCTCGTGCCGGTCGAGCGGCTGCCCCTCCCTGCCTGTCGAGCAGCCGCCCAGCGGCGTATCGAGCCCCTCGTGCTCCGCACACAGGTTCCGACACGCCCCTGACGGCGCTGCTCGACCGAGCAGGGCTCGGCACCCCGAGATCCTCTCCCCCTCCCCGAACCGCACCACTCCACCGAAGGAGCACCATGCCCCCCACCACCACACCCGCGCGGCGAGCGCCGCTGCGCGCAGCGCTCGCCGCGCTCGGCCTCGGAGCAGTGCTGCTCTCGGGCCTCGTCGCCCCGGCTCCGGCCGCGCAGGCGGCCGATGCCGTGATCCCGCAGCAGGGCCTCCTCGCCGACTACCGGTTCACGCAGACCACCGGCAGCACGGTCCCGAACACCGTGAGCGGAGGCGTGGGAGCCGCCACCGTCCGCAACGCGACCGACGCGCTCTGGACCGGCACGTCGCTCCGCCTCACCGGCGGCCCCAAGAGCAGCACCACCGCCCCCTGGGTGCAGCTGCCCGCGAACCTGCTGACCGGTCGCTCGTCGGCCACCGTCACGATCGAGACCCGCGCCGACGCGTCGATGCTCTCGAACTTCCACTTCCTGTGGAACATCGGCAGCGACAGCACGAACCAGTACTGGTTCGCGTCCGTCCGCGACCGGGTGCGCACCGCGATCACGACCAGCGGAGGGAACGGCGAGAACAACGCCCGCAGCGCCTCCGCCCTGACCGCCGACCGCTGGTACAGCCTCACCTCGGTGATCGACGGCAGCGCCGGCACGATCTCGTTCTTCGTCGACGGCGTCCAGGTCGCCTCGGCGCCCACCGCTCTGCGCCCCTCGTCGGTGGCGGACCAGTCGCTGAACACGATCGGCCGAGCACCGTACCCCGACCCGTTCTACACGGGCGAGGTCTCGGCGTTCCGCGTCTACGACCGCGCGCTCACCGGGGCGGAGGTGGTGGCCGTGTCGAGCGTCGACGCGAAGCCTCACGCCTCCACGTTCTCCCCGATCGCCGCCGCCGTGCTGGCCGGGGTCGCCCCGCTCACCGTCGACGACTCGACCACGAACCTGCCCGACTACGGGGGAGCGGTGACCTGGTCCTCCAGCGACCCGACCCTGCGCGTCTCGGCCGACGGCCGCACCCTCAGCGCCGACCGCCCCGCCGTGGGCCAGGCCGCGCGCGCCTCGACGCTCACCGCGACGGCGTCGATCCGCGGAATCGTGCAGACCCGCTCGATCGCCGTGACGGTCGAGCCGCAGGTCGGCGTCGACACCCCCTACGGCTACATGATGGTCCACTTCGTCGAGGACTCCCAGGGCTACGCCGAGAAGATCTACCTCGACGTCTCCCGCGGCGACGACCCGGAGAAGTGGGACCCGCTCAACGGCGCGAAGCCGATCCTGGCCTCCGACCTCGGCACCACCGGTGTCCGCGACCCGTACCTGACCTACAACCCCGACACGAAGAAGTACTACATCATCGCCACGGACCTCCGCGTCTTCGGCGGCGACCGGGGCCCCAGCACCTGCGACACCTGGTGCTACTGGACCACCAAGGGCAGCACGAAGATGAACGTCTGGGAGTCGAGCGACCTCGTGTCGTGGAGCGACGTCCGCCAGTTCGACGTGGCGCTCGACGCCGCGGGGACGAAGAAGCTCGAGGCCGGCATGATGTGGGCTCCCGAGGCCACGTGGGTGCCGGACTACGCGGGACCCGGCAAGGGCGCGTTCGTCGTCTACTGGTCCTCGACGGTCTACCCGACCGCGGCGCACACGCCGGGCACCGGATCCTCCCGCGTGCTCTGGGGAGCGACCACGGACTTCACGCAGGCCACCTACTCGTACGGCGGCACCTTCATCGACACCGGGGCCGACACGATCGACACCACGCTGATCCAGGACTCCGGCACGACCTACCGGATCTCGAAGGACAACGGCACCGGCAAGGGCATCTACATGGAGTCGACCACCTCGGCGACCTGGTGGCTGCCGACGACCTCGTGGACGCAGATCCAGTCGCGCATCGGCGCGGTGTGGTCCGGCGGCAACCCCGGTGGGGTCGAGGGCCCCGCGGTGTTCAAGGACCACGGCGAGGACACCTGGTACCTGTACGTCGACGTGATCCCCGCGACCGGCTACAAGCCGATGGTGACGAACGACCTCGACACGGGCTGGACCCAGCTCACCGACCCGGGCTTCTCGCTCGCCTCGTCGACCAAGCACGGCGGCATCGTCTCGCTGACCGCGGGGCAGTACGCCGAGGTCCGCTCGGCCGACGCCGCCTCCGCGGTCCGCTCGGACCTCGGCGAGGTGACGGTCGCCTCCGGCACCGACGCCGCGGCGGCTCTGCCCGCCCGCGCCGACGTCGTGCTCGCCTACAACCGGGGCACCGCCTCGCAGCCGGTCACCTGGAACACCTCCGCGGTGGCGACGGCGCCCGGCCGCTACTCCGTCACCGGAGTCGTCCGCACGATCGGTGCGAACGACAACCAGTGGGTGGGCGCGAACGGATCGACGGCCTACAACGCCGCCGACCGTCGGCTCTCGAGCTCCACGGCCGTCACGGTCACCGCGACCGTGGTGGTGACGGCACCGACCTCGACGCTCACCGCGTCCACCCGCTGCGTCGCGGGCAAGGTCGTCCTCACCGGAGTGGTGAAGAACACGGGCACGACGCCCCTCTCGGTCGTCATCCGCTCGCCGTTCGGCGCCTCGCAGACGCTGACCGCCGCCCCCGGCGCCAGCGCCTCGGCCGCCTTCACCACCCGTCAGGCCTCGGTCCCGGCCGCCTCGCTCACCGCGGGCGCCCTGACCGCGGCCTACCCGGCGCGCACCTGCTGACGCACGCGCGCCGCTGACGCCGAGACGGCCCGCCCCCGCCGAGACACCGCCCCACTGTGGTGCCTCGGCCGGGAGCGGGCCGTCTCGGCGTCGAGCGCCTCGGAGCTCCGCGGCGGCCGCCCCACATCCCGGCACGGCAGGCTGTACGGATGAGCGCGCCTGGAACCACCGACCCCCTCGACCACGTCCGCGTGCGCGGCGCCCGCGAGAACAACCTCCGGAGCATCGACGTCGACGTGCCGCGCGACGCCCTCGTCGCCTTCACGGGGGTCTCCGGATCGGGCAAGAGCTCGCTCGCCTTCGGCACGCTCTACGCGGAGGCGCAGCGCCGCTACTTCGAGTCGGTCGCCCCCTACGCGCGGCGGCTGATCGACCAGGTCGGCGTGCCGGACGTCGACTCGATCGAGGGCCTGCCGCCGGCCGTCGCCCTCCCGCAGCGGCGCTCCGGAGGCTCGGCCCGCTCCACGGTCGGCAGTGCGACGACGCTCTCGAGCGTGGTGCGGATGGTGTTCTCGCGCATCGGCGCCTACCCCGAGGGCGCGCCGATGCTGCTCGCAGAGGACTTCTCGGCCAACACCGTGCAGGGCGCGTGCCCCAGCTGCCACGGCATCGGCCGGGTCTACGACGTCCCCGACGAGCTGATGGTGCCGG
The DNA here is from genome assembly GCF_002930875.1 of Rathayibacter sp. AY1A5. NCBI lineage: Bacteria > Bacillati > Actinomycetota > Actinomycetes > Micrococcales > Microbacteriaceae > Rathayibacter > Rathayibacter sp. AY1A5. Next base: position 16,840 of record NZ_PSTM01000009.1, on the reverse strand, counting down.
ACGACTCCCTCTCGATCCGCGACGGGGCGCTCGCCGCCTGGCCGACCGCCTGGCACGGCAAGCAACTGCGCGACAGCCTGATCTCGCTCGGACACGACATCGACACTCCGTGGCGCGACCTGCCCGCGGAGGACCGCGACTGGATCCTGCACACTCCTGACTCCCCGCAGGTTCCCGTGTGGACCGACCGCTCTCCCGCGGAGGTGCGCGCGGCCGTGGCCGCCGGTGACGAGCCGCGCTACATGAGCACGTTCCTCGGGGTGCGCCGCTACGTGCTCGACACCTTCGCCGGCTCGAAGAGCGCCCGGATGCGCGAGCGCGCGGCCTCGTTCGTCGTCAGCGTCGCCTGCCCGGTGTGCGGCGGCCGGAGGCTGAAGCCCGACGCGCTCGCCGTCACCTTCGAGGGGCTCGACATCACCGAGCTGTCAGCGCTCCCGCTCGAGGAGCTGGTCGTCGTCGCGCGGCGCGTGCTGGAGCCCGGCTGGACCCCGGCCGACGGCGCTCCGCAGACCCGCCTGGCCGCGCAGCGGCTGGTCGAGGACCTCGTCGCCCGCCTCGCGCCGATCGTCGACCTGGGCCTCGGCCACCTCTCGCTCGACCGCTCCACGCCGACGCTCTCCTCGGGGGAGCTCCAGCGGATGCGCCTCGCGACGCAGGTGCTCTCGCGCCTCTTCGGCGTCGTCTTCGTGCTCGACGAGCCGTCCACGGGCCTGCACCCCGCCGACACGGAGGCGCTGCTCGGCATCCTGCGGACCCTGCGGGCGACCGGCAACACCGTCTTCTTCGTCGAGCACTCCCTCGACGTCATCCGCGAGGCCGACTGGATCGTCGACATCGGCCCGGGCGCGGGGTCGGGGGGCGGCACCGTCGTCTACTCCGGCCCGCTCGACGGCCTGCCGGGCGCCCGCGGCTCCGTCACCCGCCGCTACCTCTTCCCCGAGGGCGACCCGGCGCCGCTGCGCTCCCGCCGCACCGCGGAGCAGTGGATCGAGCTCGCCGGAGTCTCGCGGCACACCCTCGACGACCTCTCCGTCGCGTTCCCGGTCGGGGTGCTCACCGCGGTCACCGGTGTCTCCGGATCGGGCAAGTCGACGCTCGTGAACCAGGCGCTGCCCGATCTGCTGCGCGCCTCGCTCCGCGCCGACGTCGCCGAGGACGCGCCGGCCGAGGAGGGCGGGGAGGCGGACCCGCTGCTCGACGCGGCCGCGGCGGCGACCCGCGGCACCGCGTCCGGGCCCGCGGACCGCCTGCGCCGGGTGGTGCAGGTGACCCAGACCCCGATCGGCCGGACCTCGCGCTCGAACGTCGCGACCTACACGGGTCTGTTCGACCGGGTGCGGACGCTCTTCGCGGCCACCCCGGAGGCGAAGCGCCGCCGCTTCTCGGCGAGCCGCTTCTCCTTCAACCTGCCCAGCGGGCGCTGCCCCGTCTGCAAGGGCGAGGGCTCCGTGGAGGTGGAGCTGCTGTTCCTCCCGACCGTCGAGGCGCCCTGCACGGCGTGCGGCGGCACCCGGTACAACGACGAGACCCTCGAGGTCACCCTCGGCGGCCGGACGATCGCCGACGTCCTCGCGCTGAGCGTCGCCGACGCGCGCGAGGCCTTCGCCGAGGACCGCGAGGTCGCCCGCCACCTCGACGCTCTGGTGGACGTGGGGCTCGGCTACGTCTCGCTCGGCCAGCCGGCGCCCGAGCTGTCCGGGGGAGAGGCGCAGCGGGTGAAGCTCGCCTCGGAGCTGCGTCGCGCCCAGCGCGGGGACACGCTCTACCTGCTCGACGAGCCGACGTCGGGCCTGCACCCCGCCGACGCCGACCGCCTGCTCGAGCACCTGCAGCACCTCGTCGACGCGGGCAACACGGTGATCGTCGTCGAGCACGACATGCGCGTCGTCGCCGACGCGGACTGGGTCGTGGACCTCGGCCCGGGGGCGGGCCGGGCCGGCGGCTCGGTGGTCGCGACGGGCACTCCGGAGGAGGTCGCCGAGGCCGCGGGCAGCCGCACCGCTCCGTACCTCCGGGCGGCTCTGGACCGGCGCCGCTGAGCGCTCGAGGACCCTGTCAGTCCTCTCACCGAAACCTCACCGAAAACTATTGTTAACGGTAACATTCGAGGCGGCCCGCCCCCCTGGGCCGGATTTCTCAACGACGAGAGGCCTCACGAATGAGACGACGACTCCCCCTGGCCACCGTGGCGGTGATGGCGCTGACGGCGGGTCTCCTGTCGGTCGGCCCCACGGCCCAGGCCGCCCCCACCACCTCGCTCGACGCCGCGAAGGTGCTCGAGCTCCCGTTCGACGGGTCGCTCGCCGACACCAGCGGTCGTGGTACTGCCCTCGGGATGCAGAAGGGCACCGCCTCCTACGGCACCGGCCTGAACGGCCGGGCGTTCGAGTTCACCGGATCGAACGCGATCTCGCTCGGCACTGCGGCGGCGCTGCAGCCCGCCGACCTCACCGTCTCGTTCTGGTACAAGCCGACCAGCGCGATGACCGGTGAGCAGGTCTTCACCTGGAACAAGACCGCCTACAACTCCGACGGCTGGTACCTCACCTCCGAGGGCGACGGCACTCCGCTCGCCCTCTCGATCGGCCCGTCCGGCGGTCAGCCCTACAAGGTCGCCGTCGAGACCGCCCGCTCCGGCTTCTTCCCCGCGGGGGAGTGGACGCACGTGGTCGCCACGTACGACAAGAGCACCAAGGCCGTCGCCTTCTACCGCAACGGGGTGAAGCAGACCGCCGTCGTCAAGACCGCGCCGTCCTCCTCCGCATCCGGCGTCCTCGGCTCCGAGAGCACCTCGACGAAGACCCTCGGCTTCAACGGCCCCCAGTACAACGGCGCGCACCTGCGCGGCCTGCTCGACGACTACGCGCTCTACAACGGCGTCGCGACCACCACCGACGTCGTCGCCCTGACGAAGGCCGGCAACCCCTCCTTCGACCCCGCGAGCATCGCACGGGCCGACCTCGAGCTGGTCGCCCCGCCCGCGAGCACCAGCACCGGCTTCACCCTGCCCACCGTCGGCGCGAAGGGGTCCGCCCTCAGCTGGACCTCCTCCGACCCGGCGACCGTCGCGATCAGCGGAGGCACGGCCGCGGTCACGCCGCCCACCGGCTCCGCGACGCAGGTCGTCCTCACCGGCTCCGCCACCTACGGGGGCAGCACCGCGGTCACGAAGACCTACACTCTCCAGGTGCAGCCCCGGGGAGTGAAGACGTCGAACTACCTTCTGGAGGCCGGCCTGTCCGACGTCTCCGTGCAGGACCCCTACCTCGAGAACGGGGAGCAGCAGACCGTCGAGTACCTGCTGAGCCTCGACCCCGAGATGTTCCTCTACTCCTTCTACCGCGAGGCCGGGCTCACGCCGACCACCAGCGGCGGATACGGGGGCTGGGAGCGCGAGAACGGCACCCGGTTCCAGGGCCACTTCTTCGGCCACTACCTCTCGGCGCTCTCGCAGGCCTACGCGATCGAGGAGGACGCGGCCACCAAGGCGGCTCTGCTCGCGAAGCTCACCGCTTCCGTCGACGGTCTGAAGAAGGTCCAGGACGCCTACGCGCTGAAGGACCCCGCGAACGCCGGCTACGTCTCGCCGTTCCCGACCCGCTACCTCCCCTCGGGCGGCGACGGCCTGCTCGTCCCCTTCTACAACCTGCACAAGGTGCTCGCAGGCCTCCTCGACGCCCACGACCAGGCGCCCGACGCCGTCTCGCAGAAGGCGCTCACCGTCGCCGGCGGCTTCGGCAGCTGGATCACCGCCTGGGCGGGCCGTCAGGCGAACCCCGGTCAGCTCCTCAACACCGAGTACGGCGGGATGAACGAGGCGCTCTACCGCCTCTACGAGACCACGCACGACCCGGCGCACAAGCGCGCGGCGGAGTACTTCGACGAGACGGCGCTGTTCCGCAAGCTGGCGAACAACGAGGACGTCCTCAACGGCCTGCACGCGAACACCACGATCCCGAAGCTGATCGGCGCGCTGAAGCGCTACCGCGTCTTCACCGACGACCCGGCGCTCTACGCCACGCTCACCGCCGCGGAGAAGTCGGATCTCGACATGTACCGCCGTGCCGCCGAGAACTTCTGGCGCATGGTCGACGAGACCCACACCTACGCCAACGGCGGCAACAGCCAGTCCGAGCACTTCCACGCACCCGGCACCCTGTACGAGTACGCCACGAACGGCCAGACCACCGGCTACGGCGAGAACTCGACCTCCGAGGGCTGCAACATCTACAACATGCTCAAGCTCACCCGGGCGCTGTTCCAGGTGACCGAGGACGTGAAGTACGCCGACTTCTACGAGGAGACGTTCATCAACGGCGTCCTCTCGGTGCAGAACCCGGACACCGGCATGGTGACCTACTTCCAGCCGCAGACCGCGGGCTACGCCAAGGTCTTCGGGCACGAGCTCGACGAGTTCTGGTGCGACCACGGCTCGGGTATCGAGAGCTTCACCAAGCTCGGCGACTCGATCTACTTCGAGAAGCCGAAGACCGTCTTCGTGAACCAGTTCCGCTCCTCGGTCCTCCGCTCCTCCGCGAACAACCTCCGGCTGACCCAGACGGCGGACATCCCGAGCACGGACACGGCGACCCTGAGGGTCGAAGCGCTGGCCGGAGGAGCCGTGGCCGCGGACACGACCCTCAAGCTGCGCGTGCCGTCCTGGATCGACGGAGCGCCGACGCTCACCGTGAACGGTGCCGTCCGTGCCGTCACGGCCCAGGCCGGATACGTCTCGGTCGCCGTCGCCGCCGGTGACGTGCTGACCTGGAAGCTGCCCGCCGCGGTCAGCGCGGTCGCGGACACGGAGAACCCCGACTGGACCGCGTTCCGCTACGGACCGGTGCTGCTGGCGACCGAGCTCAACCGCTCGAACGTCGAGGCGTCCTACGTCGCCGGCGTCCTGGTGCGCATGGGCACGGCCGACAAGTCCGTGAACTCGAACGTCGTCGTCGCGGACTCCGCGGCCTGGAAGTCCGCGGTCCGCGGCAACCTGGTCCGCCTGCCCGACGGCGCGGACGGCAACGGCCGCACGACGATGCGCTTCGGCATGAAGAACGTCGACGCCGCGTCCGCCGCCCGGGTGTTCACTCCGTACTACAGCCTCTACAACGCCCGATACGCGACCTACATGACCCTGATCGAGCCCGACTCGGCCGCGGCCCAGGAGCTGATCCGGACGCAGAAGGAGCAGCTGCGCGTCGACGAGACGACGATCGACTCCCTCACCTCCTTCGACAACAACAACAGCGAGGCCGACAAGAACTACAAGACCGCGCGGTCCTCGGTGGGGACCTGGCGCGGCGAGGGGTACCGCGACGGCGAGCGCTCGGCGGAGGCGTACTTCCAGTACGACATGATCGTCGACCCGGCTCTGCCGGCGAACTACCTCGGGGTCCGCTACTACGGCGGCGACGCGGGACGCACCTTCGACGTCTACCTCAACGACGTGAAGCTCAAGACCGAGGTGGTCTCGGGAGCGGCCGGAGCGACGAGCTGGTACGTCCAGTACGACCGGATCCCGGCGTCGATCCTCAGCGGTCTCGCCGCGAAGGACAGCTACAAGCGCGACCAGAGCGGGAAGTACGTGCTCGACGCGAAGGGGCAGAAGATCCCCGTCGTCACGGTGCGCTTCCAGGGCACCGGATCCAGCTACGTCGGCGGTGTCTTCGGGGTCTACACGACCGAGTCGACCACCTACGCTGCGGACCCGGAGCTGACGAAGCTCTCCTCCGACGTCGGGACGCTCTCGCCGGCTCTCGCCGCCGGGGTCAGGGACCACACGCTCACGGTGCCGGCCGGCACGACGAGCGTCTCGCTCGACCTGGACCCGGCCGTGCCCAGCGGCCTGGTGAAGGTCGACGGCGTGCTGATCGATGACACCGTCCGCCGCACCGTGCCGCTCGCGGCCTCGGGGACGACGAGCGTGGTCGTCGAGTCGTCGGCGCAGGACCACACGACGACAGCGACCTACCGCCTCTCCATCGTCCGCGCCTCCGCGGCGACGGTACCGACGACCGTGGCGGCCACCAGCCGCTGCGTGGCGGGCAAGGTCGTGGTGACGGTCACCGCTCGGAACGATGCGAAGGTCCCGGCGGGGATCACCCTCGGCTCCGCCTGGGGCTCGAAGGCGTTCACCGGGATCGCTCCCGGGTCGAGCGCCTCGCACGCCTTCACCACCCGCGCCGCCTCGGTGGCCGCGGGCTCGGCGACGGTGACCGCGACGGCGACCGTGGACGGAGCATCGGTGACCACCACGAAGCAGGCCGCGTACTCCGCTCTCACCTGCAAGTGACGTGACGACGACGGCCGCCGGGGATCGCCCCCGGCGGCCGTCGTCGTCAGTCGGAGGTGCGGTAGAGGCCCTGGAGCAGCCCGATGACGTCGCCCAGGAGGGGCGGCGGGTCGCTCCGGATCCACGCGGCGTGCACGGGGACCGGCGGGGCGTCGCGGACGACCCGGTAGGCGAGGCCCTGCCGTCGGTACTGGCTCACCGTCGATTCCGCGGTCACTCCGCGGGCGGAGCCGCTGCTGATCACCGTGAGCCAGTCATCGACGTCGGTCGTCGGGACGGTGATCCGCGGCCGGTCGTGCTCGGGCCAGAGGTCGAGCCGGGTGCTCCCGGTCCGGTCGTCGAGCGCGAGCGGAGCGGTCGCCACCTGGGCGAGCGTGACCGTGCGCTTCGCGGCGAGCGGGTCGTCGACGGACAGGGCGCAGTAGCGCTTCTCGGTGCCGATCAGAGCCGACTCGACGTCCGCAGCCGGAGATCCGCGCCGGAGGATCGCGAGGTCGCTGAGGCCCTCCGCGAGCCCCGCGGTGGGGGTGTTGGAGCGGATCAGCCGCAGCTCGTGGCGGGGGAGCGCCGCGGCCCAGCGGCGCTGGAACTCCTGGGTGTGCTCGCCGAGAGCCGACCAGGCGTAGCCGATCCGGATCGTGTCCGTCCCGGCCGCCGCCTCCTCGCGCAGATCGTCGACGACGGCCAGGACGCGGCGGGCGTGCCGCAGCACCCGCTCGCCCGCCGGCGCGAGCTCGACGCTGCGGGTCGTCCGGTGGAGGAGCCTTCGTCCGAGGACGGACTCGAGCGCCGCGACGTTGCGGGAGACCGCCGTCTGGGAGATGCCGAGGTCGATCCCCGCGTCGGTGAAGGTCCCGGCGTCCACGACGCCGACGAACGACCGGAGGTGGCGCAGTTCCAGATCCATGACCGCATCCTATTCATGCGGTTCCCGCATCGATCGGACCGGTGATGCATTGTGAGCCGGGGCCGGACGGCTCGCAGACTTCCGGCATGACGAAGCAGCTCCCCGGCGACGGACGGACCGTCGGCGTCGCGACCGCCCTCGCGAGCGCCCTCTCGAATCAGCTCGGGGCGGCCTCCGGGACTCTGGCCTTCCCGGTCCTGGGATCCGTCGGAGTGGTCGCCGTCCGGCAGATCGTCGCCGCGCTGATCCTCCTCCCGGTCGTGCGGCCGCGGATCCGCGACCTGACCCGCGCGCAGTGGTGGCCCGTCCTGCTCCTCGCCGTGGTGTTCGGAGCGATGAACCTCACGCTCTACGCGGCCATCGATCGCATCGGGCTGGGGCTGGCGGTGACCCTGGAGTTCTGCGGGCCGCTGGCGGTCGCGCTCCTCGGCTCCCGGAGCAGGACCAGCGCGCTCTGCGCCCTCGTCGCCGGAGCGGGCGTCGTCGCGATCGCCGGGCCGAGGCCCTCGTCCGACCAGTTGGGGATCGCGCTCGGTCTCGCGGCCGCGTGCTGCTGGGCCGCGTACATCCTGCTCAACCGGATCATCGGACTCCGGCTGCCCGGAGCGCAGGGGACCGCCACGGCGACCGGGATCTCCGCCGCCGTCTTCCTGCCCGTCGCCGTCTGGACGCTCGTCTCGACGCGCCCCGACGCGGGCACCGTGCTCCTGGCGGTCGGCGCCGGCGTCCTGGCGACGGCCGTCCCGTTCGTGGCCGACGTGATCGCGCTCCGGAGGCTCCCGGCGAGCGTGTTCGGGACGCTGATGAGCGTCAATCCCGTCCTGGCCGCCCTCATCGGCGCGGTCGTGCTCGGGCAGGACGTCGGCGCGGCCGGATGGATAGGGATCGCCCTCATCGTCATCGCGAACGCGGCGGTCCTCCGGCGGGGGCGTCGCGCGCGGTGAGGCCCGGCGGCGGGCCGAGCGAGAGGTGATCCCGTCGAGATGCCGCCGCTGTGCGTTACCTGTTCGTTATGAAAAAGGCGTTTACACGACCAAACCAGGGACACCCTGGGAAACGGCAGGTCGCGGGAGAAAACTCTCCTCCATGAACCAGACAGCGGCACCCGTGCGCGAGCATCGAGCTCTCTACTTCCTGCTCGCCGCCCTCGCGGGCATCGTCACGGGCGGAGTCCTTCTCGCCGTCGCCGAGCTCATCGCCCTCGCGGTCGCCCGCACCGCGAGCCCCGTGCTCGCGCTCGGCGCCTTCATCGTCGACATCGTCCCGCGCCCGCTCAAGGAGTTCGCGATCGAGACGTTCGGCGAGAACGACAAGACCTTCCTGCTCGGCAGCGTGGGCGCCGCGGTCGTCGTCGCCGCCGCGATCGCCGGAGTGCTCCAGCTGGTCCGCCCGCCGCTCGGCCAGGTGCTGCTCGTGATCGCCGGCGGCCTCTCGATCGCCGCCATCGTGACCCGCACCGGAGCGTCGCCGCTCGCTGCGGTACCCACGCTGGTCGGACTCGTCGTCGCCGTCGTCGTCATGCACCTCCTCTTCACGCGCCTGCGCGGCTGGCGTGCGGCCCGGGCCTCGGAGGCCAGGGGAACATCCTCCGAGGCCCGTCCGGGCGCCCTCGAGCGCCGCGGCTTCTTCCGCATCGCGCTGATCTCCGCCGTCGGCGCGGCCGTCGTCGGCACCGGCGCCCGCCTGGTCAACGCGGCGACCTCCTCCCTCGCCGGCGTCCGCGACGCCCTGCGCCTGCCGTCCCCGCGCAGCACCGTCTCGGTCCCCGCGGGCGCCGAGCTCGACATCGAGGGCATCACGCCGCTCTACACGCCGAACGCCGACTTCTACCGCGTCGACACCGCCCTCACCGTGCCCAACCTGGACCCGTCGGCCTGGTCGCTGAAGATCACCGGCATGGTCGACCGCGAGGTGACGCTGAACCTCCAGCAGATCTTCGACATGGGCCTCGACGAGTACGGCATCACCCTCACCTGCGTCTCGAACCAGGTCGGCGGCAACCTCGTCGGCAACGCCAAGTGGCTCGGCGTACCCCTGCGCGACGTGCTGAAGATGGCCGGCGTGCAGAGCGGAGCCGACATGCTCCTCTCGACCAGCAGCGACGGCTACACGGCGTCCACCCCGATCACCGCGGTCACGGACGAGAACCTCGACGCGATCCTCGCCGTCGGCATGAACGGCGAGCCCCTGCCGTTCGAGCACGGCTTCCCGGTGCGGATGATCGTGCCCGGCCTCTACGGCTACGTCTCGGCCACCAAGTGGCTCACCGAGCTCAAGGTCACCACCTTCGAGGCCGACCAGGCCTACTGGACCCCGCGCGGCTACTCCGCCGAGGCCCCCATCAAGATGTCCTCGCGGATCGACACCCCGCGGATCGGCGTCCCCGTCACCTCGGGCGCTCTCAAGATCGCGGGCGTCGCCTGGGCGCAGAGCATCGGCATCGAGAAGGTCGAGGTGAGCATCGACAACGGCGACTGGCAGGAGGCGACGCTCTCGACCCCGGTCAACTTCGACACCTGGGTGCAGTGGTTCGTCGACTGGGACGCCCAGCCCGGCTCGCACTACGTCGCGGTACGCGCGGTCGACAAGAACGGCATGGTCCAGATCGAGGACCGCGCACCGGTCGCGCCCGACGGCTCCTCCGGCTGGCAGCGCACGCTCATCAACGTCACCTGACGCCCCGTGGAGGCGCCGATCCCCGTGGGTCGGCGCCTCCGGCGCGTCCGGCGTCCGTCGCGACGACGCCCCCGCAGTGCGGACGGCCCTGACGCGACGTCGCCTCCGCGGCAGGCACCGCGGCACGTCCCGGCCCGGCGCGCAAGCCTCCGCGGCGGCGCGGCCCGCGAAAAGGCGCCGCTCTAGCCTTCGAGGATGCGCTCCCGGCTCCTCCACCTCCGCGAATCCTTCTGGTTCCTCCCCGCCCTGTTCGGCGTCCTCGCCGTCGGGCTGGCGCTGGGGCTGGTCGAGGTCGACCACCTGCTGGTCCGCGCCGGCGTCAGCGACATCCCCCTGATCGAGGACCTGTCGCCGACCGGCGGCCGGGCGATCCTCTCGGCGATCGGCGGGACGATGCTCGGCGTCGCCGCGACCTCGTTCTCGATCACGATCTCGGTGCTGGCGACCACGTCCTCCGCCTACGGGCCCCGGCTGGTCCGCAACTTCATGGCCGACCGCGGCAACCAGATCGTCCTGGCGGTGCTCACCTCCACGTTCCTGTACTCCCTGATCGTGCTGCGCGCGGTGCACACGGAGGAGGACGCGTCGCTGACGTTCGTGCCGGTGGTGGCCGTCTCGTTCTCGGTGCTGCTCGCGGTGGGCGACGTGGCGGTGCTCGTCTACTTCATCCACCACATCGCTCTGTCGGTGCAGGTGACGACGCTGCAGCAGCGGGTGCTCGGCGAGCTCGTCGACGTCATCGAGCGGCTGCACCCTGAGGACGGGGAGGAGCCGACGGATGCGGAGGGGGCACTGCTCGCGGAGGAGGCCCTGCCGCCGGCGGGGCGCGAGCCGGTCGTGCTGTGTGCGGTGCGCGGGGGCTACGTCGAGCAGCTCGAGGTCGAGCGGCTGGTCGCCCTGGCCCGCCGCGGCGACGCGCGGCTCCGGGTGCTCGCGCTGCCCGGCGACCACGTCCTCGTCGGCGACCCGGTGCTCGAGGTCCTGGAGGGGTCCGTCGCGCAGGAGGAGGCGGTCGCCGCGGTCGTCGTCGCCGACGCCCGCACCCCGCACCAGGACCTCCGCTACGCCGTCCAGCAGGTGGTCGAGATCGGAGTCCGCGGGCTCGCGACCGGCACCAACGACCCGTACACCGCGGTCGGCGCCGTCGAGGCCCTGACCAGCGCGCTCGTCGACCTCTGCGGTCGGCCGGAGGCGCGCGGCCGCTACTCCGACGCCGACGGAGTCGTCCGCCTGGTCGTCCCGTGGCCTCGAGCGGGCGAGCTTCTGGCCGACGTGTTCCTCGCCCTGCGCTCGTACGCGATGGAGCAGCCGCTCGTCGTCCGCGCCGGCGTGCGCCTCGCCGAGCGGCTCGCGGTCGTCGCCCGCGGCGGGACCCGCGTCGAGCTGCACCGCCAGGTCCAGGCGTTCGCCGCCGCGCACGCCGCCGCCGACGGCGACGCCCTCGAGGCGCCGGCCCTGCGCGCGTCGCTCGCCGCGCTCGAGGCGCGCCTCGCGGCCTGAAGCCGGCCTGCCGGATGCTCTAGGAAGCCGCACCGCCCGTGGAGTGCTCGAATCGATTCGAGTAGGCTCGGCGCATGACAGAGAACACCACTGAGCTGCGCGTCGGGGTCGTCGGCCTCGGCTTCGCCGGCACCACCCACCTCGACGCCTTCCAGTCCCTGGCCGGCGCCCGCGTCGTCGCGCTCGCCGGCCAGGAGGAGGCGCGCCTGCACGAACTCGGCGCGACCCGCGGCGTCCCCGACCTCTACGCCGACTGGGAGGAGCTCGTCGCCCGCGACGACCTCGACGTCGTCTCCATCGGCGTCCCGAACCACCTGCACCACCCGATCGCCGTGGCCGCGCTCGCGAGCGGCAAGCACGTCTTCTGCGAGAAGCCGCTCGCCACCACCGCCGAGCTGGCGGCCGAGATGGTCGAGGCCGCCCGCACGAACGACCGGCTGCTCGAGATCGCCTACAACCACCGCCGCCGCGCCGACGTCGCCTTCCTCCGCGACTACCTCGACGACGCACCGCTCGGCGACGTCTACCACGCCCGCGCGAGCTGGCAGCGGCGCACCGGCATCCCCGGCATCGGCTCCTGGTTCACCAGCAAGGAGCTCGCCGGCGGCGGCCCGCTGATCGACCTCGGCTCCCACGTGCTCGACATCGCGCTGCACCTGCTCGACGAGCCGCGCGTGACCAGCGTCTCGGCGGTCGCGTACGGCGAGATCGGCCGCTCCGGCCGCGGAGGGCGCCCGCACGGCGTCGCCGCCACCGGCACGCACGCGTTCGAGGTGGAGGACTTCTCGAGCGCCCTGCTGCGCCTCGACAACGGCCGCTCGCTCCAGCTCGACGCCTCCTGGGCCAGCTACTCGAAGGTCGACGAGGACATCGAGGTCGAGCTGCTCGGCTCGGCCGGGGGCGCGCGCCTCCACATCGCCGACTACGCCACGGAGGGGACTCTGACGCTCTACTCCGAGGTCGCCGGAGCGCCGACCGTCTCGCACCCCGACGTGAAGGTCCCCGCCGGGCACCACCGCTCGGTCATCGCCGAGTTCCTGGAGGCGATCGCCTCGGGAGCCGACGCGCCCGCGGGCGGCCCCCGCTACTCCGGCCACTACGGCGAGTACGCGCTGCACCGCAGCCGGGTGGTCGACGCGATCTACCGCTCCGCCGCCGAGAAGCAGGAGGTGACGGTCGCATGAGCGCCCCGATCGAGGTCCTCGTCTGGAACGAGTTCCGCCACGAGACCCGCGGCGACGAGACCGTGCTGCGCCACTACCCGGACGGCATCCACCGCGTCATCGCGGACGGACTCGCGGAGTCGCTCGGCGACGCCGTCTCGGTGCGCACCGCGACGCTCCCCGAGCCCGAGCACGGGCTCACCGAGGAGGCGCTCGCGACGACGGACGTGCTGCTGTGGTGGGGGCACATCGCGCACGAGGAGGTGTCGGACGAGGTCGTCCAGCGCGTCCTGCGGCACGTGCAGGAGGGGATGGGGATCCTGGTCCTGCACTCGGGCCACTACTCGTCGATCTTCAAAGCGCTCATGGGCACGACCTGCTCGCTGAAGTGGCGCAACGACCGCGACCGCGAGCTGGTCTGGACGATCGCGCCCACGCATCCGATCGCCGAGGGCGTGCCCAGCCCGCTGATCATCCCCGAGCAGGAGATGTACGGCGAGTACTTCGACATCCCGGTGCCGGAGGAGACGGTGTTCCTGTCGACGTTCACCGGCGGCGAGGTGTTCCGCTCCGGCGTGACCTACACCCGCGGCCTCGGGAAGGTCTTCTACTTCTCGCCCGGCGACCAGGACTACCCCGTCTACCACCACCCGGACATCCGGCGCGTGCTGGCGAACGCCGTCCGCTGGGCCCGCCCGACCCGGCCGCGCACGCCCCTCACGGCCGACCACCACCCCCGGGGCTGGTTCGAGTCCTGACGCGGTCCCCTCCCTCTCCGCGGGATGCCGCTCCGGTACGCGACACGCCGTGCCGGGCGCACCGACGTGGCGTCTCGCGGGGAGGTACTGGGGGGATGCAGCAGTCGGAGGGGCGCGAGCCGGACGAGGTGCGCCGGTACGGGGAGGCTCCGGAGCAGATCGCGGACGTCTTCCGCGGGGCGCCCGGCGGGGCGCGCCGGCCGATCGTGCTCGTGCACGGCGGGTTCTGGCGCGCGCGGTGGGACCGGCGGCACGCCCGGCCGCTCGCGGCGGCGCTGGCCGACCGCGGGCACGACGTGCTCCTCCCCGAGTACCGGCGCGCGGGCGACACGGGAGGCGGCTGGCCGGGCACCGGCGACGACGTCCTGGCCGTGCTCGCGACGCTCCCGGCGCTGCTGCCCGGCGCCGGACCGGTCACCCTCGTCGGCCACTCCGCCGGCGGCCACCTCGCCGTCTGGTCGCAGGCCGCCCGTCCGTCGCCGCACGTCGCCGCTGTGGTGGCGCTGGCGGGCGTGCTCGACCTGGCCGCCGCCTCCGCCGACCGCCTCAGCGGCGACGCCGTGGGGGAGCTCCTCGGCGGCGACCTCGCGCTGCTCCCGGGCGCCGACCCCGCGCAGCTGCCCGCGCCGCCGCAGCCGACCACGCTGATCCACGGCGTACTCGACGAGGACGTCCCCGTCGCCTACAGCCGCCGATACGCCGACCGGCACCCCGCCGTGCAGCTGCACGAGCTCGCAGACGCCGACCACATGGCGCTCGTCGATCCGACGACGGCAGCCTTCGCGATCCTCCTCGCCGCGCTCGGCTGACGCGCGCCGGGAGCGGGACTGCGACGCTTCCGCCCGCCGAGGCGGGACGGGAACAGGCCCCCTACAGGACCGGCGGGTACAGGAAGAGCGGGATCTGCGCGGTGGGGAAGGTGCGGGTCACGTAGCTGTGCTTGCCGCCGTAGTTGTACTCCTCGAGGAGCACCGTGCCGTCGTCGTTGACCTTCTGCACGTACGAGACGTGGTTGTAGGTCCACCACGCGACGCAGCCGACGATCGGGACGCTGCTGGTCGCCCAGCCCTTCGCGGCCCAGTTGTCCGGCCACTCGTAGGCGCTGCCGCCGAGCGGGGTGATGTTCCCCCACGTGTACTTCCACGGCGCGGAGGTGCGACCGGCGTCGCGGTTGAGGCGCCAGGCCACGAAGTCGACGCACTCGCGGTAGTAGTAGCCGAGGGGCGAGAGTCCGCCGCCGTCGTCGTCGATGGTCTCGTAGGGCCACGGGTAGTCGTCGCCGACCGCGCGGGTCTGCACGGTCGAGAACTCGCCGCCGTTGGATCCGGAGAGCACGGCCGCCTGGCGGCTGGCCTCGTCGAGCTGCGCCTGGGTCGGTGCGGCGAAGGCGTCGCGGACGGCGGTCTGGCCGGCGGCGTCGGAGGAGACGGTGAGGTTCTGGAGGCCGACCCGGTTCGCGGCGGCGCGGCCGGTCGCGGTGGCGGAGGAGCTGCGGGCGCCGTACGCGGGGATCGCGGCCGTGGCGAAGAGGCCGCCGACCACCGAGAACGTCCCGAAGGCCAGGGCGCGGCGGCTGAGGCCACCGGCCCGGGCGGATTCGGCGACGCGGGGAGCGACGGGGCGGGAGGCGGACGCGCGGCGCGGAGAGGCCGGGATCGACCGGGAGGCGGGGGAGGCGACGGCGGGGACCTCGACCGACACGGTCGGAGCGGGCGCCACGGCCGATGCGGCGTCGACGATGAAGTCCGCGGAGTCGCCAGCGCCTGCGGAAGCGGCGGAGTCGTCCGATCCGCTGCCCTCGACCGCGGCACCGGCGGTCGCCGCGCCCGTCTCCGTCTCGGCCCGGGCCGCACGGCGCTCGGCCTCGCGGGCCTCGCGCCGGGTCAGGGGTGCAGTGGTCGGGGTGCCGGCACTCTCCTCAGGGGTGGGAATGCCTGGCTTCGACACGCGTGCGTTCTCCTCGGATGACGGTGGTGACGGGGGGGTCGGGGGCCGGTGGGGATCCGGCGACGAGCCACTCTAGCCCGAGGCCCGCGCATAACGGAACGATCACGACGGATCCGGCACGGATGCTCCGACCGCTCGCGCCCGTGCGGTGCCAGGATGGGGCGCAACCGGGAAGGAGCTCCTCATGACCGCACCCACCCCCACCGGGCCCGTCCTCGTCGGCATCGTCGACGGCCAGCGACCCGAGGTCCTGCGCACCGCCGCCCGCGTCGCCGCCGACGCCGGAGCCGCCCTGCTGCTCGTGTCGGTCTCGGCCGATCCGTACCTCGTCGGCGAGTACGTCGATCCGATGACCGGCGGCATCCCGCTCGGCTTCGTCGGCGCCGCGGCCGACCGCGGCGAGGCCCCGTCCCTCCCGCCCGGGCTCCGCGAGACGGTCGAGCACGAGCTGGACGGCAGCACCGTGCAGTGGTCGCTGCGCGCGGCGCGGGGCGAGCCCGCCCTGGCGCTCGCCGAGGTCGCCGAGGAGGTCGACGCGCGGATGATCGTGGTCGGCACCCGCGACGCGGGCGTGCTCGCGAGCATCGCCGAGTTCCTCAGCGGGAGCGTCGCCGCCCACCTCGCGCACCGCCAGCACCGCCCCGTGCTCGTCGTCCCGCGCGCCGACCGCGACCCGTCGCGCCCGGCGCCCTGGGACCTCGCGGAGTGACGCGACCCCTCCACCTGCGCCCCTCCGCGATCCTCCTCGTCGCGGCGGGCGGAGCCGTCGGCACGGCTGCCCGCGCCGCGATCGGCGCCGCACTGCCCCCGTTGGGCGTCGTGCCGGTCGCGACGCTCGCCGTGAACCTGCCGGGCGCGTTCCTCCTGGGCCTCCTGCTCGAGGCGCTGGCGCGGCGCGGGCCGGACGAGGGCGGGCGCCGCACCCTGCGCCTCCTGCTCGGCACCGGCGTGCTGGGCGGATTCACGACCTACAGCACCTTCTCGCTCGACACGGTCGCGCTGCTCGAGGGCGGCCACGTCGTGGAGTACCTGCTCTACACCGGCGGCACGCTCGTGCTGGGCGTGCTCGCCGCGGCGCTGGGCATCGCTGTCGCGGGGCGGCGGAGGGCGGCGGCGTGACGCCCGGCCTGCTGCTCGCGGTCGCTCTCGCGGGCGGAGTCGGAGCGGCCGCACGGCTCGTCGTCGACGGGGTCGCGCGGTCGCTCGTGCCGGCGCGCTGGCCGGTCGGCACCGCGCTGATCAACGTGAGCGGGTCGCTGCTGCTCGGAGTCGTCACCGGGCTCGTGCTGGCCGGCGTCCTCGACCCGGTATGGCGGGCCGTGCTCGGGACGGGCGTGCTCGGCGGCTTCACCACGTTCAGCACGGCGAGCGTCGAGACCGCGCGGCTCTTGCTCGACCGGCGCTGGGCGGCCGGCCTGGGGTACGGCGTCGGCACGGCGGCGCTCGCCGTCGCGGCGGCCGCCGCGGGCCTCGCCCTGACGGGCGTCCGGCTGTCTTGAGCGGCGCGGTGGGCGCTCCGGAGCGGCGTGCGGCTCCGCTCCTCGCCGCCCTTCCGCGGAGCCCACCCCACGCCCCTCCGCACCCGCCTCATCGACCC
>NZ_PSTM01000008.1:0-169916 GCF_002930875.1 Rathayibacter sp. AY1A5 | reverse complement strand
CGATGGCTGACTCCCCCCGCCGCGGAACCCCCGCACCCGGCTCCGACGGGGCGGGGGCGGGCGGCTCCGGGGACGCGGGATCTGTGGACGCCGGCGCTGGGGACGCGGGCTCCGAGGAGGAGGCCGCGGCGGAGGAGACGACACCAGGAGAAGGGGAGTCGGACGAGACCGGATCAGGAGAAGAGGAGTGGGAGGACTCGGGACCGGGAGGAGCGGAGTCGGAGGACACCGGATCGGACGAGGCGGAGTCGGGTGCGGTCGGCTCCGGCACGGCGATCGGCGCGGCGGCGGCGCCCGTGCCGACGATCCGGCCGGCCTCGATCCGCACGGTGTGCGCGGCCAGCGCCTCCGGGACGTCGTCGAAGACGGCCGCGGTGATCAGGACCTGCTCGTAGTCGGCGACCACCGAGGCGAGGCGCTCGCGCCGGCGCGCGTCCAGCTCGGCGAAGACGTCGTCGAGCATCAGCACCGGATCGCCCATGGGGGAGTCGCGCCGGAGCAGCTCCGCAGCGCCCAGCTTCAGCGCCAGGGCGAACGACCAGCTCTCGCCGTGGCTGGCGTAGCCCTTGGCCGGCAGCGCGTTCAGCTCGAACTGCACGTCGTCGCGGTGCGGGCCGACGAGGGAGACGCCCCGGTCGAGCTCGCGGCGTCGCACCCCGGCCAGCGCGGACGCGAACGCCTCCGCCAGTCCCTCGCCCGCCGCCGGTGACGCGGCGCCCGGCTGCTCCACGGGCTCGCCGTCGTCATCGACCGCGCCCTCGATGCTCAGGCGGGAGCGGAGCACCGGACGCTGGTCGGCACCGGCGACCGCCTCGTACGCGGCGCGCACCGGTCCGCTCAGCTCCTCCACAAGGGTGAGGCGCGACTGCATGATCTCGGTCCCGAGCGCGATCAGGCGCTCGTCCCAGATGTCGAGGGTCCCGAGCTTCGAGGGGTCGCGGACGCCGCTCGCCCGTGCGGACTTGAGCAGCGAGTTGCGCTGACGCAGCACCCGCTCGTAGTCGGCCTGGACGGCGCTCATCCGCGGGGAGCGGAGGATCACCAGCTGGTCGAGGAAGCGGCGGCGGGCCGACGGGTCGCCGCGGATGAGGAGGAGGTCCTCCGGGGCGAAGAGGACGCTGGAGAAGAAGCGGGGGAGCTCGCGCGGCTTGATCCCGCCGCGGTTGATCTGCGCGCGGTTGGGGGAGGAGCGGTTGATCTGCACCTCGGCCAGCAGGTCGCGCTCGCCGTTGCGGAGGCGGGCGCGCACCACGGCGCTGTCCCGGCCGGCGCGGATCAGCGCCTGGTCGCTCGACACGCGGTGCGAGCCCAGGGTGGAGAGGTAGCCGAGAGATTCGACGAGGTTCGTCTTGCCCTGGCCGTTGCGGCCGACGAAGAGGTTCGGTCCGGGCACGAGCTCGACGTCGACCGACTCGTAGTTCCGGAAGTCGCTGAGCGCCAGCTGCGTCACCTGCACGTCGCGCTCCTCTCCTCCACCCGTCGTCGCGGGCCTTCCCTGCACCCCTGCGGGCTCCTCGCCCGTCTCGCTCGGCCGGTCCACCCGCCCCGGCGCCTGCGGTCCGCTCTCCCCCTGCCGGCCTGGCCTGCGCCCCCGGTCTCGACACACCCCTGCGGGCTACTCGACCGGCACGGCGGCGGAACCGTCCGGGACGCGGATCCCGATACGCCCCTCCGGGGCCACTACTCGCTCACCATGATCGGCCGAGCCCCGTCCCCGCCCGTGAAGGCGGCCGCAGGCTCGCCGCCCGACGTCGGTAGCGAGGTGGAGGCGGCCGGAGGCCCGCCGCCCCCGTGAGAGCATCCCTGCCTCACGGGGGCGGCGGGCCGCAGTCCGCCGTCCGTCACCGGCCCTGCGGAACGCGCCCCCCTCCGGAAGCCGACCGCCGTGAGGACTGCCGGAGGCAGTCCTCACCAGCCGACTCAGTCGACGGCCTTGACGGAGTGCCCGCCGAACTGGTTGCGGAGCGCTGCGACGGCCTTCATCGCGGGGGAGTCCTCCTGGCGGGAGACGAAGCGGGCGAAGATCGAGGCGCTGATCGTGGGCACCGGGACGGCGTTGTTGATGGCCTCCTCGATGGTCCAGCGGCCCTCGCCCGAGTCCTGCACGTAGCCCTCGATGTTCTTGAAGTCCGGGTCCTGCTCGAGGGCGCGGACGAGGAGCTCGAGCAGCCAGGAGCGCACGACCGTGCCGCGCTGCCAGGCCTTGAAGGTGCCGGTGACGTCCTTGATGATGTCGCTGCGGGTCTCGAGCAGCTCGTAGCCCTCGGCGAACGCCTGCATCAGGGCGTACTCGATGCCGTTGTGGACCATCTTCGCGTAGTGGCCGGCGCCGACCTCGCCGACGTGGACGAAGCCCTCCTCGCGGGGGCCCTCGGGGCGCAGCGCGTCGAAGACGGGCATGGCGTACTCGACGAGCTCCTTCGGGCCGCCGACCATCAGGCCGTAGCCGTTCTGGAGTCCCCAGACGCCGCCGGAGACGCCCGCGTCGATGTAGAGGATGCCCTTGGGCTTCAGCAGCGCGTCGTGCTTGAAGTCCTCGGTGAAGCGGGAGTTGCCGCCGTCGATGACGAGGTCGCCCTCGCTGAGCTTCTCCGACAGATCCTTGACGACCGCGTCGGTGATCTCGCCGGCCGGCACCATCACCCAGACGATGCGGGGCGAGGGGAGTGCGGCGATCATCTCGTCGAGAGAGGCCGCGTCCGAGACGTCGGGATTGCGGTCGTAGCCGGTGACCTCGAGCCCCTTGGAGCGGAGGCGGGAGCGCATGTTGTCGCCCATCTTGCCGAGGCCGACGAGTCCGATGTGCATGGTGAACCTTCCTGGATTCGTTGTCCGGCGGGCGGGCGCTCGTCGGGAGCGGGGCGGTCGCGGCTCTGCGATCCGGGGAGTGGTCAGCGCAGCAGCAGGTTGGGCTGGAGCAGGTAGCGGTAGCTGTCGCTGCCGGGCTGCTCCCGCGAGGTCTGCGCGGTGATCAGGACGGGGCCGGGCTTGTTGGGGTTCTCGGTCTTCGTGAACGCGATGCGCACGAACTCCGAGTGGACGGCGGCGAGGCCGTCGAGCAGGAACTGCGGCTTGAGCGAGACGACCACGTCGTCGCCGGTCACGATCGCGTCGATGCTCTCGGACGCCTGCGCCTGCTCGGAGCCGATGGCCTCGAGGGTGAGGCCGTCGCTGCTGAAGCTGAAGCGGAGGGCCGCCTCTCGCTCGAGCACGAGCGAGACGCGGCGGGTGGCCTCGATGAGGTCGCTGGTCGACATGACCGCGTAGTTCTCGACGGAGGCGGGGAAGAGGCGCTTCACGGGCGGGAAGTTGCCCTTGATCAGCAGCGAGGTGACGGTCTTGCGGTCCGCGGTGAAGGCGATCAGCTCGCGCTCGTCGCGGTTGGTGATCGCGACGGAGACGGTGCCGGAGTGGCCGAAGGTCTTTCCGACCTCCTGCAGCGTGCGCGCGGGTACGAGGGCGGTGAGCGGCTGGGTGGGCGCGGGGTTGTCCCCGTTGTCCCAGTCGATCTCGCGGACGGCGACGCGGTAGCGGTCCGTCGCGACGAGGCCGATCGTGTTCTCGGTGATCTCGAGCTGCACGCCGGTGATGACGGGGGTCACGTCGTCGCGGGAGGCGGCGACCGCCACCTGCGAGACGGCGGCCGCGAAGGCGTCGGCCGGGACGAGGCCGGTGGAGGCGTCGATCTCGGGGATGCTCGGGTACTCCTCCACGGGCATCTGCAGGAGCGTGAAGTGCGCCGAGCCGGCCGAGACCGAGACGCGCGACTCCTCCGTGGCGATGCGCACGGGAGCGTTGGGGAGGCGGTTCGCGATGTCGGCGAGCAGACGGCCCGAGACGAGCACGGTCCCCGTCTCCTCCACGTCGGCCGCGATCTGCGTCTGCGCGGACACCTCGTAGTCGAAGGAGGACAGCGTCAGACCCTCGGAGGTCGCCTCGATGAGGACTCCGGAGAGGATCGGCAGGGTCGTGCGCTGCGGAAGCAGCTTGACCGCGAAGGACACCGCCTCGCTGAAGACATCGCGGTTGGCTTGGAACCTCACGAGTACACCCCTGACGAGTCGCGGACGAAGACCGTCGCCCATCGTACCCGCCGGGCTCGACGAGCTCGGAAGGGGGTGGACCGCCGAGCACTCCCGAGCCGCTGTGGAGAGGTTGCCGGTCGAGGCTTCATTAAAGAGAGAACTGCGTTAACAGTGTTAACACGTGTGGAAACTGTGGAAAACGCTTCGGACCCCTACTCCTGGGTGGGATCGGAGGGACCCGCCCCTGTGGAGGGAGTGTGAGCGGGCCCGTGGACGCCCTGTGGAGCGATCCGGGCCGACCTGTCGCCCTCCACAGGCGGGCTCTCCCGGCGCACAGTCCCGAGGCGGTTGTCCACAGTTATCCACAGGTTCCTCACACTGTGGAAATCGGCCCTCCGAGGCGCGCGAGGCGGCGTGTCCGAGGCCCGCCTGGTGGGTCGAGGAGTCCGTCGACGACGTCTCCGGGTCACGACGGAGACCGTCGAACGCGGCTCGCGCCGTCCGAGCGGCGCGGAAGACGATGCGCGCTCCCTCTCCCCTGCGCTGCTCTCCTGGCCGTCGCACGGCGGATCGACACCGTCCGATCGCACGCCGGTCGCTCAGCCGCTCACCCGGACCCCTTGAGCACGTGCGGTTCATGCTGGTCGAGTAGCCCCAGCGAGCCGTATCGAGACCCCCGCCAGCGCCTTCGCCTGACCTCCACGCGCGCCGACACCGACGTCCTGCTGCTCGCGCCGCGATCCCCGTCGCCTCCGCCTCCCCTCACACGAGGAGAGGGGAGCGACTACCCGACCACCGCGCACGGACGCCGATGGACCCCGGGGCACGCCACCCGGGACAGGCGGTCCCGGGGACCGTACGACTGCCGGCTAGCGGTTCGTCTTGATGCGGGTGGTCAGCTCGGTGACCTGGTTGTAGATGCTGCGGCGCTCCTTCATGAGCTCCGAGATCTTCTTGTTCGCGTACATGACCGTGGTGTGGTCGCGGTTGCCGAACAGCTGGCCGATCTTGGGCAGCGAGAGGTTCGTCAGCTCGCGGCACAGGTACATGGCGATCTGGCGCGCGGTGGCGACGGCCTGCGAGCGCGACGAGCCGTAGAGGTCGTCGACCGTGAGCTTGAAGTAGTCCGCGGTGTGGTTGATGATGTCGACCGGCGAGATGACGTTGTCCTCGTCGAGCGTGATCAGGTCCTTCAGCACGGTCTGCACGAGCGACATGTCGACCGGCGTGCGGTTCAGGCTCGCGAACGCGGTGACGCGGATGAGCGTCCCCTCGAGCTCGCGGATGTTGCTCGACACCTTCGACGCCATGAACTCGAGGATGTCGTCGGGCACGAGCAGCTTCTCGCTGACCGCCTTCTTGCGGAGGATCGCGATGCGGGTCTCGAGGTCGGGAGCCTGCACATCGGTGATGAGGCCCCACTCGAAGCGCGAGCGCATCCGGTCCTCGAAGCCCGTCAGTGCCTTCGGCGGCAGATCGGACGTGATCACGACCTGCTTGTTGTGGTCGTGCAGCTGGTTGAAGGTGTGGAAGAACGCCTCCTGCGTCTCCGCCTTCCCCTGCAGGAACTGGATGTCGTCGATCAGGAGGATGTCGACGTTGCGGTAGCGGCCGTGGAAGGCGTTGCCCCGGTTGTTCGCGATCGAGTTGATGAAGTCGTTCGTGAACTCCTCGCTCGAGACGTACCGCACGCGGATCCCCGGGTAGAGGCTCATCGCGTAGTGGCCGATGGCGTGGAGGAGGTGCGTCTTGCCGAGCCCGGAGTCGCCGTAGACGAAGAGCGGGTTGTAGGCCTTGGCGGGAGCCTCGGCGACGGCGACGGCCGCGGCGTGCGCGAACCGGTTGGAGCCTCCGATGACGAAGTTGTCGAAGCTGTACTTCGGGTTCAGCCGGGTGTCGGTCGCCGGCACGGTCCGCAGCTCCTCGACCCCGCGGGTCGGCGCGACCGTCGCCGAGGAGGCGGTGATCGGCTCGAACGGGTTCATCGACTCCTGCGACGACGGGGAGCTGAGGGGCTCGTGCTCGATGTCGGGGTTCACCACGAAGGCGAACGTCGTGACGCCGAAGGAGTCGTCGAGCGTCCCGATCGCGCTGAGCAGGGGCACGCGCACGCGCTGCTCGAGCATCCCGCGGGTGAACTCGTTCGGGACCTCCAGGTAGAAGGTGCCCGCCATGATGCCCTTGGGCTCCACGAGCGAGACGAACCCGTAGAGGGGAGCGGTGATCCGCTCGTCCTGGGACAGTGCGCCGAGGATCACGTTCCACGCGTCGACCATCGACGTGTCGTCTGCCATCTGTCTCCGGTCCTGGGTGCTGTCGCTGTGAAGTCGCTGCGGGATCGCCGTCTCCGCCAGCCCCGTCGCCGCCCGCTGCAGGGGCGTCGCGGACCGGGCGCGGAGCCGGGTCTCGAGTGCCGCTCTCTCCACAGGGTTGTCCACCGGCCTCGAGCGATGCCTGTGCGGGCGCGGGAGGACGCGGATCCCACCTGTGGATAACTGCGGCTCAACACCGTAACGAACGGAGCCGACGGGAGACAAATCCACCACAGCGACAGCCGCGTGTCAATGCGCGGAACCCCGTGTCCCGTGTGCATGATCGAGGTTTCGCGCCGTCCACATTTGACCGGTGGCGGAACAGGCCGTAGTTTAAATCAGTTGACGCCTGCCCGGTGTTGTCCGTGCGGCCCTCGCAGGCCGAGCGGATTCCGCAGCCGGGCACCCCTTCTTCCCGGAGGATCCGAGTCTCCGCCCGAGCGGGTGGTGCCGGTTCGCGCCGCGGAACACGTACGTGGAGATCTGATTATGAGCAAGCGAACCTTCCAGCCGAACAACCGTCGTCGCGCCAAGGTGCACGGCTTCCGTCTGCGCATGCGCACCCGTGCCGGCCGCGGCATCCTCAGCGCGCGCCGCGCCAAGGGGCGCACCGAGCTCTCCGCTTAGCAGCGAGCGGTACCGACCAGCGGTGCTGGCCAGAGCCAATCGCATCGTCCACGGAGGCGAGTACCGGACAGTCGTCCGTCGCGGTGTGCGGTCCACAGGACCGCACACCGTCACGTATGTCCGCCGGTCCTCCGCGGGCGATCCGGCGCGGTTCGGGTTCATCGTCGCCAAGACGGTCGGCACCGCGGTGACGCGCAACACCGTCCGCCGCCGGCTCAAGGCCGTGGCGTTCGAGCTCGTCCCCGAGATCGACCCCGGCACCCAGGTCGTCGTCCGCGCGCTGCCCGGCAGCGCCGACGCCCCCTGGTCGGAGCTGCGCTCCGAGGTGTGGTCCGCGATGGCGCGAGCCGCGCGGAAGAGCGGGGCGTCCTCGTGACCGCCGTGCTCCCCCGCCGCGAGGCGCCGTTCGCCCGGCTCGGGTGGGCGACCCTCCTGCTGCCGCGGAACATCGGCGTCCTGCTCCTGATCGTCTACCGGGCGGTCCTGTCCCCTCTCTACGGGGACGTCTGCCGCTACTACCCCTCGTGCTCCGCGTACGCGCTCCAGGCGGTCCAGCTCCACGGGCTCGTCCTCGGCTCCGTCCTCGCGGCCCGCCGTCTGCTCCGCTGCCACCCGTGGGCGGCCGGCGGCATCGACGACGTCCCGACCTCGATCCCCCTGCACCGACCGGCTTCCGGCCGGACCCGCTTCGCCGTGACGCGAGCCGGGTTCGTCGTGGGCCCTCGAAAGGACTGACCCCACTCCATGGACCTCCTCGGCACGATCCTCTGGCCCCTCAAGTGGGTGGTCGAGCTGCTCCTCGTCGCCTTCCACCAGCTGCTGACCTTCACCGGCATGGAGGCGGCCGCGGGAATCACCTGGGTCCTCTCGATCGTCGGCCTGGTCATCGTCATCCGCGCCGCGCTCATCCCGATCTTCGTCAAGCAGATCAAGAGCCAGCGCCGGATGCTCGAGGTCGCGCCCCAGCTCAAGAAGATCCAGGACAAGTACAAGGGCAAGCGCGACCAGCTGTCCCGCGAGGCGATGTCCCGCGAGACCATGGAGCTCTACAAGAAGACGGGCACCAACCCGCTCGCCTCCTGCCTGCCCCTGCTGATCCAGATGCCGATCTTCTTCAGCCTGTTCTCGGTGCTGAACGCGGCGCAGCACAGCCAGAAGGGCGTGGGCCCGCTCGACGAGACGCTCGCCCGCCAGTTCGGCGAGGCGAACCTCTTCGGCGTCGCACCGCTGCACCAGTCGATCCAGGGCGCACTCGCCGAGGGCGGCCAGGAGCCGGTCATCATCATCGCGGTGATCATGGTGGTCCTGATGACCGCGTCGCAGTTCATCACGCAGCTGCAGATCGTGTCGAAGAACATGTCGCCCGAGGCGAAGGCCTCGCCGACGTTCAAGCAGCAGCGGATCCTGCTCTACATCCTCCCCCTCGTCTTCGCCTTCTCGGGCTTCGCGTTCCCCCTCGGCGTCATGTTCTACTGGCTGACCTCGAACATCTGGACGATGATCCAGCAGTTCATCGTCATCCGGAACATGCCGACCCCGGGCAGCGAGGCCGCCAAGGCCCGCGAGGAGCGCCTGCGCCGCAAGGGCAAGCTGGTCGAGGAGACCACGGCCGCCGGCGACGTCACCCTCGTCGAGAAGAAGGCCGTGCAGCGCACGCAGCCCGTGAGCAAGAACCGCTCCAAGAAGCAAGCCGGAAAGAAGTAGAGCCGCCATGACCGATCCGATGCAGACCATCACCGACGACGCGTCCGCACCTGTGGACCTGGACGCGCCCGCCGTCGACGAGGCGCCCGAGTCCACGCTCTCTCAGCTCGAGGACGAGGGGGACGTCGCCGCCGACTACATCGAGGAGTTCCTCGACATCTGCGATCTCGACGGCGACATCGACATCGAGGTCCGCAACGGCCGCGCCTACCTCTCGGTCACCGCCTCCGGCGACACGAACCTCCGGGTGCTCTCCCGTCCCGACGCCGTCCAGGCGCTGCAGGAGCTGACGCGACTGGCGGTCCAGACGAAGACCGGCGCGTTCTCCCGCCTCATCCTCGACATCGGCGGCTCCCGCGACGCCCGCGAGGCGGAGCTGGCCCAGCTGGTCGACCGCGCGATCGAGCGGATCGAGGACGGCGCGACGTCGGCCTCCCTCCCGCCCATGTCGTCGTACGAGCGCAAGCTGGTCCACGACATGGTGGGCGAGCGCGGCTTCGTGTCGGAGTCGCGCGGCGAAGCGCGCGAGCGCCACACCGTCATCACCCGCGGCTGAGCGGCGTGGAGTCGACCCTCGAGGCCGAGCCCTCAGCCGCTGCGGCGATCGCCGGCGACCGCCTGCCCCTCCTGCGGCGCTTCACAGAGGCTCTCGCCGATCAGGGTGAGGAGCGCGGCCTGATCGGGCCCCTGGAGCTCCCCCGGCTCTGGACGCGGCACGTCCTCAACAGCGCCCTGGTGGCCCCTCTCCTGCGTCCGGGACTGGTGGGTGATGTCGGCAGTGGCGCGGGCCTTCCCGGGCTCGTCCTGGCCATCGTGCGGCCCGACGTCCGCTTCGTGCTCATCGAGCCGATGGAGCGTCGCGTCGTCTGGCTTCAGGAGCAGGTGGACGGACTCGGACTCGAGAATGTCTCAGTTCTTCGAGCCCGTGCTGAAGAGGCGGAGCTCGCGGAGCCTCTCGACCAGGTGACCGCTCGGGCGGTCAGCGCCCTCTCGAAGCTGATCCCGCTGACCGCGCCGCTGCTGCGGCCCGGAGGCGAGCTGGTCCTGCTGAAGGGCATCAACGCCGAGAAGGAGATCGAGGCGGCGGCCAAGCAGATCCGTCGTTTCCGGCTCTCCCCGCCCGAGGTCGTCGTGCTCGGCGACGGCGTGCTCTCCGAGGTGACGAGGGTCGTCCGGGCTACAGTGGGTTGATCGCCACGACGCCGCAGTGAGCCCCCGACTCCTCGTCCGTCGACTCCTCGGTGCTGATGTCCGTCCCACTCGCTGAGCGAAGGTTTCACGTGAAACAAACCGATTCCGCCGGTCTGACCGGAGGCTTCGATTCCTCGACTCCCCTGGCCCGGGAGATCGCGGACATGACCCGTCGGCGCGCACTGTTGAACGCCCAGCCGCTGCCCAAGCCCGAGTCGACGCGCGTCATCACGATCTCGAACCAGAAGGGCGGCGTCGGCAAGACGACGACGACCGTCAACCTCGCCGCCGGGCTCGCCCGCGGTGAGGCGAAGGTGCTCGTCATCGACCTCGATCCGCAGGGCAACGCGTCGACGGCCCTGGGAATCGAGCACCGCGCCGAGACGGCCAGCGTGTACGACGTGATCGTCAACGACACTCCCCTCGCGGACGTCGTGCAGAAGAGCCCGGAGTTCGCCTCGCTCTACGGTGTGCCGGCGACCATCCACCTGGCCGGCGCCGAGATCGAGCTGGTCTCGCTCGTCGCACGCGAGCAGCGTCTCCGCCGTGCGCTCGACCGCATGCTCGACACCATGGACGAGCCGTTCGACTACGTCTTCATCGACTGCCCGCCGTCGCTCGGTCTGCTGACCATCAACGCGTTCGTCGCCGCTCGCGAGGTGCTCATCCCGATCCAGTGCGAGTACTACGCGCTCGAGGGGCTCAGCCAGCTGCTCAAGAACATCGACCTGATCGAGCGGCACCTCAATCCGAACCTCGGTGTCTCGACGATCCTCCTGACGATGTACGACGGCCGCACGAACCTCTCCCAGCAGGTGGCAGCGGATGTCCGTGAGCACTTCCCGAAGGAGGTGCTGCGCGCGGTGATCCCTCGCAACGTGAGGATCTCGGAGGCGCCGAGCTACGGACAGAGCGTGATCAGCTACGACCCGCAGTCGTCCGGTTCGCTGGCGTATCTGGAGGCGGCCGCGGAGATCGCACGACGCGGAGCCCGGAAGACACCCGAGACGGCACACGAAGGAGAGGCACGCTGATGGCGACCAAGCGCACGGGACTCGGCCGGGGGATCGGCTCGCTCATCCCGACCAGCGACGAGTCGCGCTCCCGGCCCGTCGACGTCTTCTTCCCTGATCAGGTCGGCGATTCGGCCCGTGCCGAGGAGCTCCTCGAGGTCCCCGGAGCGCGCTTGGCGCGACTCCCCCTCGCCGACATCACCCCCAACACGGCGCAGCCGCGGTCGGTGTTCGACGAGGACGACCTCGCGGAACTCGTCCACAGCATCCGCGAGTTCGGAGTGCTGCAGCCGATCGTCGTCCGGCCCGTGACGGCTCGCGGCGGAGCGAAGTACGAGCTCGTCATGGGTGAGCGCCGGTTCCGCGCCTCGAAGGCCGCGGGACTGACCACCATCCCCGCGGTCGTCAAGGACACGGCCGACGAGAACATGCTCCGCGACGCGTTGCTGGAGAACCTGCACCGCGCCGACCTCAACCCGCTCGAGGAGGCGTCCGCCTACCAGCAGCTCCTCAGCGACTTCGGGATCACCCAGGAGGCGCTGGCGACGCGGCTCGGACGTTCGCGGCCGCAGATCTCGAACACGCTCCGTCTCCTGCGGCTCCCGGCCGATGTGCAGGCCCGCGTCGCTGCAGGCGTCCTGACCGCGGGACACGCGCGTGCGGTTCTGTCCCTCGACGACGTCGAGATGATGCGCCGCCTGGCCGACAAGATCGTCAACGAGGACCTGTCCGTCCGCGCCGCCGAGGCCGCCGCGGCGCAGATGAAGGCGCCGCGGACGACCACGCGTCCCGTGGTGGAGGAGCAGGGCGGGCACTCCGGACACCTCTCGTCGATCGCGGATCACCTCGGCGACCGGTTGAACACGCGCGTCAAGGTCACCCTGGGCGCACGTAAGGGCCAGATGGTCATCGACTTCGCCACCATCCAGGACTTGAACCGCATCCTCGCCGAGATCGGGGAGCCGACCGAGGTGTCGCTCGCTCCGTAGTGGCCGGCCTAGCGGCCGCCACTGATTCGCCGTGCGGCTGGCGTGCGCGTGCTCGCGCTGTGTTCTTGGCAGCAATCGCCGATGTGGCGGTATCCGCTCCCCTCGTCGGCACCGCGATCGCAGATCAGCACGCTTGGGGCGATCTTCGAGATGCCTTGTGAGCTGAGGATTCTCGGTTGTCGTCCTCTTTCTGATTGATAGGCCCTTCTGACCGGTACAGTCCGATGAAGTGGTTCCAGGTTCTGCGGGGCCCTGCTGACTCCGGTCCTGGTCGAGAATACGGCTGGTATTGCCGAACGGTGACGATCGCCGGGTATCTGGGGCATTGATCTCTGGATGGAGTATCTCACTATGCGCCTATATGGCGGTTGAGTAGGCGTGGAGCGCCGGATCTAGGGTTGGCTGAGTTCAGACCTCCTGACCTCCGGAGTTCATGTCGCTTTCAGTGACTCGCTGGTGGGCTCAGGACGGGTGCCTGGGCGGGTCGTACTCGGTGGCGCTCTCCGCTGCCCAGGGCGACGTCATGGTCGCCCATAGTCGCGTGCGCAATGTTTTACGTGAAACATTCCTACGTTGTCCGCTGAGATGAGGATCACCTCGGCTGTCCGTGCATCCCAAGTCGCCGGTGAGGAGCGCTTCCTCGGCCTCCAGAAATTGGCCGGCGGGGGGCAACCTTAGACGAATTGCAGTATTGCTTCGTTTTCGCGGATCAATGCAGATGTGATGACTGGGTTCGCCGAGGTTTGACGGAGGACTCCGTCGGCGGTCGCCCCCAGAGTGCACTGAAAGAGACGATGGAAGGGCCGTTTCACGTGAAACGGTCCGCCCTAGGGCGGCCTAGCCATTGAAGAGCTACGAGCTTGTCAGGTAGGAGAGGAGGCCCTCGTCGGCTCGACTCGCTCCAACGGGCGCAACATTTCGGATCGAAGTTGCTCAACGGCGGCGGAAGCGTTTCACGTGAAACGCCCCTGCCGAGAACATTGGACGCCCATGCGGATCATCGTGGGACCGACTTCGATCGCAGTGCTCGAAAGAGATTGCTCGCCTGACCAGCGGAATAGAGACACCACCCCCCCGAGGCGAAGTTGAGGTCGGAGAACCAAGCTAAAGGGGTCCCTTCGGCCCGTGGGTCTCGGTACGTCGCGTTGTGGCTACTCGACCAGCATGACGACGGGTGCCTGGTGTCGATCAGCGTCGATCGACCGTGTTGTGTCTCCCCAGAGATGGCGCGGGTGGCAATCGTGGTGAGCCTCGATTCGATGCAGTACTGCTCTTCACCGGTATGTCTGCGGATATGGCCAGACAGTGGGCGTGGATACATCGCTCCAGGCAACGCCCACCAGGTACCCACTGGGGGTGGCCGAGTCTCGATAGGCGGCAATGCGTCTACTCGACCAGCATGACGACGAGGACCAGGTGGCGATTGATGCCCGTGGGCCAGGTCGATTCTTGGCGGGCTTAGCGCGGTGGAAGGCGGGATCCCCGCGCTGATCTGCGGTTAGTCGACCGGCACGGCGACTGACGTCTGGCGTTGGTCGGAGTCGATACGCGGCCGTGGGCGATCCACCGAGTTGGCACTGACGGTCTGCAGATGAAGACCAGGACACGTAGTTGCGCGGCTAATCGACCCGCGTCATAAGAGAAGGGAGCGGTTGCGGGTCTCGATCGGCCGAGATGCGTCTACTCGTCGGGTTTGATTTGGATCAGCTGATCAGAACGACGTCGCAGCCACTCGACCAGGAGCGTACGCGCAGCGGACCGTTTCACGTGAAACGGTGGAGGTCAGGAGGCTGCGAGCTTCGCGAGGGTGGAGTAGACGTCGCCGAGGTAGCGGCCGGATGCCTCGATGGCCTGGGGAACGAGTGAGGTCTCGGTCATTCCCGGAAGGACGTTCGCGTCGAAGAACCAGGGGAGTCCGGCCTTGTCGATGATGAAGTCGAGTCGCGACAGGTGGCGGAGCCCCAGCAGCTCGTGGATCGCGACGGCCACGCGAGACACTTCCTCCGTGATCTCCGGCGAGATCCGGGCCGGCGTGTAGAAGTGCGTCTCCCCCGCGTTGTAGCGCGCCTCGAAGGTGTACTGGCCCGCGACAGGGGCGATCTCGACGGGCGGCAGTGCGAAAGGTCCGTCACCGAGGTCGAGAACACCGACGGAGACCTCGGTTCCCTGGATCTGCTGTTCGATGAGCACGACGTCGCCGTAGGTGTACGCCTCGACCATCGCTCGCGGGAGCTGCGACGACTCCGTCACGATGCTGACGCCCTGGGCCGAACCGCCCTGAGCGGGCTTCACCACGAGGGAGCCCGGCAGGTGCGCCTCGACCTGCTCCAGGATCCCGGCGGCTCCGAGCTCGCGGAAGGTCTCGCGGGGGAGGGTGACGGAGCGCGGGGTCGAGAAGCCGGCGCGAGCGACGAGCGTCTTCGCGGTCGGCTTGAACCAGGCCAGGCGCGCCGCGTCCGTCTGCGAGCCGACGTAGGCGAACCCCGCCGCCTCGAGGAGCCCGAGGAGTGCACCGTCCTCGCCGCTCGCTCCGTGCACCGCGGGCCAGACGACGTCGGGACGCTTCTGCAGGAGCGTCGAGAGGAGGGCGGCGTCCGGTTCGTGCAGGGAGACGCGGTGGCCCATGGCGGACAGACGGTCCGCCACGCGACGGCCCGACCGCAGGGAGACGTCGCGCTCGTGGCTGATGCCACCGCTGATGACGACGATGTCGAGTGTACGGTCGAGCACAGAGAAATCGGTCATGACCAGGGCTTTCTTATCGAAGGAGCGGTGTCAGGAGACGTTCGGCGGCAGGACGGCGTCACGCTTGCTCGCGTCGGCGTTGCTCAGCCGGCCCGTGCCCGCGAAGGTCGACAGCAGATCGAGCTCTCCGTTGATGACCGTGGCGAGGCGGCGGATGCCGTCACCGATGCGCTCCGGCGTCGGGTAGCAGAACGAGAGGCGGATGTTCTGACGTCCGTCTCCGTTGCCGTAGAACGCGGTGCCCGGCGTGTACGCGACGAGCTCCTTCACCGCGCGCGGCAGCATCGCCTTGGAGTCGAGCTCCTCGGGCAGCGTGACCCAGACGTAGAAGCCGCCGTTCGGGTTCGTCCAGCTGAGGCCGGGCAGATGGGTCTGCAGGCCCTTCAGCATCGCTTCCTTCCGCTCACGGTAGACGCCGCGGAAGGTGTCGATCTGTCCGCGCCAGTCGGCCGTCTCGAGGTACTTCGAGATGACCAGCTGGCTGAAGGACGACGGACTGAGGACGGCCGCCTCGTTGGCGAGGATCAGCCGCTCGCGGATCGCGTGCGGAGCGAGAGCCCAGCCCACCCGGAAGCCGGGAGCGAGCGTCTTCGAGAACGTGCCGAGGTAGATCACTCCGTCCTCCTCCAGCGAGCGCATCGCCTTCGGCGGGACGTCCTCGAAGTAGAGGAGGCCGTACGGGTTGTCCTCGAGCACGAGGATTCCCTCGGACTTGCAGATCTCGAGGATCTCGACGCGGCGCTCCCAGCTGAGGGTCACGCCCGCGGGATTGTGGAAGGTGGGGATCGTGTACAGGAACTTGATCGTCTTGCCGGCGGCGCGCACGCGGGCGATGTGCTCGCGGAGGGCGGCGGGGATGAGCCCGTGCTCGTCCATCGGGACGTGCTCGACCTCGGCCTGGTACGACCGGAAGATGACCATCGCCGTGACGTAGCTGGGGCCCTCGGAGAGGACGACGTCCCCCGGGTCCAGGAACAGCTTCGAAACGAGCTCCAGGGCGTGCTGGGAGCCCGTGGTGACCACGATGTCGTCCGCGCTGGCGGAGATGCCCTCGAGGGCCATGACGTCGAGGATCTGCTCGCGCAGGACGGGGACGCCCTGGCCCGACCCGTACTGCAGCGCGACGGGCCCCTGCTCCCGCATCACGGTGTCGATGGCGCCGGTCACCAGGTCCTGGGGGAGCGCGGACACGAACGGCATGCCGCCGGCGAGCGAGACCACTTCGGGGCGTGACGCGACGGCGAACAGGGCTCGGACCTCGCTGGCGGCCAGGCCGGCCGTGCGCTCCGCGTAGGAGTTGTACCAGGGGTCGAGGTTGGTGCCGCGGTTGGTCACGATGGTTCCGCTTCGCTCGGTGGACGGGGTCTCTCCGGCCGGAGCCGGGTGGATCCACAGTACCGGCCGGTCCTGTGCTGCGGCGGGGCGGTCGGGCGCCACTGCAGGGATCGTGGCCTGCGCCGCAGCAGGGCTGTTTCACGTGAAACAGCCCTGCACGAGGAGAGCCCCCGTCACGACGTGACAGGGGCTCTCGGAGACCGCAGGGCGGTCAGGAGTGCGAACTCAGAGGAACGCGGCCAGGTCGGCCTCGAGGGCCGGCTTCGGCTTGGCGCCGATGACGGTCTTCACGACCTCACCCTTCTGGTACACCTTCATCGCCGGGATCGACGTGATCTGGTACTTCGCGGCGGTCTGCGGGTTCTCGTCGACGTTCAGCTTGACGATCTCGATCTTGTCGCCGTGCTCGGCCGAGATCTGGTCGAGGATCGGCGCGACCATGCGGCAGGGGCCGCACCACTCGGCCCAGAAGTCGACCAGGACGGTCTTCTCGGAGTCGAGGACGTCGGACTGGAACGATGCGTCGGTGACGCTCTTCGCGGTGGACATGGTGTTCTCTCCTTCACGAGTCGGCGGGCTGCCGGCTCCGATGTGCGATGACCGGACGGTCAGCGGGTGATGAGCTCGGCCCGGGGTGAGCCTTCGGTGTGGGCGGTGCCATCGGCGAGCGAAGCGAGGTAGTGCTCCGCGTCGAGGGCGGCGACCGTTCCGGATGCCGCGGCGGTGACGGCCTGACGGTAGGTCGGGTCGATCACGTCGCCGGCGGCGAACACGCCGGGAACGGAGGTCTGGGAGGAGCGGCCGACCACCGAGATGGTGCCCTCGGTGGTGAGGTCGAGCTTGCCGTGCACGACGTGCGTGCGCGGGTCGTTGCCGATCGCGATGAACAGGCCGTCGAGGTCGAGGTGGGACTCGGTGCCGTCGACCGTGTCGCGCAGCTTCACGCCGTCGACGTGGTTCTCGCCGGTGATGCCGGTGACCTCGGCGTTCCAGATGAACTCGATCCTGTCGTTGTCGAAGGCGCGCTTCTGCATGACCTTCGAGGCGCGGAGCGAGTCCTTGCGGTGGATCACATAGACCTTCGCGGCGTGCTTGGTGAGGAAGGTCGCCTCCTCCATGGCGGAGTCGCCCCCGCCGACGACGGCGATGGTCTTGCCCTTGAAGAAGAATCCGTCGCAGGTGGCGCACCACGAGACACCATGTCCCGACAGGCGGTCCTCATCGTGGAGGCCCAGCTTGCGGTAAGCGGATCCGGTCGCGACGACGACGGTCTTCGCCTCGATGCTCTCGCCGGAGCCGAGGTGGACGGTCTTGATCTCACCCTCGAGATCGAGGGAGGTGACGTCGTCGTAGAAGGTCTCGGCGCCGAACTTCTCGGCCTGCGCCTGCATCGAGGTCATCAGCTCGGGGCCGAGGACGCCGTCGGGGAAGCCGGGGAAGTTCTCGACTTCCGTCGTGTTCATCAGGTCGCCGCCGATCTCGACCGACGAGGCCACGACCACCGGGTGCAGCTCGGCGCGCGCCGCGTAGATGGCGGCGGTCCAGCCGGCGGGGCCGGATCCGATGATGACGATGTCGCGCACGGCAACTCCTCGGGGTCTGTACGAGCGGTGACGGGTGGGGCGGGAGCCGAGCACCCGGAGCCGGTCGCTCGAATCGTTCCGCGGCTCCGTGGGCTACAACACATCCTAGGCGGGCACTATTCCGCGGGCCGGGGAGCGTGGGCAGCGCTACGGTCCGGTCGACTCAGCAGAACCAGAAAGATCCTCTGACCGGGCTTTTACCGGAGCAGCATCAGCGGCCGAGTCGGCGGACCACCGGAGCGAGGACGGCGCGCAGCTCCGGCACCCGGAGGAACCAGAGGACCGCGAAGTAGACGAGCGCCATCACGGTGCCGATCGCGGCGATCGAGAGCAGCGGCTCCACGTAGTTCGAGACGGCGAAACCGCCCGCGCGCGTGCCGCCGAGGGCGACCAGGACGCCGTAGCCGGCGGCGGCGGAGGGCACCGCGGCGAGGACGAACTGCGCGAGCCTGACGAGGATCCGCCTGCCTCCGCGGCCGCCGAGCCGGCGGCGCAGGAGGAGGGCCGCCACGAGGGCCTGCACGCAGATGCCGAGCGAGGTCGCAGCGGCGATGCCGACGGCGGTGCGGTCGGCGGGGAGCCGGAGCACGATCAGGTACCCGGCGACCGCCACGACGACCTGCACCAGGGTGAACAGGAACGGCCGCGCTCCGTCGCTCAGGGCGTAGAACGCGCGCTGCATGATGGCGATCGAGGAGAACAGCGGCAGGGCGATCACGTAGGCCATGGCGATCGCTCCGATGGCCTGCGCGTCCGCGAACGAGTCGGTGAAGACGGAGCCGAACGGCACCGCGACCACGACGATCGCGGCGGCGGCGAAGACGAGCATCATCAGCACCAGGCGGAGCGAGGTGGAGACGTCCGAGCGGAACTCCTTCATCTCCCCCCGCGCGGTGTGGCCGCTCATCTTGGTGAAGTACGCCATGGCGATCGAGATCGCGATGACCGAGTGGGGCAGCATGAAGATCAGCCACGCCTTCTGCAGCGCCGCGGCCGAGGGCCCCTCGCCGGACGCGGTGGAGGAGACCTGGCTCTCGACGATGCCGGCGACGATGGTCAGCAGCACCGTGGCGAACGACCACAGCGACATCCGCCCGGCCGTGCCGAGGCCGACGCCCCGGAAGCGGAAGTCGGGGCGGTAGCTGAGGCCGACCCTCCGCCAGAAGAGCATCAGGAACAGCGACTGGACGACGATGCCCAGTGTCGCGCTCCCGCCGAGGAGGGTGACCATCGCCGGGGACCACGAGTCGACCGGACGGTTCCCCTCCGGATCGGCGCCGAACAGCACCATGAAGGCGACGAGCCCGGCGATCACCACGACGTTGTTCAGCACGGGCGCCCAGGTGAAGGGGCCGAACGAGCCGCGGGCGTTGAGCACCTCGCCGAGGATCGTGAACAGGCCGTAGAAGAAGACCTGCGGCAGGCACCAGAACGCGAAGGCGACGGCCAGCTGGTACTGCTCCGGTCCGTAGCCGGGCGCGTAGAGGCGCACGAGCAGGGGAGCGAGGACCGTGGCGGCGATCGTGGTCACCAGGAGCAGGCCGAGCGCCAGGGTCAGCAGGCGGTTGATGTAGCCGCGGCCGCCGTCGGCGTCGAGGCCCGCCCGCACGATCTGCGGGACGAGGACGGCGTTCAGAGCGCCGCCCGCGATGATCGAGTAGATCGTGTTGGGGAGCAGGTTCGCCGTCGTGAAGGCGTCCGCGCCCGGCGCGACCGCGGCTCCGATCGTGTTCGCCATGACGATCGACATGATGAAGCCGAGGATCCGCGAGACCATCGTGCCGGAGGCGAGGACGGCGCTCGCGCGTCCGAGGGAGAAGCTAGCCACGCGGGTCCGATCGCTGGTCGTCGAGGTCGGGCTGGACCTCGAGCACGGCGTTCGGGTCCTCCTCGTCCTCTGGGGTGTCGCCTCGACGGCGACGGCGGATGTTGCGGAGGATGCCGGCTCCGAAGACGACGACGAGCGCGATCCCGATGACCAGGGTGCCGACGGTCTCCCAGTCGGCGCGGACGCTGGTCGTCATGCCCGTGGGGGTGCCGATGGGGACGCCCTGCGCCGAGGTCAGCTGCAGGCCGAGGCTCGTCTCGCCGTTGCCGACCCGGGCCTTCACGGGGATGAGGACGCGGCCCTGCGAGCGGGCGTCGATCTCGGTGGTCTCGATCGCCTCCTCGTCGATGTCGAGGACGGCGTTCGAGGGCGAGGCCTGGATGCGGACGGCGATCGGCCAGGGGAGCTCGTTGCGGACGTACACGGGGATGCTCGAGTCGCGGGAGACCTGCAGGATGCTGCCGGTCGCGTCGATCGACACCAGCGAGAGCGTCCGGTCGGCCTCGGTCATGGCCGCGCCGACGGCGTCGCCCCAGCCGCTGCCGTCTCCGCGCCAGGTCACCGAGAGCAGCGCCAGCACGTCGTTGCGGCTCTTGCCCGAGAGCAGCTCCGGCTCCTGCAGCACGGAGGAGAACGCCTCGACCTCGGAGCCGGCGTCGAGCAGGTCGCGCACCCGGTCGAGCCGCGACTCCGACTCCGGCGAGTCGACGACGCTCGCGCCCTCGGTCGCGGGGACGGCGAGGGCGGTGGAGAGGGCGACTCCGCGGGCCCAGGGCAGCGACTCGATCGCGTCGAGGGTCTCGGAGAGGCGCGCGGCGCCGATCGCCGAGCCGCGGCCGAGGGTGAGGACGACGTCCGGCGCGGTCCCCTCCTCCTGCACCTCGGCGAGATCGGTGGCGATCTCGGACATGCGGGCGCGCCACTCGGTGTCGTCGGTGGCGGTGGCGGCCGCGTCGAACGCCTCGGTGAGGCGCGAGTCGGCCACGACCAGGTCCGAGTCGCCGACGGTGGCGCGCGAGGTCGTGGTCACCTCCTCCGGCAGCAGGAGACCCGAGGAGGGGACGACCGTGCGGTTCACTCCGCTGGCCGCGTAGACGTCGAGGTCCGACCCCCGGAGGGTGCCCTCGTCGGGCCACGCGACGCTGCCGAGGGAGGTGCTCCAGTCGGAGGCGAGCAGCGACTCGGTGCTCGGACGCGCCGGCAGGTCCTCGGCCGGCTGATCGGAGTCGACGGCGACCGTGGGCGCCGGGCTGGCGGTGCCGGGGACCGCGGCGAAGCGGGTGTCGTCGATCGCGTACTCGAAGGAGGTGGGAGAGAGGAGTGCGGAGAGCCCGGCCTGCGCCTGGGCCGAGACGTCGGCGTCGGCGTACGGCAGGGCGAAGCGCTCGTTCGGCACGGACTGCAGCCGGTCGAGCCAGTCGAGGGCGGACTCCGGAGCGGCGCTGCCGAGAATGCGGATCGAGGCGAGGATGCGCGGGTCGACCCCGATCGTGACGCCCTTCCCCGCGACCGCGTCGAGCTGTTGGGTGAGGGTCCCCGTGCCGTCGGTGTAGTCGGCGAGGGCCTCGGCCGAGAGCAGGCCGTCGGCCGTGTCCGGGACGGTGAGCGGGACGAGGACGCTGACCCCGGTCTCTCTCTCCGGGACCGCCGCGTCGTCGGTCAGCTCGACGGCCGTGCGGGCGGTCGAGACGACACCACCCGGACCGGTGACCGTGACGAGGACGGCGTGGGTGCCGAGTGCGGTCCGGTCGTTGGAGAAGGGGATCTGGTCGACCGGCACGGTGAGGCCGGCCTCGGCGGTGCTGGAGGGCAGCAGGCGCAGCTGGGCGGTCGCACGGACCGGGTCGGTGTCGTTGTCGGCCTCGGCGTCGAGCCAGTCGTGCAGCTCCGCGCGGGTGTCGAGGGTGGCGTAGGAGAGGGCGACCGTCACGTCGGCGCTGTCGATCGCCTCGGTGGTGCCGTTGCGCACGGCGATCGAGAGCTCGAGGTCCTGGCCGGGCCGCAGGACGCCGTCACTGCCGGCCCCGGCGGTCGTGGTGACGGTGCCGGGAGCGGGCGTCGAGGTCGCCGTCGCGGCGGTGACCGGGGCCGCGAGGGCGGGGGAGGCCACGCCGGTCAGGCCGAGCGCGAGGGCGGCAGCACCTGCCGAGCGGAGCAGGAGGAGGGCCGCCCGCGAGCGGCGGGAGCGGAGGGAGGGGTCGCGCCGATGCATCGGACTCACTCGGCCTCCATGCGGGTGATTCTACGGGCAGCCCTCCTCGGGGCAGGCGGTGCGTCCGCTGTGCACGCGGTTCCCCCGCGTAACCCCCTGGCACGGTCACCCGCTGCCGGGACACCCCCCGCCACTAGGATCGTGCGAATGCACAGCGTCCAGACCGCTCTCGAGACCCTCCGCGCGCTCGCGGGGACGCCCACGGTGGCGCGGCTGGCGGAGGCGTTCGCAGCCCAGGGCCACGAGCTCGCGCTGGTCGGCGGCCCGGTCCGCGACGCCTTCCTCGGCCACGGCGTGCACGACCTCGACTTCACCACCTCCGCACGCCCCGACGACATCGTGCGGATCGTCGCTCCGATCGCCGAGGCGCACTGGGACATCGGCCGGGCCTTCGGCACGATCGGCGCTCGCGTGGCCGGCGAGACGGTCGAGATCACGACCTACCGCAGCGACAGCTACGACGGGGTGAGCCGCAAGCCCGAGGTCGAGTTCGGCGACTCGCTCGAGGGCGACCTGGTGCGGCGCGACTTCACGGTCAACGCGATGGCGCTGCGGCTCCCGGAGGTCGTCCTCGTCGATCCCTCGGGAGGAGTGGAGGACCTGCTCGCCGGCCGGCTGCGCACCCCCTCCCCCGCCGACCTCTCCTTCGGCGACGATCCGCTCCGGATGCTCCGCGGCGCGCGCTTCACCTCGCAGCTCGGCTTCCGCACCACCGACGAGGTCGAGTGGGCGATGGCCGAGCTCGCCGGCCGGATCGACGACGTCTCGGCGGAGCGCGTGCAGGAGGAGCTGCGGAAGCTCCTCGCGACCGCCTCGCCCCGAGCCGGCCTGGAGCTGCTGGTCGACACCGGTCTGGCCGGTCGCTTCCTCCCGGAGCTGCCCGCGCTGCGCCTGGAGCAGGACGAGCACCACCACCACAAGGACGTCTACACCCACAGCCTCACCGTGCTGGAGCAGGCGATCGCGCTGGAGGAGTCGCGGCGCCCCGGAGCCGCCCCCGACGTCGTGCTGCGGCTCGCCGCCCTCCTGCACGACATCGGCAAGCCGGCCACGCGGCGTCTCGAGCCGGCCGGAGCGGTGAGCTTCCACCACCACGACCTGGTCGGCTCCAAGCTCGCGATCAAGCGGATGCGCGCGCTGAAGTTCGACAACCAGACGACGAAGGACGTGGCCCGCCTCATCGAGCTGCACCTGCGCTTCTTCGGGTACACGGACGGCGCGTGGACCGACTCCGCGGTGCGCCGCTACGTGACCGACGCGGGGCCGCTGCTCGAGCGGCTGCACATCCTCACCCGCGCCGACGTGACCACGCGCAACCGCCGCAAGGCCGACCGGCTCGCGCACGCCTACGACGACCTCGAGGCGCGCATCGCGGAGCTCGCCGAGAAGGAGGAGCTCGCCTCCAAGCGCCCCGACCTCGACGGCACGCGGATCATGGAGATCCTCGGCCTCGCCCCGGGCCCCGAGGTCGGGCAGGCGTACCGGTTCCTGCTGGAGCTGCGGCTCGAGGAGGGTCCGCTCGGCGAGGAGGTCGCGACGCAGCGGCTCCGCGAGTGGTGGGCGTCGCGCTGAGGCGCTGAGCCGGGCCCCGTGCTCGCCTCGCCCTGCACCCGGGGTGGTGCGCCTCGAGCGGATCCGTCCGGCGCGTCGCGGCGGTCCTGTTGTAGTCTGTACAGGTTGTCCACGACCAGACGCACTCGCGTCCGCGGGAGTGGGCAGATGCTACATACCCTCCTGTCACGGAAATACCGTGGCCGTTCAGTCCGAAGGAGGTGGGTTAGTGACGCATCAGTACGAGATCATGGTCATCCTGGACCCCGAGATCGATGAGCGCACCGTCGCTCCGAGTCTCGACAAGTTCCTCAACGTCATCCGCACCGATGGTGGATCCATCGACAAGGTCGACGTCTGGGGCCGCCGTCGTCTGGCGTACGAGATCAACAAGAAGTCCGAGGGCATCTACGCCGTCGTCGACTTCACGTCGACCTCCGCCGCAGCGAACGAGCTCGACCGTCAGCTGAAGCTGTCCGAGGCCGTCATGCGCACCAAGGTGCTGCGGGCCGAAGAGGGCATCGCCCAGGTCGCGGCCGCCGCGAAGCTCGCCGACGAGAAGGCCGCCCGCAAGGCTGCCAAGGCCTCGGCCGCTCCCAAGGCGTAGCGCTCATGGCCGGCGAGACGATCATCACCGTGGTGGGGAACCTCACCGCCGACCCCGAGCTGCGCTACACGCAGGGCGGGCTCGCGGTCGCGAACTTCACCATCGCCTCCACGCCGCGCACCTTCGACCGTCAGGCGAACGACTGGAAGGACGGCGAAGCGCTGTTCCTCCGCGCCTCCGTCTGGCGCGAGTTCGCCGAGAACGTCGCAGGAACGCTGACCAAGGGCAGCCGCGTCATCGCGACCGGCCGCCTGAAGCAGCGCTCCTACGAGACGAAGGAAGGCGAGAAGCGCACCAGCATCGAGCTCGAGATCGACGAGATCGGGCCCTCGCTGCGCTACGCGACCGCGCAGGTCACGCGCGCCTCCGGTGGAGGCGGACGCGGCCAGGCCGGTGGCGGCCAGGGCAACGGCGGTCAGATCGGCGGCGGCCAGGGCGGCTTCGGCGGCGGCGGTCAGGGGGGCTCCGGCAACGCCGGCGGCAACCGTGGCGGTCAGGCCGAGGAGCCGTGGGCGCCGAGCGCTCCCGCCGGTGGCGACGTGTGGAGCACGCCGGGCAGCTACAACGACGAGACGCCGTTCTGAGCCTCGGCTCGGACGCTCTCCTCACCTGAATCACGCCTCCCCCGCACCGCGATCACTCGCGGCGGGGCAGGGGCGAACCAGAATCTAAGGAAACCACTATGGCTGGAAAGAGCAGCGGCGACCGCCGCAAGCCGATCCGCGGCAAGGGCGCGAAGAACGCGGCCCCCGCGAAGTCGGTCCGCGTGGGTGTCATCGACTACAAGGACGTCGCGACCCTCCGCAAGTTCATCTCGGAGCGCGGGAAGATCCGCGCCCGTCGTATCACCGGCGTCTCCGTTCAGGAGCAGCGCCTCATCGCCCGTGCCGTCAAGAACGCCCGCGAGATGGCGCTCCTGCCCTACGCCGGCAGCGGAAGGTAGGTAACGGTATGTCCAAGGTCATCCTGACCCACGAGGTCGACGGACTCGGCTCGGCCGGCGACGTCGTCGACGTGAAGAACGGGTTCGCCCGCAACTACCTCATCCCGCAGGGCTTCGGCGTCGCGTGGACCCGCGGTGGCGAGAAGCAGGTCGAGCAGATCAAGTCGGCGCGAGCCGCTCGTGAGCACAAGACCATCGAAGAGGCCCAGCACACCAAGCAGGTCCTCGAGGCCAACCGCGTGAAGCTGACGGTCAAGGCCGGCAAGGACGGCCGCCTGTTCGGCTCGGTGAAGACCTCCGACATCGCGAACGCGGTGGCGGCGGCCGGATTCGGCGAGCTCGACAAGCGCAAGATCGTCATCTCGAACGCGATCAAGCACGTCGGCGAGCACGAGGCCGTGGTGCGTCTGCGCGACGACATCCAGGCCACTGTGAAGCTGCAGGTGGTCGCGGCCAAGTAAGGCCGCGAGAACGCCGCGGAGGGCGGTGCGACGGGGCTTCCGAGTCCCCTCGCACCGCCCTTCGTCGTTCCCGTTCTCCACAGCTCCATCCACATACACCCTCCGGCGGGACCAACCTTCACTGTGGTCTTGAGACTCTTTTCCCCACACACCTGTGGAAAGCGGTGAATGCCTGGTCAGGGCCCAGAAAAAACTTGCCGACGGCCGCTGTTCCCACAGGGTTGTGCACATGTTGCCCACAGTGGGCCCGGCGTTTCCCCTCGGTTCTGCACAGCTCTCTCCACAGGGCGGTTTGCGTGCCGCGGGCGGCGGTCCGTAGGGTGGCGCAGCGCCCCGCGAGGGGTGCGGGCAGGCGCCCG
This sequence comes from Rathayibacter sp. AY1A5, assembly GCF_002930875.1. Classification (NCBI taxonomy): domain Bacteria; kingdom Bacillati; phylum Actinomycetota; class Actinomycetes; order Micrococcales; family Microbacteriaceae; genus Rathayibacter; species Rathayibacter sp. AY1A5. Next base: position 144,431 of record NZ_PSTM01000008.1, on the reverse strand, counting down.
TGCGCCGCTGTCGGAGGTCGCTGGTAGACCGGATCCCGGCACCGGCTCGACCGGACGCGCAGCACCCGACAGGAGGAGGCGAAGGCATGACGATCGCGCACCTGGCGGTACCCGGCTCGGACGGACGGGACGGTCGCGGAGACCGCGGCGAGTCACGCGGGAACGAGCGGACCCCTCCGCACGACCTCCTCGCCGAGCAGTCGGCGCTGGGCGGCATGCTGCTCTCGAAGGACGCGGTCGCCGACGTCGTCGAGAGCGTCAAGGGCACCGACTTCTACATCCCCAAGCACGAGATCGTCTTCGACGCAATCCTCGCCCTCTACTCGCACGGCGAGCCGACCGACGTCATCGCGGTCACCGACGAGCTCACGAAGCAGGGCGAGCTGCAGCGGGCCGGCGGCGCCGACTACCTGCACACGCTCACCTCGATGGTCCCCACCGCGGCCAACGCCGGGTACTACGCCTCCATCGTCGCCGAGCGCGCTCTGCTGCGCCGCCTCGTCGAGGCGGGCACCCGCATCGCGCAGATGGGCTACCAGGGCGAGGGCGAGGTGCTCGACCTGGTCAACACGGCGCAGGCCGAGATCTACAACGTCACCGGCTCCGAGACGGCGGAGGACTACGTCCCGCTGACCGACGCAGTGACCGTCGCGATCGACGAGATCGAGGCGGCCGCTCACAAGGACGGCAGCTTCACCGGCGTCCCCACCGGCTTCGCCGACCTCGACGACCTGACCAACGGCTTCCACGCCGGGCAGATGATCATCGTCGCCGCGCGCCCCGCGCTCGGAAAGTCGACGCTGGCGCTCGACTTCGCCCGCGCCGCCGCGATCAAGCACAACATGGCCACGATCTTCTTCTCCCTCGAGATGGGGCGCAGCGAGATCGCGATGCGCCTCCTCTCGGCCGAGGCGTCCGTGCCGCTGCAGCACATGCGCAAGGGCACGGTCGACCAGCGCGACTGGACGACCATCGCCTCCACCCGTGGCCGGATCAACGACGCGCCGCTCTACATCGACGACTCGCCCAACATGACCCTCGTCGAGATCCGGGCGAAGTGCCGCCGACTCAAGCAGCGGGTCGGGCTCAAGATGGTCGTCATCGACTACCTGCAGCTGATGACCTCCGGCAAGAAGGTCGAGAGCCGCCAGCAGGAGGTCTCGGAGTTCTCGCGTGCCCTCAAGCTCCTCGCGAAGGAGCTGCAGGTGCCGGTCATCGCGCTCTCGCAGCTGAACCGAGGCCCCGAGCAGCGCGCCGACAAGCTCCCCGCCATCTCGGACCTCCGCGAGTCCGGCTCGATCGAGCAGGACGCCGACATGGTGATCCTCCTGCACCGCGAGAGCGCCTACGAGAAGGACAACCCGCGCGCGGGCGAGGCCGACCTCATCGTCGCCAAGCACCGCAACGGCCCGACCCGCACGGTGACCGTGGGCTTCCACGGCCACTTCTCGCGCTTCGCCGACATCCCGGCGGTCTGACGTGTGCTACCGACAGGGGCGAATCCCGGTCATGATCTTCCCAATTTGACCTACTCAGTGCGAGGTGCATGTAAGGGCACCGAGGCAAGACCGAACTGCGGCTGGAACCGTACTGTTCAGCGTTCCGTGCAATAGCATCGATGACGGCAGACTGCTTCCGATCGCGTCCGAATACAATCGGCGTCGGATCGATCTCGGCCAATCCCCACACTTGCCGGTGAGCCAATTGCCGAAGCGCTCTCCTTGCATCGAAATTGTCGGCGCTCCTCAGCGGGAATGCCATCATCGGACACGCCGCCTCACCGGAACAGCAGGTGAACGCCAGCCGCGCCGTGCTCTGAACGGATCCGAACCGGTTGTCGAGAATCCGAGATGTCGCGTCACTCGATCAATAGGTCAAGGGCGCTCCTGGCAACATCGATGAACTTCGATCGATAGAGCTCCAGTGGGTCACCGGGTTGTTCGGATACGCCCAGGGCAACCACGGAATAGACGGCACCGTCGCTCCCCACGGCAACCAGCGTGACCGCCACGACGCCCGGCGAGCTTCCGATCTTCTCCGAGAGTGTCACCAACCCGCGTTCTACAAGCGGCGAAGAAGACGCGATCTCGGGTGACCGGAGGATCTGCGACATGCGCGGATCGTCGCGTCCCAGCTCCACGACCGCCCGGTGCGCACTCGCCACGTCTTCAGCGTTCGCGAACCAATCGATGTCGCGTGGCCAGAACGGCGCGCGCTCGATCCATGCCGGGTCCACTGTCAGCGGCTGACTGCTCAACTTCTCAAGAATGCCATGGCGAGCCGCGCTGGATGCCTCGTTCCAGTCGTTCGCGAGCGACGTGTCGCCGCCGAGCGTCAACTGGAACATTTTCCTCGTCGTCGGGAACGGTTCGAGGAGGTCAGGTTGGTGATGCCCGAGATCGCGCACCGCGGCCGACAACCGCTGGGCTCCGACAGCGTCCATGAGAACGTCGGCTGCTGTGTTGTCGCTGATCTGCATCATCAAACGTGAGAGCTCGAACACGCTAATTTCTGTTCCGTCCGGCTCGAGGTGCAGCCGACCGGTTGGGAGACTCTTCTTCCCATCGTCGATCATGAGCACGTCCTCCCAGGAGAGATCCCCTTCTTTGATCGCTTCCACTACAGCTGCCAGAACGTACAGCTTCATCACCGATCCAACCGGACGGAGAACGTCGTGCGCCCGCTCGTGAACCGACTCCGTGTGCGACCCGCGTGTCACCTGCATGAGCAGTGATGTCGCAGGAACGAGCGCTTCGAGACGAGCCGCTGCTTCGGCAAAGGATGCAATCGATGGTGATGCAGTGGCAACCGCCGCGTTCACGACGAGCGCTCTGAGCTCTCCGTTCGCGTTCGCGGTGATCTGCAGATCGAGGAGAATGCCAAGCCGATTGCGGACGACAGCAAGAGCTCCCTCGGGTCGAAGTTCGAAGGACTTCACCGTGTATGGGCCCAGGGGCCGAAGGCTCGAATTCACCATGGTGACCAGATGCGCGGTGGACTCCGAGTCGAACGCACCCGCGTCCGATTTCGACTCGACAGCCTCAGTGGTCAAGTCCTCCTCTGCGTTCAGCCGTTCGACCGCCCACAGCATCAGATCTTGGGTCCGGAGTTCCTCAGCGGTCAGGTCTGTGCCCGCTGTCGGAACAGTTTCTGCCAGATTCAGGCTGCATCCGACCAGCACCGAGCACAGGAGGAGCGGAACGGCGAGCTTGCGCCAGTAGGCGTGATCCGTGCGGACTGCGCGCCGGACGCAACCACCCGTGCTCGGCGCCTCACGCCTTTGCCGCGGCCTGGCCGACCGGAGGAATCGCAGCATCACAACACCTCCGATCGCCGAGCGGCATCGTCGTCTCCGAGGATCGATGGAGAGTCGTCCTCGTCACTCGCAGAACCGGGCGAAGCCGAGGACGGGACGAGCTTCATCGTCGCGATCCCGACTGTTGCGATCATGATGATCCCGAAACTCCACAGCCCGATGCTGAGGATGATCCCGACGTGCAATGCGACCGCCAGAATGAACGCGATCCGTCGACCGAAGTCAATGGTCACAACGAGAATTCCGATGCAGATCTCTGCGACGATGACACCCCAGGTGATGACGGCTAAGAGGAGTGGGACTGACGTCGCCCAGTGCAGCACATCTGCGATGAGGCCGCTTGCGCCGAACATGTACCCGCGAGAGATGTAGTACTCGGCCGATCCGTTGGACCAGTCATCGACGTTGAACTTCTCAAATGCACTATTGAGATAGATCAAGGTCACCTGGAGTCGCAGGGCATAGATCCCAGCGAGTGCAACACCTCGACCGACTGGTCCGACGGGCCGGCGCTCGTTGGACCATGCCCATCTCCGATCATCCGCAGCCATGATGAAGATGATGATCACCGAGACGATCGCGGCCACAGAATCGCCGCCATCGGGCAATGAGATTCCGGTGGAGATGGAGATGGCGATCCAGGCATGAACGAACGCCATCACCCTCGGCAGGAACCCGACGAGCACGAGGCCCAGCAAAACAATCATGACGATGACCCGCACGCTCGAGGGCACCTCTGGACCACCGATGCAGAAGGCGGAGATGATCCGCGCCCCAGCACAGTAAGGCGCCGGTTCGGCTCCTCCGACCGTTTGCATCAGTGCGCTGAACGGCGTGAAAACGAGGATGGAGATCTGGGCGGCCGCCAGAGCGCCGCGGCCGAGCGTGAAGGCACGCTGCCGAACCTCCAACGATTGCAAGGCGATCTGGAGCCGTAGCGCTGGCCCGGGTCGCTCGTGCATCAGCACACCGCGTCCACGGTCGTGAAGGTCTCGATGGAGTGCATGGGGAGATCGAATTCTCGGTATTCGAAGGGCGTGAACGTCTCTGTGGTCAGAATGATCGGGCCGCAAAGCGTACGGTGAGCGAGGTTCACGGTGATCTTCTGTGGCTGCAATGAACTGGCCTCGGCGAGGCAGTGTTCGCGGGTCTGGCCAGTTTCACACTCGTGCCACTGCCCGACGGCTTCGGAGAGCTGTGCGAGCTCGGGCCCCTGCGCCCGCTGCGCCCTGCTGAGGCCGAAGAGATTCTCCACCCGCCCTTGAGGTGCAAGCATCAACGACGCCATCGTCTCCGCGTCATATGCGGCGATCTCAGTAGCCTGTGGTGCGTTCGTGAAGAACCCCCACCCCTGTGGGGAGACCGTTGTGAATGCCAGCTGCAGGTTCTTGTGCACGTCCGACTCACTTGACAGGACATTGGGCGGGAGCACGAAGTACACGCTTGCCCCGATCCAAACAGCGAGCACGGCCAAGGCTGCCCCGAAGAACCAGACAGCCTTGTCCGCGATCACTCCCCTCTCCCTCGAGCGCGGAGGCAGCCTCACCTACTTGCCGAGAGCCGCAGCGAACTGGGCCGCGCGCTTCTCATGCGAGATCGGGCTCTGCTCAGTGCTCGTCCCCCAGAAATCGATGGTGTTCCAGACCCATCGCACGTTCCCCGCCGCGGCGACCGTCGCCACAGCCGCTCCGGCGACAGCAGCCACGACGACGACGAAGGCGATCGATCGCGCCGAGACGAACTCCTCCTTGTCGGGCACGTTGAGCCCCATGACCTCCGCTACGCCGTAGGAGATCTCGGAGAAGTTCTCGAGAGCAACGTCGACGAGACGAGGATCACCGGACTGCAGCGGCACGGTAACGAGCTCGTTGAAGTTCGGTTCGACACCCATGAACAGGGCGTACATCTCGTCTCGTGCTTCGACGGTGACGCTATCCACTTCCGGCGCATACGGCGAGAGTGCCTTGTGGTCCTCGTAGACCGGACCCGAGCCGAGCACCAGGAAGCTGATGATGTCGTGGTCCGTGTACGACGTCGTCGTCGCCGCCTCGTGCTGTGCAACAAGGCTCGCGCCGGAGGGCGCCGCAACCGCAGGCAGGTTCCCCGCGAGTACCAACGCTGCCGCACACAGCACCGAGACAGCCGACTTCATCCTGATAGCCAATGTTCCCCCAAGAGTGATGGCCTCGAGCGCCAGGGACGGGCTCGTGGACCAGTGGAGCGGAGGCGAGTTGCCAGCGCCACATCGCGAGCTGCACTTCGCAGACTCGTCGAATCAAACCAAACATGTACGGTGCTTTGTTTCTTGGCGCGAAAATTGGCGCGACGACCGCGGCGCGAACGACGACATACAACCGTGCATGTATGTTTGGTTCATGGTCTTCGGAGTGCTCGTCCTCGTGTTCGCTGCTGCTGCCGTCGTCGCAGCCGTCGAATGCGCCGCCCGAGGGCGACTCGGCCCGAACAACCTGGTCGGGATCAGAGCAGCCTCGGTCATGGCTTCCGATGAAGCCTGGCAGCGGGGCCATCAGGCAGCCCGACCCTGCGTGTGGATCGGCACATTCTTGGCAGTCACGGGGGGCTCGCTCAGCCTCGTGGTCGACCCCACGCACTCGAACGCGTTCGTGCTCGCAGGCCTGTCGGCGTTTCTGATCTTCGTGCTGCTCGGAAGCGCGATCGCCGTGCGCGCGGCACGCCAGGTCCCCCCGCCGGGCGTCGACGACGACCGGCGAGCAGCGCCCCTCCCCTAGCGTCCAGCACGATGCACTCCGGGAGAGCACCATCCCTGTCGATCCGGTGACACCTTGGCTGATCTACGGCACGGGCTCGGTTGCAGCGGAACTCGCGATGCAGGCAAGGCGCCGGGGCATGCCGTTCCTCCTCGCCGGGCGCGACGGCGCGAGTCTCGACATGCTGGCTGACCGGTACGGCGTCGCGAGGATGCAGCTCGACCTCCGGCAGCGTGCGAGCTCCCTGACGCAACACCTCGACGGCGTCAGCGGGGTGATCAACGCAGTCGGACCATAGTCCTCCACCGCGCAGCCGCTCATGGAGGCCAGCGCGGAAGGTTGCGTCTCCTACGCTGACCTGTCGAATGAGGGCCGCACACACGAGTACGCGTGGAAACGGGATGCCCACTGGCGAGAATGCGGCATCGCCGTGGTACCCGGCGCGGGGTTCGGCACGTATCTGGCCGAAGTGCTCGCCGAGCATGCGCTCCGAACGATAGACCAGCCGCAGAAGGTCAGCCTGACGAGCCTCGCGAGTGGCAGGACTTCGAAGTCACCAGGCGTCACAGCTTCGTCGCAGGCAGTTCTCGCTTCAGGAAGCTGGCGCTTCCGGTCCGGGACGCTGGTCAGGCTGAGAGGTGGAAGAGCAGTTGAGACCTCTGAGACGAGCTCTCACCTGACACTGCACACCGGCGACCTGTTCGCTCTGCGGAGGACGACGGCGGCGACCGACATCCAGGTGTTCGCCGAGCTCGGGTTGCCTCGCGGCCAGCTCCTCCTGCTACTCCCGCTCCTGCGAGTGCTGTCTTCGCTGCACCGAGTTCGCCCTCTCAGGCTTCCATCACATCGGCGAACGCGGCCTCGGATGCTCACGTCGACCGCGAGCACCATCATCAAGCCTCGTCTCCGAGTCACCGTGGAAGGCAGCGCCGGCGATTGTGCATCGTTCGTTCTGACTGCTGGGTCTGGAACAGCCTTTGCGGCTGCGATCTGCCTGGAAGTACCGGCAGCCCTCGCAGCCGAGGCACGGTCCGGGTGCATGACGCCGCTCGAGATCCTGGGATCGAATCCGGCGAGACACCTTCCAGGCGTGCACACATCACCAGACCGATCAGAAGATCCGAAGGGACGAGATGCACCACTTTGATGGGCGGCCTTTAAAGGAGATACTCGGCAAGGAGTCCGGCCGATACTTCGGTTCGGGTCATCGACACATCAGGCATACCGTCAGCCAGGTGGCCGAACACGTCGACGGTGACAGGATCCGACTTTCGGCGGTTAAGCAGGCGATCTATCCGCCCCGCTGGTCGCTGGACGCGGCAGGAGATCCCCGCGAGGTGCATCTCAGTTCTATCGATGCGATCAGCCTGGCGCTGAAGACCATCAGCCTGTGTGAGAACACGAATCGCGGCGCTTGGTGGGAAGGGCCGTTCGATGTCACAGGGTTCTCAGTCGTCGCCGGACGTGTGGCGACGACTGATGTGGGCTCTGTCCCCATCGGCATCACGACCGATCACGGCGGACCGCTCGTCAGCACCAAGTCATTGCGGGCTCGTATCGGCGGACTGAACGTCGACTTGGAGTGCGCCCCGAGCCGAGCCCGACCGGGCGCAGCCGAGGCGGCACCCGGCCTCACCCATGCGGCAGCAGGCGACTCGATCCAGATGTCGTCCCACGTCGATCGCGTGGACCTCGTCGACGGACACCTCGAGACGTCCCATTCCGTCACATCATCCCAGGCAGGGTACTCAGCCGCCCCGCCCCGCCTTGACGCCGTCGATGAACTCGTCATGTTCGGTCAGTTGGCGCAAGTCCTCATCGACGCCGTCAATGACACCAGCCGCTCCGCTGTACCGAACCTCTGGCTCAGGCGCGCCTCCGTCTCTCGGACGCCCGCTCCGTCCGGCGGCCAGGCTCGATTCTCCGCTCGCACGTCCGTGCGCAGGAACGCCGAGGTCGTCATCGGCGGCCGAACCCTCCGCGACGTGAGGTTGGTCTCGACATCCGAGCACGGTGCGAACGCCAGCGCGGCGTTCGGCTACTCAGCGTGAACCCTCCCGAACGGGGACCAGACGGCAGAGACGCTGAACCATGGGCCGATAGAGTGGCTTTGGGATCAGTCGGAGGTGCGCGTGGCACAACAGGAACGCGGGATCGCCACACGAGAGGCGATTGTTCTCGGTGGGGCGAAGGTGTTTGCGCGCCTGCACTACTCGACCGCTCGCGTCGCCGATATCCTAGAAGCAGCATCCGTCACGCAGGGTGGTTTCTACTTTCATTTCCGCAGGGGCAAGATCGAGGTGGCGGAGGAGATCATCCGCCGCCAGGACCAGGGCTTCATCCTCCTCCGGGATTCGATTCTGGAGTCGGGCGACGACGGCCTCGCTTCACTGCTCACGCTGTCCCGGTCCCTCGCGAGAGCACTGCAGCACGATCCAACGGCGCAAGCAGGCCTGCGTCTCGTCGCACAAGCCTCATCTGAATTCCCCGGCGTTGCGAAGTTGCCGGATCAAGTCTGGCTCGACGCGATAGCGTTGTTTCTCGAACAGGCACGAGCTGAAGGCAATCTTCGCGCCGAGGTCGATATCCCGACTGCCGCTCGAGCCGTCGTCTATATGTTCACCGGCGCGCAGACGAGCTCGTTCGTCTCGAACGGTTGGCGACACCTGGAGGCGAGCCTCGAGGCGACACATTGGTTCTCCATGCAAGCGCTCGCCACGCCGGAGTACCTGGCGACCACGAAGAACGCCCTCTAGTGCTTCGCCCGCAGGCATGCATGCGAAACAGCCGCACCGACATCGCCCTGACGCCTCGCTTGTTGCGGCTTTTCCGGCAGCCAGCCCGTTCGAGCAGGCCGCGCAGGGCGGCAGCTCCGACGCCGACCGCGACGCCGAGGAAGGCTTCGTGGAGACTGAACCCGAAGTCTGTGCCAACCCGACCTCGTATGGCCGCCGGGCACTTCCTGCGCGGCGAGGGGCCACCGAATGACCCCATCGAGGCCTCAGATCCGCGGAATCACGCGGGCATGTTCGGAGCGACACGTTGTGCTGGAAACTGCGGCGACACTTACGTGGGAAACCCGCTGATCCAGGGGGCCTGCGGCGATATTTCGCGGGCGCGTTCACAGACGTGAAGGGCGCCGCTGCCGTCCCCGAGCCCGTCGACGTCCCGCTGGGCGGTGGGTCGATCCGCCTGGGCCAGTTCCTCAAGTTCGCTGGGATTCTCTCGGGCGGCGAGGCCAAGGAGGCGGTCGCCGAGGGGATGGTGACCGTCAATGGCGAAGTGGATCTGCGCCGCGGGCGCCAGCTCGTCGTCGGCGACGTCGTCGGGTTCGACCGGAACCGCTTCCGCGTCTGCGAGTGAGCGCGGCCGCGCCTCGGCGGGTGCGATCGGCCGAGACGCCGCGGAACGGATGAGACGCCGCTCAGAGGCGGGCGCGTCGGCGTGTTGAGTGGTGGCTCGGCGCACACTGGCTCCTGGACATCCCGGGACGACAGGAGACGCGCGTGCAGCTCGGCATTCACTTCATGAACTTCACTCTGCCTGGGGGGAGCGCGCAGATCGCGCCGATCCTCGGAGCGACCGCGCAGACGGCCGAGGACGTCGGCTGCGCCTGGTTCACGCTGATGGACCACTACTTCCAGATGGAGCACTTCGCGACGAGCGAGGATCCGATGCTCGAGGGCTACACCTCGCTCGGCTTCGTCGCCGGCCGGACGGAGCGGATGCGGCTGGGTCTCCTCGTCACCGGCGTGACGTACCGCCATCCGGGACTGCTCGCGAAGATCGTCACCACCCTCGACGTGCTCTCCGCCGGACGCGCGATGCTCGGCATCGGGGCCGCCTGGTACGAGCGCGAGCACCTCGGGCTCGGCGTGCCGTACCCGCCGCTGAAGGAGCGGTTCGAGCGGCTGGAGGAGACGCTGCGGATCTGCCGTCAGATGTGGAGCGACGACGACGGGCCGTTCGAGGGGACGCACTACCGGCTCGCCGAGACGCTGAACCACCCGGCGCCGATCCAGCAGCCCGGCCCGCCCATCCTCATCGGCGGCGGCGGCGAGAGGAAGACGCTGCGGCTGGTCGCGCAGTACGGCGACGCCTGCAACCTGTTCGGCACCGGCGCGGACGACGTGGCGCACAAGCTCGACGTGCTGAAGCGGCACTGCGACGACCTCGGGCGCGACTACGCGACGATCACGAAGACCATCACCGGGGGCGGCGATCCGATCGGCGACCCCGACGGCTTCGTCCGCGCGATGGAGGAGTACGCGGCGCTGGGGATCGACCACGTGCAGCTGGCCCCGGCCGGGGCGGATCCGGAGGGGTACGTCGCCCGGCTGGGCGAGGGCGTGATCGAGCGGGTGGCGGCTCTCGGCTGAGGGCTCCCGGGCAGCCGCGCGGCACTCCGACCGGTTCGGGTGCCGCGGGCGTCACCGCTGATCCGCTCCGCCGGCCGGGTCCGCCGTCACCGGCGCGAGGACTCCTGTGGCGGCCATGTCCCGGGTCGGGGGACGCCGTCGGCGGATCCTGCCCCCCGTCAGGGTCGCGGCGTAGACGCGGGCGAGGAGCGCGACCCACGGTTCGAGCCTCCCACCTCGGGGTATTGAGCTCACGCTGACGTGGGCAGATCGCTGGCCTCATGCCGCACGTGTCCTCTCGTACCTCGCTCCGCCGTCATCGGCAGAACCGCAGAAGAGGGGCGATCGGGACGGGTGTCGTCCTCGCCGTCGTCGGCGCCGCGCTCTTCGCCGGCGTCTCGGCGCAGGCGGCCACTGCTCCCGACCTCGGCACGGCGGAGGACTACTCGGTCCTGGCCGCGTCGACCGTGACGAACACGGGGTCGAGCGTCCTGGACCAGAGCGTCGGGGTCAGCCCGCTGACCGCCGTCACCGGGTTCCCGCCCGGACGGACGGACGGAGTGATCCACCGCGGAGACGCGGAGGCGGCTCAGGCCCAGGCCGACGTGGGCACCGCCTACGGACAGCTCGCCTCGCAGGCGACGACCGCGCAGATCGACGCCGAGATCGGCGGCAGCACGCTGAAGCCCGGGGTCTACACCGCGGCCGGACCGGTCGGAGTGACGGGGACGCTCACGCTCGACGCCGAGGGCGTCAACGAGGCGGTCTTCGTGATCCGCGCCGCGTCGACGCTGACGACGGCGTCGTCGAGCACGGTGGCCCTGATCAACGGAGCGCAGGCCTGCAACGTCTACTGGCAGATCGGCAGCTCCGCGACTCTCGGCACCGACTCGGACTTCGTGGGCTCCGTGCTCGCCTCGGTCTCGATCACGGTGACGACGGGCGTCTCCGTCGAGGGCCGCGCACTGGCCCGCACGGGAGCGGTCACGCTCGATTCCAACGACTTCACCGAGCCGGGCTGCGAGCCCTCCGACGGCGGATCGTCGCCGACGGCGACTCCGACCATCACGCCGACCGTGACGCCGACGATCACGCCGACCGTGACGCCGACCGTGACGCCAACCGTGACGCCGACGGTCACTCCGACCGTGACGCCGACCGTGACGCCGACCGTGACGCCGACCGTGACGCCGACGGTCACGCCGACCGTGACCCCGACGGTCACGCCCACCGTGACGCCGACCGTGACCCCGACGGTCACGCCGACCGTGACCCCGACGGTCACGCCCACCGTGACGCCGACCGTGACCCCGACGGTCACGCCGACCGTGACCCCGACCGTGACCCCGACGGTCACGCCCACCGTGACGCCGACGGTCACGCCGACAGTCACGCCGACCGTGACCCCCACGGTCACGCCGACCGTGACGCCCACGGTCACGCCGACGGTGACCCCGACCATCACTCCGACCGTGACCCCGACGGTGACCCCCACCGTCACGCCGACCGTGACCCCCACCGTCACGCCGACCGTGACCCCCACCGTCACGCCGACCGTGACGCCGACGGTCACACCCACTGTCACGCCGACCGTGACTCCCACCGTCACCCCGACGGTGACTCCCACCGTCGTGCCGACGGTGACTCCGACGATCGCGCCCACCGTGGCTCCGACGGTCACGCCGACGACCACGCCGACGGCGACCCCGACCGTGGCTCCGACGGCGACCCCCACCCCCACGCCGACCGCGACGCCCACGGCCTCGCCCACTCCGACCGCGACCACAGCGCCGCGACCGGCGCCCTCCCACGCCGCGGTCGTTCCCGTGTCCGGGTCGAACGGTCCCCGCGGTCCGGCTCTGGCCTCGACCGGAGTGGACGCCGCAGCGACGGCGACCGCCGGAGTGCTGGGCCTGCTCGCCCTGCTCGGCGGCGGTCTGATGCTCCTCACCCTCCGACGCCGCGGTGAGCGCACCGGGAGCTGATCCCGGCTGATCACCGGAAGCTGATCACCGCCAGGCCGTGCGCCGGACTCCCGAGGGGTCCGGCGCACGTCTGCGCCCACGATCGCGCTCCGCCCGTCTCTCGGGTGTCCTCGCTGATGCGCGCTGGCCCGCTCGTGCGTCGAGACGCCGCTCCGAGCGTCGGGACACCGCTGAGCAGGCGGTGTCCTCCGCGTTCTCGCGGAGGGCGGGGGCGTCAGCCGGAGGACTCCCGCGGTACGAAGCGGACGGGCATGGCCTGCACGCCCGCGGTCGGACGTCCGTGGATCGCGTTCGAGAGCTCCTCCGCGGCGGCGCGGCCGAGCGTGTCGAGCATCATGTCGATGCTCGAGAGCGGCGGGCGGGCGGCCTCGACGAGGAGGTCCCAGTTGTCGAAGCCGACGACGGCCACGTCCTGCGGCACCCGCCGGCCGGTCTCGCGCAGGTGGTCGAGCGTGCCGCGGGCGATCTGGTCGCTCGCGCAGATGATCGCGTCGAGGTCCGGATGCGCGCGCAGCAGCGTCTCGGCGCACTGGCGACCCCAGCTCTCGGACCACTGCCCGAAGAGGATGCCGCCGCCGACCAGCGGCAGCCCCGCCTCCGTCAGCGCCTGTTCGACGCCCCGGGCACGGTCGTGTGCGGCGGTGTAGCTCGGCTCGCCGTTGACGAGGGCGATCCTCGTCCGTCCGCGCTCGATCAGGTGGCGGGCGGCGAGGACGCCGGCCTGCACGTTGTCGGGCGTGAAGGAGGAGTCGCGCGGATCCTCCGAGGGCGCGTAGGCGTAGACGACCGGCACCGGGATGGTGCGGGTGATCGAGGGGCGCGGGTTCGTCGTCCGGCCGAGCACCACGATCCCGTCGACGCGCTTGGCGAGCAGGTTCTTGATGTGGTGCTGCTCGCGGATCGAGTCGCCGCGGGCGTCGCAGAGGAGCACCGACGTCGATCCTGCGCCGAACGCGTCCTCGGCGCCGAGCAGCACGGGGAGCACGAAGCGGTTGTCGAGGTCGTTCGTGAGCATCCCGATGGTGCCCGTGCGCCGGGAGTTGAGGGCCTGCGCGAACGGGTTCGGGGTGAAGGAGAGGGCCTCGGCGGCGTCCAGCACGCGCTGGCGGGTCTCGGCGCGCACCTGGTCGCGGCCGTTGAGCGCCTTGGAGGCTGTGGCGATCGAGACGCCGGCGGCGGCCGCCACGTCGGTGAGCGTGATGGTGCCGGTGGGCTTGCGTGGTGGCACCGCGCCTCCGTTCCGGGCCCGGCGGGCCGCCGCGTCGATCCTCGCACGACTGCGGCGAAAAACCGAAAAGACCGAAAAGGTCGCATCTCTTGACGCGCTGACCGCCCCTGCCTAGGTTTACCCGACAGAAAGTAGTTTCGGCCCGGCGCAGACGATCGGGACGACTGCCGAGGAATCCATCAACGACGAAGGGATCATCCGTGAAGACGAGGAAGCACGCTCGGGGCCTCGCCGCCGCCGTCCTGCTGGGGACGGCCGCCGCCGCACTGACCGGCTGCGCGAGCGGCTCCGGGGGAGACTCCGGCTCCGCCGCGGGAGGCAGCTACACGTTCTGGGACCCGTACCCCCAGTTCGACGAGTCGTCCGACTGGGCGAAGCTCATCGACTCCTGCGGGACCGAGGCCGGCGTCACCGTCGAGCGCACCGGCTACGACACCACCGACCTGACCAACAAGGCGCTGCTCGCCGGCCAGCAGGGCAACTCGCCCGACCTCCTGCTCGTCGACAACCCCGTGGTCTCGACGCTCGCGGAGTCGGGCATCCTGACCACGACCGCCGAGTCCGGGCTCTCCACCGAGGGTATCGACGCGAACATCCTCGCGGCCGGCCAGACCGGCAGCGACACCTTCGGCGTGCCGATCGGTGCCAACACGCTCGCGCTGTACTACAACAAGGCCGTGCTCGAGAAGGCCGGCGTGGACGCCGCCTCCATCACCGACTGGGCCGGACTGACCGACGCGCTCGAGAAGGTCACCGCCTCCGGCGGCAAGGGCATCACGTTCTCCGGCATCGGCACGGAGGAGGGGACCTTCCAGTTCCTGCCGTGGTTCTGGGGCTCCGGCGCCGAGCTGACCGACCTCGACTCGCCCGCCGCGGTCGACGCCGTCTCGCTCTGGAGCGACTGGCTGGAGAAGGGCTACGCGCCCAACTCCGTGATCGGCAACACGCAGACCACGAGCTGGCAGGAGTTCGAGACCGGCGAGTACGCGTTCGGCGAGAACGGCACCTGGCAGCTGGCCAACGCGAAGGCCTCGGGCATCGACTACGGCGTCCTGACCATCCCGTCGAAGGACGGCGGAGCGGCCCCCGCACCGACGGGAGGCGAGTTCCTCACCCTCCCGGTGCAGTCGGACACGGCGCGCTACGAGACCTCGAAGAAGATCGCCGAGTGCCTGACCTCGACGAGCAGCCTGGTCACGACCGACAACACGCTCTCGTACATCGCGCCGACGGCCGAGGCGCAGCAGGAGCAGGTCGCCGGCAACGCCGACCTCGAGCCGTGGGTCACCGCCGTGCAGGCCGCGAAGGGCCGCACCTCGGACGACCTCGGCACGAAGTACCCGAAGATCTCGGAGCAGCTGTGGGGCGCGGTGCAGACCGTGCTCAGCGGCTCGCAGTCTCCCGAGGACGCCCTGAAGGCCGCCCAGTCGGCCGCCGAATCCGCCACGAAGTAGGACGACCGGGGGCTCCCGCTCCCCGAACGAGGTCCCCCCGGCCGGTGCTCCGCGCACCGGCCGGGGGGACGGGAGAGACCATGACCACTGCCACCGAGACCGCCCGCCTCCTGCGGCGCGGCACCGAGCCGCCGGCCCCGCCCGCCCCGGCCGCCGAGAGCCGTCGGCGCCGCCGGCGCCCCGAGGGCGGCCGTCTGGTCGCGTGGGCGTTCCTCGCCCCGCTCGTCGCCTACCTGCTCGTCTTCTACGCGTTCCCGCTCTACCGCAACCTCGAGCTGAGCCTGAAGGACTACACGGTCCGCTCGTTCGTGCAGGGGAACGCGCCCTTCGTCTGGTTCGACAACTACGTCCAGGTGTTCCAGGACGCGACCTTCGGCCCGGCGCTGCTGCACACGGCGGTCTTCACCGGCGTCTCGCTCCTCTTCCAGTTCACGCTGGGGCTGGCGCTCGCCGTGTTCTTCTACCGCCGCTTCCCGCTGGCGAGCACGCTCCGGGCGCTGTTCCTGGTGCCGTGGCTCCTGCCGCTGATCGTCTCGGCGTCGACCTGGTCGTGGATGCTCAACAGCGACTCCGGCATCGTGAACGCGTTCCTGGAGTCGTTCGGGATCGGCCAGATCAACTGGCTCACTTCGCCGACCACCTCGCTGATCGCGGTCCTGATCGCGAACATCTGGATCGGCATCCCGTTCAACCTGGTGATCCTCTACTCCGGCCTGCAGAACATCTCGCAGGACCTCTACGAGGCGGCCTCGCTCGACGGCGCGACCGGCGCCCAGCAGTTCTGGCGGATCACGCTGCCGCTGCTGCGGCCGGTGTCGGCGATCACGATCCTGCTCGGCCTCGTCTACACGCTGAAGGTGTTCGACATCATCTGGATCATGACGAAGGGCGGCCCCGCCGACTCCTCGACCACGCTCGCCACCTGGACGTACCAGCTCGGCTTCGGCTCGATGCTGCCCGACTTCGGACCGGCCGCGGCCGTCGGCAACCTGCTGATCATCCTGGCCCTCGTCTTCGGTCTCGTGTACATCCGGGTCCAGCGGAAGCAGGCCGACTCGTGACCGCCCGACGCCCCTGGTACCTGACGGTGGTCGGGATCGCCCTCACGGCGGTCATGCTGTTCCCCGTCTACTGGATGATCAACGTCTCCCTCACTCCGACCGGCTCGATGCGGAAGGATCCGCCGGACTGGTTCCCGTTCGCGCCCACGTTCACCGGCTACCAGGCGGTGCTGAGCGAGCAGCTGCCCTACCTGGGCACCAGCCTCGTCGTCGGCCTCGGCACGGTGCTGCTGACCGTGGTGATCGCCGCTCCCGCCGCCTACTCGCTGGCGAAGCTGCGGCCCCGCGGCGGGCAGGCCCTCTCGTTCGTGCTGCTGATCGCGCAGATGATCCCGGCGATCATCATGGCGATGGGCTTCTACGCCATCTACCTCAACCTGGGGCTGCTCAACTCGATCCCGGGCCTGATCGTGGCCGACTCCACCATCGCGGTGCCGTTCGGCGTGCTGATCTTCACGGCCTTCATGTCGGGGATCCCCGACGAGCTCACCCAGGCCGCCCGGATGGACGGAGCGAGCGCCTGGCGCACCTTCACCTCGGTGATCATGCCGATCAGCCGCAACTCCGTGGTCACCGTCTCGCTGTTCGCGTTCCTCTGGGCCTGGTCGGACTTCATCTTCGCCTCGACGCTCGACAGCGGCGGGAAGCTCCAGCCGATCACCCTCGGCATCTACAAGTACATCGGCAACAACAACCAGGAGTGGAACTCGATCATGGCGACCGCCGTGGTCGCCTCGCTCCCGGCCGCCGTCCTCCTCGTCGTCGCCCAGCGGTACGTCTCGGCGGGAGTCACCGCCGGCGCCGTCAAGGACTGACCCGTCCCTCCAAGGAGACACCGTGACCCTCACCGCCCCCACCGCCACCGCCCTCGGCGGCCCGGTCGCCCCCTCGCGGAGCGTGCTCCGGCCGCTGCGCCAGGACGAGATCCGCCTCACCGGCGGCTTCTGGAAGCACTACCAGGACCTCAACTCCTCCGCCGTCATCGAGCACTGCCGCTCGTGGATCGAGCGCGTCGGCTGGGCCGGCAACTTCGACCGCGCGGCCGACGGCTCGATCTCGTCCGCCGAGGGCGGCGACGCGCACGCGGGCATCGAGTTCGTGGACTCCGAGGTCTACAAGCTCCTCGAGGCCATGGCCTGGGAGCTCGGCCGGAGCGACGACGCCGGGCTGCAGGAGCGGTACGACGACCTCGTCTCGCGGGTCGCCTCCGCCCAGGACCCGGACGGCTACCTGCACACGAGCTTCGGCCGGCCCGGCCAGCGTGCGCGCTACTCCGACCTGGAGTGGGGCCACGAGCTGTACAGCTTCGGGCACCTGATCCAGGCCGCCGTGGCGCGGCTGCGCACCGGTCAAGACGACCTCCTGCCGCAGGTCGCCCGGCGCCTCGCCGACCACGTGCATCGCGAGTTCGGGCCCGAGGGGAGGGTCGCCGTGTGCGGCCACCCCGAGATCGAGCCGGCGCTCGCCGAGCTGGCGCGGGCGACGGGGGAGGAGCGCTACCTCGAGCTGGCCCGCCTCTTCGTGGAGCGGCGCGGGACGGGGACGCTGAAGCCGATCGCGTTCGGCGCCGAGTACTTCCAGGACGACGTGCCCGTGCGCGACGCGGAGGTGCTGCGCGGCCACGCGGTGCGGGCCCTCTACCTCGCCTCCGGGGCTCTCGATGTCGCGGTCGAGACCGGCGACGCCGAGCTGGAGGAGGCGGTCCGCCGCCAGTGGGAGGCGACCGTCGAGCGGCGCACCTACGTCACGGGCGGGATGGGCTCGCACCACCAGGACGAGGCGTTCGGCGCCGACTACGAGCTGCCGCCGGATCGCGCCTATGCCGAGACCTGCGCGGCGATCGGCTCCACGATGCTCAGCTGGCGGCTCCTGCTCGGCTCGAACGAGCACCGCTACGCGGACCTGATGGAGCGGACGCTGCTGAACGCGGTGCTCCCCGCCACCCGCGACGACGGCCGCGCCTTCTTCTACACGAACACGCTGCAGCAGCGCGTCGACGGAGTGGCGCCGGACGAGTCGCGCGAGACCGACCGCGCGCAGTCCAGCCTCCGCGCGCCCTGGTTCTGGGTCTCGTGCTGCCCGACCAACACCGCCCGCACCCTCGCGAGCGTCGAGCTCGGCTTCGCGACCGCCACCGACGACGGGGTGCAACTCCACCAGTACGGCGCGTACGAGGTGCGCACGGGAGGCGTCGCGCTGCGCGTCGAGACGGAGTACCCGGCCGACGGCGAGATCGTCGTGCGGATCCTCGAGGACGCGGAGTTCGCGCTGACGCTGCGGGTGCCGCCGTTCGCGCGGGGCTCGGCGCTGCTCGACGGCGAGCCGGTCTCGACGCCGACCGTCACCGTCCGCCGGGCGTTCTCCGCCGGCGACACCGTGCGGCTCTCGCTGCCGATGACGGCCCGCTTCGTCGCCCCGCACCCCCGGATCGACGCGGTGCGCGGCCAGGTCGCCCTCGAGCGCGGGCCGTTCGTGCTGGCGATCGAGTCGCTCGACCTGCCCGAGGGCCTGGACACCGAGCACATCGCGGTCGACGCCTCGGTGCCGCCCGTCGTGACGGCGGAGGGAGCGCGCGTGTCCCTGGTGGCGCGGGAGGCGGCTCCCGGCTGGCCCTACGGTTCCGTGCCGGTGGAGGAGGGGCGCCGCTTCGAGGCGGAGTTCCGGCCGTACCACCGCTGGGCGAACCGCGGACCGTCGACGATGCGGATCTGGACGCCGACGGCCTGACCCAGCGGCGCTCGCGAGAACGCAGAAGTCGTCGCACTCGAGCGCGAGTGCGACGACTTCTGCGGAGTGGCTGCCGTCGCGGCGCCTGCGCTCAGATCCAGCCGCGCTCGCGGGCCTCGATGACCGCGCGCTGGCGGGTGTCGACGTCGAGCTTGCGGAGGATCGACGAGACGTGGTTGCGGACGGTGCCGGAGGAGAGGTGCAGCGCCGCGCCGATCTCGCCGATCGTCTCGCCGCGGGAGCCGGCGCTGAGCACGTCGAGCTCCCGGTCGGTCAGCGGGCTGCGCGTGTTCGCCAGGGCGTCGGCGGCGATCTCCGGATCGACGTAGCGGCGTCCGCTTGCGACCTGACGGATCACCTCGGCGACGTCCTCGACCCGGCGCGACTTCGGCAGGAAGCCGCTGACGCCCGCTCCGAGCGCTCGCCGCAGGACCCCCGGCCGCGCGTGCCGGGTGACGACCACGACCCGCGTCGCCGAGACCCGGCGCAGCCGCTCCGCCGCCTCGATCCCGTCGAGCCCGGGCATCTCGACGTCGAACAGGCACACGTCGGGCTGCAGGCGCAGCGCCTCCGCGACCGCCTGCTCGCCGTCGCGGCACTCGCCCACGATCTCGAGGTCCTCCTCGAGGCGGAGGAGCGCGGCCAGCGCCGTGCGGATCATGTCCTCGTCGTCGGCGATCAGCACCCGGATCACGAGTCGCTCCCCACCGGCAGGCGCGCGTCCAGCTCGAAGGAGCGGCGGACCGCCCCGGCGCGCAGCGTCCCCCCTGCCCGCTCGACCCGCTCCGCCATGCCGAGGACGCCCGAGCCGGTCCCGTCCGCCTCCTCCGCGTCCGGTGCCAGGTCGTTCACCGCCTCGAACCGCCACTCGTCCTGCTCCCGCGCGAGCCGCAGCCGCGCGCTGGAGCCGCCGCCGTGCTTGAGGATGTTCGTCGTCGTCTCGCGGACCACCGGCCCGAGCGTCTCGGCAGGCGCGTGAGCCGCCGCCGGGTCGACCTCGAGCTCGACGCGGAGCCCGGCCGAGCGGAGCAGGTCGGCGGCGTTGGCCAGCTCGTCGGCGAGCGGGACGCTGCGGAAGCGCGTGGCGAGCTCACGGGTGCCGGTGCGGGCGCCGTCGACCGAGCGCTGGGCGGCGCGCAGCTGCTCGAGAGCGGCCTCCGGGTCGCTGCCGAGAAGGCGCTCGGCGAGCTCGAGCTGCAGCGCGATCACCTGGAGGTGGTGCCCCTGGAGGTCGTGCACGTCGCCGGCGAGCAGCAGGCGCTCCTGGGCGGCGGCGAGCCGGCCCTCGGCGGCGCGCGCCCGGTCGAGCTCGCGGACGATGTCCCACCACCACAGCGCGCTGACGACCGTCAGGGGCAGCAGCGTCGCGAACAGCAGGAGGGTCGAGAGCGCGGCCGACGCGTCCGGCGCCGCGCGCGTCTGCTCGAGCACCGCCGCGACCGCGAGGACGATCGTGCAGAGCACCATCACCCGGAGCCGCACCCCGCTCTGCCAGGGCAGCACGGCGACCAGGGTCGCGGCGAGCGAGAGCCCGAGCGCGAGGCTCCCGGCGGCCGTGCCGGTGAGCGCGGCGGCCGCCACTCCGAGGCAGAAGACCAGGGTCGGCGCGGCCCGGAGGCGCACCGGGCCCTCGCGGTCGGCGCGCCGGTACGCGAGCGCGGTCGGCGAGAACACCGCGACCCAGGCGGCCGCGCCCAGGAAGTAGGCCCCCTTCCGCCACTCCTCGGCCTCGGCGCTCAGCACCGCCACGGACCAGACGGCCAGGACGATCACCACGAAGGAGGCGGCCGACGCGAGCGTGTACCACCAGGTCACGGCGACGCCGCGGCCCGCGCGCACGGGCGGATCCGCCTCGGTCGAGTTCACCATGCGGCCCAGGCTACGACCATGACACTTGTCACCCCTCGGGCCGTCGATCCTCCCGGGACGCGGTGACCCGGCGGCACTGCCGCAGCGGGCGCGGACACGGTCGGATGGAGGAGTCCCGAGAGCCGGGGCCACGTACCGGAAGGCACGACCATGACGATCATCAGCGACGCGATCCTCGGATTCCAGGACCTGATCGGCCGCGTTCCCGAGCTCGTGCAGCCCCTCGTCGTCGCCGCGGCCGGGGCCGTCCCCTTCATCGAGGGCGAGGGAGCGGCGAGCATCGGGATCATCGGCGGCATCCACCCGGTCGTCGCCGGGCTCGCCGGGGCGATCGGCAACTTCGTCTGCGTGGCGCTGCTCGTGCTGCTGGGCACCGGCGTCCGCTCGGCGATCACGGGCCGCTCGGAGGCGAAGCGGACGTCTCCGCGGCGCGAGAAGTTCCAGCGGGCCTTCACCCGCTACGGCGTCCCGGGCGTGAGCCTGCTGGGGCCGCTGCTGCTCCCGACGCACTTCACCGCGGTGATGCTGGCGGGCGCCGGAGTCGGCCGCGGGCGGATCCTGCTCTGGCAGGGCGTCGCGATCGCGCTGTGGACGACGGTGCTGACGGTGATCGTCGGGCTCGCGGTCTCGGGCGCGACGCAGGCGGGCTGAGCGGGCCGGACACGGTCCTGAAGCGTGCGACCCCGATGGCGCAGAGGCGTCCGCGCCATCGGTCAGCGCCGGATGCGCCGTCCCGGTCCGCCGTCCGGGTCCGCCGGGCCGGCGGACTGCAGGTGGGTGTGCAGGCGGATGAGGGTGTCGCGCAGCCGGGTCTTGACGGTGCCGAGCGGGATCGACAGCTCCTCCGCGATCTCGGAGTGGCTGTACCCGCGGACGTAGGCGAGGTAGAGGACGTCGTGGTGGATGGCGGCGAGCTGCCGGATCGCGCCGGCCGCGGGCGCCAGGGCGAGCCGGACGTCCGAGCGCTCCCACTCGTGATCGCGCGGCCGGTCGACGACCGTGTACTGCAGCTCCCGGCGCCGCGCCGACCGGTCCGCCCGGGCGCGGTCCACGGCCCGGCGGTGCGCGACCTGGGCCAGGAAGGCGAGGACGGGACGTCCCGGGTCGAGCGAGCGCGCAGTGCGCCAGAGCTCGAGGTAGACCTCCTGCGCGACCTCCTCGGCGGCGGCGCGGTCGTCGAGCACGGCGTCCGCGACGGAGACGACCCGGCCCGCGGTGAGCGAGTAGAGCTGCCGGAAGGCGGTCCGGTCGCCCGCGCAGACCCGCAGCAGCAGGGCCGCCGACCGCGCAGGGCCGTCCCCGGGCTCACGCCGCTTGCCCGTCATCGTCGACACAGGGCTCAGCCTGGCACCGCGGACGCGCTCCTCCCGAGGTCGCCCCCTGTGAGGTGGCCCCCGTTAGAGGCTCACTTTCACAGGAGTCCGCCGATGCGCGCCGCACGCCCGCCGATGCGCGGCCCCGGTCGCGCGCGGGGCCCGTGCGGCGGCGTCGACGGACTGGGCCGCAGGTCAGGCGGCGACGCGCGCGTTCGACTGCGCGAGGAGAGCGACCGAGCGCAGGCGCGCCTCCGTCTGCAGCGACGCGTGGGCGACGATGACCTCGTCGGCGTCGGCGGAGCGGGCGAAGTCGGCGGCGTAGTCGGCCACCTGGTCGCCGGTGCCGACACCGGTGTAGGTGGTCATGCTCGCGACGTGGGCGCCGATCGGGGCGCTGAGCAGGGCGTCGAGCTCCTCGTCGTCGAAGGTCTGGCCGACGGGGATCTGCCCGCTCTGGCGCAGCAGCATCATCAGGCGGGCGCGCTTCATCTGCGCGAACTGCTCCTGCGCGTCCTCCTCGGTGTCGGAGGCGATGGCGTTCATCCCGGCGATCACGTAGGGCGCGTCGAGCTGCTCGGAGGGGCGGAAGCCGCGGCGGTACTCCGCGACGGCCTGGTGCAGCGCGTCCGGAGCGAAGTGCGAGGCGAACGCGTACGGCAGGCCCAGAGCGGCCGCGAGCTGCGCGCCGAAGAGCGAGGAGCCGAGGATGTAGAGGGGGACGCGGGTGCCGGCGCCCGGCGTCGCGCTCACTCCGGGGATGCGGGACTCGCCGGCGAGGAACGCCTGCAGCTCCAGCACGTCCTGCGGGAAGCGCTCGGAGGAGTCGGGGTCGCGGCGGAGCGCGCGGAAGGTCGCCTGATCGCTGCCGGGGGCGCGGCCGAGTCCGAGGTCGATCCGGCCCGGGTGCAGCGTCTCGAGGGTGCCGAACTGCTCGGCGATGGTGAGCGGGGAGTGGTTCGGCAGCATGACGCCGCCGGAGCCGAGGCGGATCGTGGAGGTCTGCGAGGCGACGTGCGCGATGAGCACAGAGGTCGCGCTGGAGGCGATGCTCGCCATGTTGTGGTGCTCGGCGTACCAGACGCGGCGGTAGCCGTTGCGCTCGGCCTCCTGGGCCAGGGCGACGGAGGCGGCGAAGCTGTCGCGAGCGGTCTCACCGGGGGCGATGGGGGCGAGGTCGAGGATGGAGAGGGGAACGCTCATGGTGAGGGCAACGCCCGCGACGGCTCCGGTGTTCCCGTCGCGGGCGCCTTCCTCAGGCCTCGGGGATGTCGCGGCCGTACGCCTCCAGCGTCACGGCCTCGGGCTCCGGTCCGCCGCGCACGCCGGCCTCGAGGGCGTCGATCCGGGCGAGCTCCGAGCCGGAGAGCGCGAAGTCGAACACGTCGATGTTCTCGGCGATGCGCTCGGGGCGGGTCGACTTCGGGATGACCTGGCGGCCCTCCTGCAGGTGCCAGCGCAGCATCACCTGCGCGGCCGTCTTCCCGTACTTGGCGCCGAGCTCGAGGAGCACCGGGTCGTCGAAGCTGCGGCGCGGGGAGTCGCGGTAGGCGGTGATGCCGCCGATCGGCGACCAGGCCTGGGTGAGGATGTCGTTCTCGCAGCCGAAGCGCTCGACCCGCCGCTGCTGGAAGTACGGGTGCACCTCGAGCTGGTTCACCGCGGGGACGACGTCGGTCTCGGCCAGCAGGCGGGTGAGGTGCTCGACCATGAAGTTGCTCACGCCGATCGCCCGCACCCTCCCGTCGGCGAGCAGCCGCTCGAGCGCCCGGTAGGCGTCGAGGGTGCGGTCGAAGGCCTCGGGCAGGGCCTGGTGCAGGATCAGCAGGTCGATCCGCTCGACGCCGAGCTTGCCCGCGCTCTTGTCGAAGGCGTGCAGCGTCTCGTCGTAGCCGTAGTCGCTGATCCACACCTTCGTCTCGAGGAAGACGTCGTCGCGGCCGGCGATCGCCTCGCCCACCTCGCGCTCGTTGCCGTAGGCCGCCGCCGTGTCGATGTGCCGGTACCCCGCGTCGAGCGCGGCGGCGACGGCGGCGCGGGTCTCGTCGGGCGGAGTCTGGAAGACGCCGAGTCCGAGGGCGGGGATCTCGACACCGTTGTGGAGAGTGAACGTGTTCATGGGCCCACGCTACGTCCGCAGACGCCGAGTCGCCCGAGAAGCCGTGCGCGACTCCTCAGGCGACCCCGTCGCTCCGGCCCTGCTCAGCCGTCGATCGGCAGCAGGATCCCCTTCACCGTCTCGTCCGTGGCGAGGAACTCCTGCACGGCCGGGTCCTGGAAGGCCTGGACGAGCTTCTTCACGTTCTCGGTGTCGCGGTACTTCGAGCCGATGGTGAGCTGCCCGGCGAAGTCGTCGGGGGCCTGCGGGGCGAAGATCTGCTGCTCGATCGGGATGCCGGCGGCGAGGTAGTACTCGGTGTAGCCGACGGCTGCGTCGAGGTCCGGCAGCGCGCGCGACTGGGCGGCGAAGTCGAGCAGGGTGAACTGCAGGTTCTTCGGGTTCTCGGCGATGTCGTCCTGGGTCGCGGTGCCCGGCTCCGTGCCCGGCTTCAGCGTGATCAGGCCGGCGTTCTGCAGCAGCCAGAGGCCCTGCGCCTCGTTGGCGGGGTCGGAGTAGAGCGAGACCGTGCCGCCGTCGGGGATCTGGGAGACGTCGGAGTACTTGTCGCTCCAGAGCCCGAAGCCCCAGCGGAAGACGGGGGTGGCCGCCTCCTCCTCGAAGTCGGGGTTGGCCTCGAGCACCTGTCCCAGCCAGAGCTTGTGCTGGTACACCGTGGCCGCGACCTCGCCCTCGCTCACCGCGCGGTTGATGGTGTTGCTGTCCGAGAGCCCCTTGAAGGCGACGGTGATGCCGTAGCGCGGCGCCACCTCCTCCGCGACGAAGTCGACCAGGGCCTGCTCGGAGGCGTTGCCCTCGGCGGTCGCGACGTAGAGCGTCGCGCCCTCCTGCTCGTTGGCCGAGACGGCGGGGGAGAGGAGCGGGACGGCGATCGCGGAGGCGACGCCGACCACGACGACGGCCGCTCCGGCGATCCAGGGCCAGCGGCGCTTCTTCTTGAGATCGAATCCGAGGTCGTCGGGAGTGGACATGGCGGTGCCTTTCGAAGAGGGGGCGCGCGGGAGGGACGCCCGAGGGCGCAGGAGGAGGAGGAGTGGTTCTAGACGGCGGCCGCGACCCGGGGCGCTCGCCGCGAGCGGGAGGCGCCGGGCGTGGTCGCGCGGACGAGGGCGTCGCCGGTGAGCTGCACGGTCGCGACGGTGGCGACCAGGATCACGATGGTGGCGAGCATGACGGTGGTGTCGAAGCGCTGGTAGCCGTAGGTCACCGCGACGTAGCCGATGCCGCCGGCGCCGATCGTGCCGGCGATCGCCGAGTACTCGATCATCGCGATCGTGTTGATCGTCAGGCCGCCGATGATCTGCGGCACCGCCTCGCTCAGCTGGGCGGTCCGCACCACCTGCAGCCGCGACGCTCCGGAGGCGCGGGCGACGCGGGTGAGCGAGAGCGGCACGCTGCGCAGCGCGTTCTCGACGATCCGGGTGAAGAAGGCGATCCCCGCGATCGACATCGGCACGACGGCGGCCGCGATCCCGATGTTGGTGCCGGTGATCAGGCGCGTGAACGGCATGATCGACGCCATCAGGATGAGGAACGGCAGCGAGCGGCCGACGCTGATGACGGCGCTGAGCACCTGGTGGGCGGCCCGGTTCTCGGCCAGCCCGCCCGGAGCGAGGTTGTGCACGAGAGCGCCCAGCGGCACGCCGACCAGCACCACGATCGCCATGACGATGCCGACCATGATCAGCGTCTCGCCGAGCGCCGGCAGCACCAGCGCGGGGATCTGCTCGAGCGGGACCTTGTTGTCGAGGTGGAGGATCATGCCGCCACCTCCTCGGCGAGGACGCGCACGCCGGCGGGCCGGACCGACAGGCCGAGCTCGGCCGCCGCACGGGTGAGCCGCGCCTCGTCGACCGGGCCGAGCCCGATCGTCGCGTGGCCGACCGCCTGCCCGTCCACCGTCTCGATCGCCGCGCCGAGCAGCGCGACCGGGCCGACCGCCTCCGCGAGCCGGGTGACCCAGTCGGTCGGCACTCCGGAGCGGGAGTAGCCCACCACCCATTCGCCCAGACCCGGGCCGGGCGCGACGGAGGGGCGCACCGGGTTGAGGGCGAGGCCGAGCGGGGACGCGGGGTCGCGCAGCAGGTCGACGAGGCGCCCCGACTCCACGATGCGGCCGTGGTCGAGGCGGGCGACGGAGTCGGCCACCTGGCGCACCGTCTCCATCTCGTGGGTGATGAAGAGGATCGAGAGGCCCAGGTCGTCGCGCAGCTCCTTCAGGAGCGTGGTGATCGCGGTGGTCGAGGCGGGGTCGAGGCCCGAGGTCGCCTCGTCGGAGAGCAGCACCGAGGGGCGGAGGGCGAGCGCGCGGGCGATGCCGACACGCTGGCGCTGACCACCGGAGAGCTGGTGCGGGTAGTAGCGCGCGCGGTCCGAGAGGCCGACGCGCTCGAGCAGCTCCGCGACGCGGCGCTTCGTCTCGGCGGCGGTGACGCCGAGGTACTCCAGCGGAAGGGCCACGTTCTGCTCGGCCGTGCGGCGGCTGAAGAGTCCGTCGGACTGGAAGACGGTGCCGATGCGACGGCGGGCGACGCGCAGCCGCTCCTCCGAGAGCTGCGAGAGCGCCTCTCCGTTGACGACGACCGTGCCCGAGGTGGGCCGCTCGAGGAGGTTCACGCAGGCGGCGAGCGTGCTCTTGCCCGCACCGCTCGGGCCGACGACGGCGAAGATCTCGCCGGTCGCGACCGAGAAGTCGAGGCGGTCGAGCACGGTCGCCGGACCGTACGACTTGCTGAGCTGCTCGAGCCGGATCATCGCGTTCCTTCGGACGGGTCGGGCGGCCGCGGCCTCTCCGCGTCGTCCCGGACACGATGATGGAGCACCGCGGGCCCGCCCGTCCCGGCCCGCGTCGCCCGGCGTAACCCTTCGTCGCCGGGCGTAACAGTGCGCGGGCGAAGGGGGGTGGCCGCGAGACGCGACAGGTCCGCCGCCGCCGGCAATACGCGGGCTACCGTGGCCGGATGCAGCCGAAGTGGGAGTCGACGACCATCGAGCGCGCCTTCGACGAGGGGTGGTCGGACGAGCCGATGGGGACGAAGGAGAAGTTCTGGCTCGTCGCCGACGGCGATCTGTGGCTCTTCAAGTTCGCCCGCCAGCGAGGAGACGAGACCCGGGGTGAGGACTGGGCGGAGTGGGTGTCGTTCCATCTCGCGGGGATGCTCGACGTCCCCTGCGCGGAGATCCGACCTGCGACCGTGGGCGGTCGGCGCGGAATCATGTCGAGGAACGTCATCGAGCGCGAGCAGATCCAGAGCCTCGAGATCGGGAACAGCCTGCTGCGCCACTCCGATCGCGACTACGACCACGCTCGGAGGCGGCCCGACGACCGCTACACCGTCGATGCGGTGAGACGTGCTCTCGACGGCGTCGACGCTCCTGCAGGCTTCGACGCCGTCGCCGGACTGAGCGGTTTCGACGTGTGGGCGGGCTACCTGCTGTTCGATGCCTGGGTCGCGGGACGGGATCGGCACAACGAGAACTGGGCGGTCATCGGACGCTCTCGCCCTCGTTCGATCACGGCAACGGCCTCCGTCGCGAGGTCGACCAGCAACGGCCTCCCGGCGAGATGGTGACTCCTTCCTCTCCGCATCTACCGGCCGAAGAGAGCCTTATCGGCGAGGCGGGCGGCGCCGCGGCTACGATCGAGGCGGCGGAGGACCTGGCCGCGAACTCGTCCGGCGGCCGGTTGCAAACTCCGCTGCTGGGCCTGCTGGATGAAGCGGCGAACCTAAGCCGGTGGACCGACCTCCCCGACCTCTAAAGCCACTTTGGTTCGAGGGGGATCCCGATCATGAGAGTCTTCCAGTCCTACAGCCAAGGCATTGCCGTGTTCGGGCAGGACGGGATGCGCAAGCTTTGGTCCGCCTCCAACGTGAAGGTCTACGCGGGCGGCGTCTCCGAGCCGGCGTTCCTGGGTGAGATGTCCGATCTGATCGGCACCTACGACCGCGAGACGACCTCCGTCAGCATGAACAAGGGCGTGCGCTCCACGTCCTCGTCATTGACGCGAGAGAAGATCCTTGAAGTGCAGGAGCTGGCGGATATGCCCCGCGGGCGGGCGGTGATGTTCTCCTCCGGTAACCGCGCCGTGCTGCTACGCACGGTGCCGTGGTATCAGGGCGCGAAAGAGACCGTCGCGGCCATCAAGGCGTCGATCAAGGCCCACGAGCCGGTAGGGCGATCGTGACCTCCGCCAGCTATGACTTCGATGACGACGAGGCCGGCACCGTCAACGTCGAGACCGGCGAAGTAGGAGCCGCCGAGGAGGAATAATCGACGCTGTTCTATGCGTCGGAGGATGAGTTCGTTCGGAAGCATCTGCGCTACCACTACCGGCGCCAGGTCGGTCGGCCCAACCGGGCCAACTTCCGGTGGCAGGTCGCGTGGTGGAAGAGCGAGGAGGCGGCCTCGCGGATCGAGGCGCTGTGGCGTTCCTGGGAGAAAGCTCGCCTGGACGGCGGGTCCGGGATGACTGACTGGCGGATCAGGCACTGCGATCGGCAGATGGCGATGCTGCTCTCCGCCGCCAGCCCCTACGCGCTCTCCCTCGATGAGAACAAGGCCGGTGAACCGCTGCCCTACACCCCACCCCCCGCCTCGTTCTTCCCGCTCGACAACCAGCCGCCCGAAGACGCCTGACAGACACACGCTGCCCCCCACCCGCCCCGAAGCTTCCGGCATTGCCCAGCCCGCTCGAGGCGCCGTGCTGCGGCACGTTCAGCCCGAAGGAGATTCGTCATTCGCGTGGGAGCAAATTGACGGAAGGCAGTGGATCGGCAACTTCGCCTAGACGATGGAGGGACCTACCGAGGGGGTTCCATGAACAACAGCAACTTCCAGTCCCGTCGAACGATCCGTAACGCGAAGGCCAGGCATCGACAGCCGACACGTAAGACGTACCCGACGTGGGTACCGGTGAGCTGGACGGTCGCCACGTCGCTCGTCGGGAGCGGGACGCTCGGCGCAATCGTGCTCTATTTTTCCGGTTCCTGAACAAGAGTTTGCTCGCTAGGATTTCTCCATGGCTCCGGCGGGACGTCCCCGAAACCCGATAGAACAACCGCGACTACCCCTAGAGCGCTTTGCGTGGCTCGTTCGAGTGCTACGCGCTAATGCCGAAGATCCGGACATTAACTCTCCCGAAAAGTTTGCCCTTCAACTCAACAGTCACTTAACCCGCCCTCTGACTTCAACATCCATCAATAAGTTGGAGCGCGGTACTGAGATGCAGTTCAGTGTCGATAAAGTTCGCGCGTATGAGCGCGTTCTAGATCTTGACTATTTATCGCTCGTAGATCTTTTCATATTTTCGAGCCGTGTAGCGGGCGGCAAAGTCGACTGGCAGCGTGAAGCGAACACTGACCTCGAAGCAAGATTTCATGACGGAGTCATCGCGCTTGCGGAAGGCCAAACCCTGCCACCCTCCGAGTTGCTCGCACTTGCAGTAATGGCGAAGCGGGACCACCCCGGCGCATTGAGAAGCCGCGCTGGAATCCTAATTACAGAAGCGGTCCTCGATTCTTACGGCATCAGCTTTGAGCGAGATGAACGCATCTTGGGTGAAGCGCTCATTCAGCTCGGCGACCGCGTCGTTCCTCTCATTCAAGAGCGTGTAACGGCATCCCCAATTCAGTACTTCAATGCTATTGAATCGCTAGCGCATATCGACACCCCCGCGTCGTGGCAGGCTTTGCTCGGTTTCGCGAACTCCGATTACGACTCAATTCGCACGCAGACAATCGTGCAGCCGATCAGGAAATGGCTCATTCGTCGACCCGAGTTGATGCACCTCGATTACAAGTCGTTGGAGAAGCTAAAAACGGACGCGATGGCTAGCGTGATCGACATGCACGATGCCTACACATCGCGAGAAGAAAACCTCCATCTGCTGCAATTGTTGAAGGTATCAAAATCTGATAAGCAGATATATAAGGAAAAGGAGATGCGGTCCGATATAGAGCAACTTACAATGAGAGAAGTGTCACACACTCGACGCGAGCTACTGAATCACATTGATTCAAGTGCAGATGATGCACTATCGCGAACATCCGGACTAAGGGCAATTGTCGAAGACGCAATCTACGTCACGGATCGAGTTGAACGACTCAGTGTAGGAGCTCTCCTTGGAATTTCCGCGACCTTCCACCCCGCCCTCAAGGTGACTGCAACGGCACTCTGGCAGGATCCTGATGCAGGTGTTCAGCGGTCGATCATTCGACTCATGGCGAAAGCAGGTTCGTCCGACGGGCTCCGTGAAGTTGCAAACATTACACGCCGCCGACCTCCGAAGGACGAAGGTGTGCGGTTAGCAGCGGCTTGGGCTTTAGGTATGAGCGACCAGGCGGCCGATAAGAACACATTAGAACAACTTCGTGAGAATGGCGCTCCGACTACACGAGTTGTGGCCGAAATGTCTCTTCGCCGGCGTGGTTTTCACATCAACGCATAAGAGCGTCTCGCAACAGGACTTCCGTATGATCTAAACGGCTTAACTCTTCGAGTTGAACCCACTTCGTCAGAAGTGCGTCGTCGCCTGGGGCCGCCACTCCTGACCATGAGACTACGTGATAGATCAAGATAACAAGATGGTATCTCTCGTCAATGTATTCGCTGATACCAACAAATTCGAGACCAGACGAGGCAATACCCGTTTCTTCAAGCAGCTCCCTCGCCGCGGCAGTATGTGCTAGCTCCCCTGGCTCAACACGACCACCAGGAAGCGACCACGCACCTTTACGCGGCTCCTTGCTTCTTTGAATCAGCAGGATGCGGCCTTCAGAATCTACGCATCTCACAGCACAACAAAGTTGTAGTAGCAGTTCAGCGGCCAAAACGTCGCTCCCTCATCGCGTAGTCTCCGACCGCTTGACGAAAGTCGCGCTCGTTGAAGTCTGGCCACAGAGTCTTCGTGAAATATATTTCTGCGAATGCAGCTTGCCAGAGAAGAAAACCGGAGGTCCGGTGTTCACCGGACGTTCGAATCAGGAGATCAACCTCCGGTATTTCAGACGAGTGGTAGTACTCTTCTAGTGATCGATATCGATCCCGAACTACAAGGTTGGCTGCACGTTCGAGTTCATGGCGCGCGTTGTAGTTGACGGCAAAGCCTACTGTAATAGCGGGCGATGATGGCTGATGATCAGTTACGTTTAAGTGATGTTGAGCATCAAATGGGCTCATGCCGTCGCCGAACACGACCGCTCGTGCTCGGACGTCGGCGAGCGTGTCTACAACCTCCTTAGTCCACAGCCAGGAGCGCAGTTTGCGTAATGCCTCTGCCTCGATATCCGGTCGAAGAAGATTCGAGTCCGATAAGCAAAAGAATGTGATGTGGGGTATCTCGAGCGCTACAGCCGAGCGAATCGCAGCAATCATCGCCGGGGCTGTATAAAAATGCGCATCTTCTGGCGGTATCTGGCGTTGTTTAGCCCAACGACGATTCCCGTCCATAATTATCGCAATATGCGAAGGGTTTCTCACCGAAGCAGGAGTCTCGCTGGCGGATGACATATTCTCCTGTCACTACGTGAGGTGTCCGGGGGAGTGCGCGATGAGCGCGAGTTTGAAACTGCGGTCTACTTCGGTGTCGCTTAGCATGCCCGAACAAGCCTTCACTCACAACTCTCGTCGTCGCGAGTTGGCGCCATAGGGATGTCCATCGGCAGCCCGATGGGGGCTTTGCTGTGCGAACGTGCGGAGGTAACCATCGCATCCAAGCGCTCTCGTGAATATCCGATAACCGTGATTATGTCAGTTTTATGTCTTCGACACGTTGCGCGTCATCCAGTTGAAGCCCTCAATCCCTGGCGTAGCAACCAGCTCCAACACCTGTCGAGGTCGACTGAGCCTCGCGACCCGACTCGGCTGACTTTATAGGGGGACAACGAGGGGTAAGATGAAGACCTGTGCTGAGACTACCAGTCGATGTCAATTGCGAGCGCATCTAACGCCACATGTAAGTTGAACACTTCTTTGTCGGAAACCAGCTCCTCCTTCATTGCGAGAGAAAATTCGATTTCCACCGGACCCGACAAGAACGCATCTGCTTGGCGGTCCTGAATCGGCCGTGGATCCCAGTATGAAACTGCCACGACGGGCGCCGACAAGTAACCATCAACCGAACCTGATAATGCGAAATCTAGATAGTCTCGATTGCGCTTGAGGCGCGCAGAATCGATGATGAACTCGAGGTGCAATGCTCCGATAGATCCCGGATCGATGTCAATCGGACCTTCGCTTTCGTTAGGTCCCTTTTTCAGGGCTCGCTTGACCAAATCGAATGTGTCGCTTCGTGCGGCATCGAGAATCTCAGGTAGCACTGCATCTATATCGAACCCAAGAAGCATCTTTGTAGTAGCAAATACGGATCGCATCGTGTTGTTAGTCACTATTCGAAAAAGGGTGTTCGCATCTGTTGAGTGTTGTAGGTCGTAAGACGTGAGGTAATCAATTAAAGACGGATCGATGTGCGCCAATTTTTGCACTATAATAGGAGCGTAAATTCGTACTACTTGTCGATTTGCGTCCAGGGTAGTGTCCACCTGAGAAGCTTCGGCCAAGGCGCTTGTTGCTTTTTGGCCAGCTTTCATTGCCCATATATGCTTAGCAATTGTCTTGGAGTTGCGCTTCGATTTTTGGAGCTGAATGGCGAATATGGGAACTTTTGAAATATCAGTTGCGCCCTTTTTCCCGTTGCATGGTCTGCAAATAAGTGCAAGGTTTTCAAGACCATTAACATCAAAATCGGAAGGTAATCCGAAATTCGCTTTTGCGTTTGCAAGCTCTTGCGCCGAGGCTGTTTTGAGGACTATGTGGTCAATTTCAAGCGTGGAGAAATCTGACGGCAAATTGCACATATAGCAACGAAAATTGTATTCTTTCGCCAGCGCTGCCCTTATGAGAGCATTTTCGTTCGAATCATTTCCGTAGCGGATGTCGGCAACCAAGATCTGTCCTCCGTAGAACACGAGCGCAATAATTATTAGCGACCGCGTTTGAAATATCTGATCATCTTATCCAGCAGCGGTGCAAGGTGGATGGGGCGCCGCCTCGCCATACTGAACTGGTCGAGATGATCGGCACCTGGCATCTCCTCGTTCATCGTGTCGTCGATCCACTGTCAGTAGCGTTGACGGTGTTCGACAGCCCGAGGAACTCTGGTCATTGAGGCGGTGGGTGTCAGCCTGCTGCGGCGAGCCCGTCCCGCTTTCCGACGCGATAAAGCATCCGTAGGAGCAAATCAGCGAGCTGAACGACTTCGGCGGCTTCAAGGGCGTCTGTGAAGACGACGGTCCGGTGGCTTGCGGGGTTCTTGAAAGCACCCATTGCTCCCATGAACAGATTCATCGTAGCAACCTGCTCGCCGCCCTCTGCCGACGAGTCGCAGAGAGGGGCGTCTCGCTTAAACGCTTCTTGCATCAACTTCACCCCGACCAGTTCAGTAGACAGGCCGCTTAACTCTCGCACTTCGACCTCGACCGCCTTCATGGCGGCGAATGCTGCTGTTTCATAGTCGCCCCGCATGAAGGCAGGCTTTGCGGAGGTGAGCAACTGAGGTGACAGCCTTGCAGAAAGCAGTTCTTCCGCTTGAAGCTCAAGAAGAGCTAGTGGGCTCGCGCCGATGGCCGCTCCTTGACGGGTGACGCGCTGCCAACCTCCCGTCACCGACTGTCCGTCTGGGCCAACGCACTGATGAGCTACAAGCCAAGCCCACGCGTGGCTGACTCTGCCCGTCAGTGCTTCTCGGTAGGTCTCACCAGCAAACTGGCTCCGTGCTCCGAGAACGACATTGTGGCCGTTGATCTGGGACCCCTCGGACCGTCCTCTTAGCAACTCGCGGGCAATATCTTCGGTGCTACCAGACCGAGCCGTTCTAGAGGAAGTTGTGCTCATAGAACGACAGTATGGCGAAACGAGAAGTTGCTGCACTGCTTGGCGGAGACCTGGCAGTTGGCCTGAACGCACTGCCAATGGCGTCGTCAGGCGCGGCAATCGTGTTGCGTCGCCGAGCCTCGAAGTGGCGGGCAACCCTCATCGTGTGCGGTGCTCAGCGGCTTCTGTCGCCGCGTTCCTGAGTGTGGGTGGGTACGTGGTGAGGCGCCGCGGTGCGGTTGCCGCTGCGGCTCGGAGAGGTTACAGCGTCCTGCGGGGGCCGGCCCTGGTTGGTGGAGGCGCGCATGCGCACGGTGCTGTCCTCGGCGCTGACGCCCGGGCCTGCCAGGCTCGCCGCATACGTCTCGCGGCGCTCGGCGCTGTCGTAGGCGTTACCGGCGTAGGCGCGCAGCGCCGTGGACTCCGCGGAACCCTGCCGCGCCGGCTGACCATCGTTGGCCGTCTGGGCGCGCAGCTCGTTCGGGGTGTCTCCTCCCGTCGCCGCCGCGCTGCACGTCCTATCCGGCGTCCGGGCCGCGCGGCCGAGCGGGTCGATGACATCCGTGGGACAGTCGCGGTCCTCGGTCGGGGTGGCGGCCCGGTCAAGTCGGTCGGCTTCCGCGATGAGCTGCACGGCCTCCGAGCGCTCCTCGCCGGCCCTGGCGCGCTCGTCGGCTACGAGGGTGGAGACGTCCACCCCGTGGCGCTCTTGGACCTCTCGCGCGATGACGTCCGACGCTGCGGCTGGGGCGGGCTCGAAGGTCTTCCAGCCGTCGCCCGTCCCTCCTGCACGGCCGCGGTTGCCGCAGCCTCTCCGGAGGCGCGCGCGTTCTCGACTGCTCGGCTCCGAGCGGTCGATCCCTCTGCGGTCCGCGAGGTCCTCGCGGCGGTTCCTCCGACCCTGATGTCGGAGACGTGCGCTAGTTTCACGGAAGGACTGCTGGCAGCGACACGGAGGAGGATCCTCGATGACTCTCCTCGTTGATCGACCGGCGCCGCGTCCGACCCCTGGTGTCCGCGAGCTGCTGCTCGTCTGGCAGAACCCTCGTACTCGCCGGTTCCTCCGCGCGGCGGTGCTGTCCGTCGGGGTCGACGGCTTCCTCTTCCGGTACGAGCCGGCGGCTGTCGCCGACGAGGACTTCTTCCCGCTCGCGGAGTTCCCCCGTGTGGACGCGCAGTACCGGAGCTCGTCCCTTCCGCCGTTCTTCGCCAACAGGGTGATGTCGTCCGAGCGCGGCTCGTACGAGGAGTACCTGGGGTGGCTCGGTCTCGAGGCGGCGTCCCCCGACCTCCCCGTCGAGATCATGGTCCGGACCGGCGCGGCGCGAGCGACCGACACCTTCCATGTCGTGGAGAAGCCTCTCCGCACCGCGCAGACCCTCATCAGTCGTTTCTTCGTGTCGGGAGTCCGCCATCGGGCCGAGCTCCCGCTTCCGGTGCTGCCTCTCGAGCAGGGCGACGGGCTGGTCCTCGTGCCCGACGCCTCGAACCTCCGCAACCCGGAGGCCTACGAGGTGGCCTCGGTGTCCGGCGAGCGGATCGGATGGGTGCCGGACTGGCTGTGCGGTGAGGTCGCCGCGCTCATGGCGTCCGGATGGGAGGTCGAGGCGGTCGCCGAGAAGGTGAACCCCGAGGCCCCGTCCCACGTCCAGGTGCTCTGCCGGATCACCGCGACCCTGCGTCACTGAACCCGCTCCCGCTCAGCTCGCGGCGGCCGCCGCGCGGGGGCTCTCGGCGCTCGCCTCGCGGTCGAAGCGCTCGCGGCTGAAGACCTGGTCGGCTGTCGTCAGGGCGAGGCCGATCACGCCGGCCAGCTCGCCCAGGTCCGACGTGTGGATGGTCAGGTGCCGCGTGGCGAGCGGGTGGGTGCGCAGGTAGACGCGCTCGCGCAGGCCCGACATCAGCACCTCGCCGCAGTCGCCGAGCTGGCCCGAGATCACGATGGTCCGCGGGTTGAGGATGTTGACGAGGTCGGCGACCGCCTCGCCGAGGACGCGGCCGGCCTGGCGCACCGCCTGGGTGGCGCGCATGTCGCCGCGGAGCACGCGGGCCGTGACGTCGGCGACGTGCTTGATCGAGGGATCGTCGGCCGAGAGGTCGCGGACGAGGGCCCAGCCGCTCGCATACGCCTCCACGCAGCCGGCGTTGCCGCAGCGGCAGGGCAGCGGATCCGCGTCGACCGTGCCCGTGACCGCGCGGGTGTGGCCGATGTCGCCGGCCGCGCCGACGGCTCCGCGGATCGTCGCTCCGTTGAAGACGAGGCCCGAGCCGATGCCGGTGCCGAGCTTCAGGCTGATCAGGTTGTCGGAGCCGTGGTGGCGCGACTCGGCGAGGGCGCGGGCGTTCGCGTCGTTCTCGATGACGACCTGCACGCCCTCGTACGGCTCGGCGAAGTAGCCGGCGATGTCGAAGTCGTCCCAGCCGGTCATGATCGGCGGGTTGCGCACGCGCCCGGCGGCGAACTCGACCGGCCCCGGGACTCCGACGCCGATGCCGGCGACCGCGTCGCCCTGCTGGAGCCGCTCGAACGCGGCGATCACCAGCGAGAGCACGGCGTCCGGCCCCTCCCAGACGTCGACGACGCCGCTCTCGTGCCGGAGGGGGGTGCCGCGCAGGTCGCAGGCGGCGGCGACGAATCCGCTCGCCCCGATGTCGGCGGTGAGGAACACCGTGCCGACCAGGTTCATCGCGAACATGCTCGAGGGGCGCCCGCCGGTCGACTCGCCGCCGGTGGTGGGGGCGATCAGGCCGAGCTCCACGAGGGTCGCGAGGCGCTGGTTGACGGTGGAGCGGGAGAGCCCCGTCTGCTCCATCACCGCGTTGCGCGAGACCTCGCCCTGCTCGCGGAACAGCGCGAGGACGTCGGCCACGTGCGAACCGGCCTCGCCGGTGGAGTACCCCGTCATCGCTCCCCCTCTTGTCACGGTCAGCGTACATGCCTGCCGACGGGAAACCTGAAGTTCCCCGACTTTCGTATTGCGGTAACGCGAAAGCCCCGGTAGTTTTCACACACCGGCACGCAGTGGTGCCACTGATCCTCAAGGATGACGATGAACCGCACAGCACGCCGCCTCCTCCCGGTTCTCGCACCGGTCGGCGCCCTCGCACTCCTCCTCACCGGCTGCGCCTCGGGTGGCGACACGGCCGCCGGCGGCTCCGGATCGACCAAGGTCGCCGCGGTCATCAAGGGCCTCGACAACCCCTTCTTCCAGGCGATGGAGAACGGCATCGAGGACACCGCGAAGGACGACTCCGTGGACGTCTCGGTGCAGGCCGCCGCCGACATCGGCGACACCACCGGCCAGGCCGACAAGCTCACCACCGTCGCCGGCCAGGACTTCGGCTGCCTCATCGTCAACCCGATCAGCGGCACGAACCTGGTGCAGGCCCTCGCCTCCGCCACCGGCAAGACGATCGTCAACATCGACAGCCCGCTCGACCCCGACGCGGTCGAGGCCGCGAACCTCGACGTCACCACCTACATCGGCACCGACAACGAGGCCGCCGGCGGCAAGGCCGGCGACTTCCTCCTGCAGCAGCTGCCCGCCGGCTCCGAGGTCGCCGTCATCGGCGGAGTCTCGGGAGACGTCACCAGCGCCGCCCGCGTCGACGGCTTCACCGCCGCGATCGGCTCCGACCTCACCGTCGTCCAGGAGGCCGCGGCCGACTGGAAGCGCGAGGTCGCGCTGACCAAGGCGACCGACATCCTCGCCGCGAACCCCGACGTGAAGGCGTTCTTCGCCGCGAACGACGACATGGGCCTCGGCATCGTCAAGGCCGTCGAGAACGCGGGCCTCACCGGCTCCGTCCAGGTGGTCAGCGTCGACGGCAACGAGGACGCGCTGCAGTCCGTGAAGGACGGCGGCCTCACCGCCACCGTCGCCCAGTACCCCTACGCGATCGGCCAGCTCGGCGTGCAGGCGTGCGAGGCCGTCGGCGCCGGCGAGGAGATCCCCGCCGAGATCGAGTCGCCCACCGCACTCGTGACCTCCGAGACCGCGGAGCAGGCCCTCGGCGCCTTCCCCCAGCCGTTCGAGGAGTTCGACAACCCGCTCGCCGCGCTCGTCCCCAGCAAGTAGGACCTCCCGCCCATGGCAACCCAGGAAGCGACCATGACCTCAGTCACCGCCCGACCCCCGGCCAGCGCCTCCCCGCTGCTGGCGAACCTCCGTCAGCTCAGCTTCTGGGCCGAGAACGCCGCACCGATCGGGCTCGTCGCCCTGGTGATCGTGTTCTCGATCGCGACGCCGACGTTCCTCAGCCTCGGCAACATCAAGGCGATGCTCGTCGCCGCCGCGATCCTGGTCATCCTCTCGATCGGCCAGTCCTTCGTCATCACCACCGGCGGCATCGACCTCTCGATCTCGGCGACGATGACCGTCGGAGCGGTCGGCTTCGGCATCGGCTGGAGCGCCGGCTGGGGCTTCTGGCTCTCGGCGCTCGCGGCCCTGCTCTTCGCGGGGCTGATCGGAGTGATCAACGGCTTCCTGATCGCGAAGGGCAAGGTCACCGACTTCATCGCGACACTGGGCACGCTCTCGGTGGCGACCGGCCTCGCGCTGATCGTCTCCGACGGCAAGCCGATCACGGTCGGCAGCCCCGAGCTGCTCCGCCTCACCACCGGCTCGATCGGGATCATCGGCTACCCGATCATCCTGGCCGCGGTCATCGGAGTCGTCGCCTGGGTCGTCATGTTCCGCACCCGCTTCGGCCTGCACGTGCAGGCGGTCGGAGGCAACGAGGAGAGCGCGGTCGCCAACGGCATCAAGGCAGGACGCGTGCGCATCGCGGTGTACATCATCGCCGCCGTCCTCGCCGGAGTCGGCTCGCTCCTCCTCGTCGCCCGCGTCGGCGCCGCGGAGCCGGCCATCAACACGCAGTACCTGCTCAACTCCATCGCGGCCGTCGTGCTCGGCGGAGTGAGCCTCACCGGCGGCAAGGCCAAGATCGTCGGCCCGATCATCGGAGCGTTCCTCCTGACCGCGCTGACCAACGGCCTGACCCTGCTCGGCGTCTCGCAGTTCTACCAGCCCCTCGCCGTCGGCCTGGTGGTCGTGCTCGCCGCCCTCATCACCCGCTACCAGAAGAAGTGAGCCCAGCCATGACCAGCGACATCCTGCTCGAAGCGCGGGACATCAAGAAGTCCTTCGGCGGCGTCCACGCTCTCAAGGGAGCGTCGATGTCGATGCGCCGCGGCGAGATCACCGCCCTGATCGGCGACAACGGCGCGGGAAAGTCCACCCTCGTCCGCTGCCTCTCCGGAGTGCACCCCGCCGACTCCGGCACCATCACCCTCGACGACGACGTGGTGCACTTCACCACTCCGCTCGGCGCCCGGGACGGCGGCATCGAGACGGTGCACCAGACCCTCGCCCTGGTCGAGGACCTGACCGTGTGGCAGAACTTCTTCCTCGGCCGGGAGCTCACCAAGGGCGTGCCCGGGGTGCGGTTCCTCGACCGGACGCAGATGAAGAAGACGGCCCAGGAGCTGCTCGGCGACCTCGCCGTGAACGTCCCGCCGGTCACCAGCAAGGTCCGCCGCCTCTCGGGCGGCCAGCGCCAGGCCGTCGCGATCGCCCGGGCCGCGGGCTGGGGCAGCAAGATCGTGATCATGGACGAGCCGACCGCGGCGCTCGGCGTTCAGGAGACGGCGCGCGTCGAGAAGATCATCCTCAAACTGCGCGACGCCGGAGTGGCCGTGCTGCTGATCAGCCACAACTTCGACCAGGTGATGCGCCTGAGCGACCAGGTGTGGGTGATGCGCGCGGGCCTCGCCGTCGCCGGCCGCCGCACCGCCGAGACCAGCGGCGACGAGCTCGTCTCGCTGATCACGGGCGCGAAGGCCGCCTGATGCACCCCGAGTTCCTGCACCGCGGGAGCACGGAGCGCTCGTCGCCGATCGGGGTCCACGCGGGCCTGCTCGTCGGCGACTGGACGCCGGAGTCGGGGCGCCGCGCGATCGGCGCCGCCGCCTCGATCGGCTTCGACCTGATCGAGATCCCGGCTCCCGCCGACCCCGACGCCTCCGCGTGGACCGCCGACCTGCTCGACGAGCACGGGATCGACGCGGTCGTCTCGCTCGCGCTGGACGCCGACTCCGACATCACCGACCAGGCCACGGCCGGCGTCGGCGAGGAGCGGCTGCTGGCGGCCGTGCGGTTCGCCGAGGCGATCGGCGCGCGGTACGTCGGCGGAGTCACCTACTCGGCCATGCGCAAGTACGAGCACGCGGCCGACGCGGCTGCCCGCTCGCGCTCGCTCGACGTGCTGCGGAGGGTCGCCGCGGCCGCCGCTCCCGCCGGCGTCGTCGTCGGAGCGGAGTACGTGAACCGCTACGAGAGCAACCTGCTGAACACGGCCGCCCAGACCGCCGCGTTCCTCCGCGAGCTCGACGCGCCGAACGTGCTCCTGCACCTCGACACGTTCCACGCCCACCTCGAGGAGGTCGACCTCGCGAGCGCCGTCCGCGACGCCGGCGACCTGCTCGGCTACCTCCACGCCTCCGAGAACCACCGCGGAGAGCCGGGCACCGGGAGCACCGACTGGACCGGGCTCGCGGCGGCGCTCGCCGACTCCGGCTACCGCGGTCCGCTCACCCTCGAGAGCTTCTCGCCCGCCGTCCAGCCCCCGGCCTCGGCCGAGGGCATGGGTCTCTGGCGCGAGCTCTGGCACGACCCCGTCGCCCTCGCGACCTCCGGCCACGCGTTCCTCGCGGACCTGCTCGACACCGACCCCGCGGCCCGACGCCGCCCCTGAACCTCTCGAACCAAGGAGCACCACCATG
The DNA here is from genome assembly GCF_002930875.1 of Rathayibacter sp. AY1A5. NCBI lineage: Bacteria > Bacillati > Actinomycetota > Actinomycetes > Micrococcales > Microbacteriaceae > Rathayibacter > Rathayibacter sp. AY1A5. Next base: position 103,618 of record NZ_PSTM01000008.1, on the reverse strand, counting down.
ACCACGAACCCTCTCGGAGTGCACGCCCTCGTCTTCGCCGGCGGCACCACCCCCGACGAAGTGACCGCGACGATCGAGCAGACCAAGGCGGCCGGATTCGACCTGCTGGAGCTCTCGCTGCACGACGTGCAGAACCTCGACACCGCCTCCGCCCGCGCCGCACTCGAGGCGAACGACCTCGGCATCGTCTGCTCGCGCGGCCTCGCCTTCTCGGCCGACGTCTCCAGCGACGACCCGGAGGTGGTGGCCCGCGGCGCGAAGCTGCTCGCCGACTCCCTCGAGACCACCCACGCGCTCGGCGGCACCCACTTCACCGGCGCCCTCTACAGCGCGCTCGGGAAGTACAGCGCGCCCCTCTCGGCCGCGGGCCGCGCGAACGTCGTCTCGGTGCTGACCGACCTCGCCGCCGAGGCTGCGACGAAGGGCATGACCCTCGGCCTCGAGATCTGCAACCGCTACGAGACCAATGTCATCAACACCGCCGCGGACGCCCTGCGCCTCGCCGACGACATCGGCGCCGACAACGTCCTGATCCACCTGGACACGTACCACATGAACATCGAGGAGGACGACTTCTTCCGCCCGGTGCTGCTGGTCGGGGATCGTCTCGGGTATGTCCACATCGGCGAGAACCACCGCGGCTACCTCGGCAGCGGCCACCTCGACTTCACGACGTTCTTCCACGCCCTCGCCGCGATCGACTACCGCGGACCCATCACCTTCGAGTCCTTCTCGTCGGCCGTCGTCTCGCCGACCCTCTCGAACGACCTGGCCGTGTGGCGGAACCTCTGGAACGACGGCCCCGCGCTCGCTCGCCACGCCCACGGCTTCCTGGTGAACGCGCTGGAAAGCAGCCGTGGCGAGGCCTGAGACCGAGGTCGCGCCCGACGCGGTGCGGCCCGGCCTCGACGAGCTGGCCGGGCGCGCGCTCGCGCTGACCTCGCCCGGCCGCCGCGCGATCGTCGCGATCGCCGGCAGCCCCGGGGCCGGCAAGACCACGCTCGCCCGGGCCGTGGTCGCCCGCGCGAACGAGCTCGCGGGGGAGGGGACCGCCGCCTTCGTGCCGATGGACGGCTTCCACCTCGCCAACGCCACGCTCGACGAGCTCGGCCGCCACGACCGCAAGGGCGCCCTCGACACGTTCGACGGCTGGGGCTTCCTCGCCCTGGTGCGGAGGCTGCGCGCCGAGACCGACCACGTCGTCTACGCGCCCACCTTCGAGCGCACCGTCGACGAGGGAGTGGCCGGCGCGCTGGCCGTGCACCCCTCCGCGTCGCTCGTCGTGCTGGAGGGCAACTACCTCCTCGTCGACGAGGGCCCGTGGGCGCTGCTGCGCGCCGAGTTCGACGAGGCCTGGTTCTGCGCGACTCCCGAGACCGAGCGCTTCGAGCGCCTGGTCGACCGCCACGTCTCCTTCGGCCGCGCCCCCGAGGCGGCCTCCGCCTGGGCCTCCGAGGTCGACGGGCGGAACGCGCTGCTGATCGAGGCCACTCGCGACCGCGCCGACCTGATCGTGTCGGGGACGGCGGCGGGGGTGGTCTGACGCCCGATGTGGCGGAGGAGCGGTCCGCTTCGGGGCGCGACGTGGGCTCTCGGGCGTGTCCGGCCGGTCGATCGGTGGGACGACGGAGGACCCGTCGCCCGGCGGATGCGGTCTCGAGGGGTCGGTGTCAGGCTCAAGGGATGGACGACTCGACACGGAACTCCTCGGAACAGCCCGCTCCCACCACCCCGCCGGCCGCTGCGCCCCCCGGAGCCGGGCAGCCGCCCCTCCCCGTCGCTCTCCTCCTCCTGCTGCGGCGGAGCGACGGGCGGCCCGCGGCTTCGTCGGGCGCTCTCGACACCGTCCTGGCCGCCTCCGTCCTCGCAGAGCTCTCCCTCCAGCGGCGCGTCGAGGTGGACGCCGGAGCCGTCGCCCTCGGGCCGGAGCGGTCGGCGCTCGGGGACGCCGTGCTCGACGGGGCACTCGGGTGGATCGCAGCGGAGCGCGCACCGCGCAGCGTCTCCTGGTGGATCGCCCGCCTCACTCGGAGGGAGCTGCATGCCGCCCTCCTCGAGCGGGTCGCCGCCGTGGAGCCGGTGGAGGACGAGCGGCTGCGGATCCGGGTCGCCGAGGTCCTCGCGGCTCGGACGGCGCCCCTTCCGTCGGACGCGGCGCTCATCGGCCTGCTCGACGCGGCCGGAGCGCTCTCGCCGAGGCCCGGCATTCCGGACCGGCAGGCGATCCGGTCGCTCGCGGCGCAGCACTGGGCAGGGCCGGCGGCCGCCGCCGTCCTCGCGGGAACCGCCGCGAGCGTCACGGGAGCCGCGGTGATCGCGGCGACGACGACGGTCACGATCACCGGCATGTGATCCGATGCGTGCGACTCGCTGAAGCCGCGCGCCCCTACTCCGCCGGGTAGTCGGGCGCGACGAAGACGCAGAACGGGTGGCCGGCCGGATCGGCGAGGACGTGGAGCGCCTCCTCCGGGTCCTCGCTCCTGTCCTCGATCAGCTCGGCGCCGAGGGTGAGCGCCCGGGTCTTCTGCCGGTCGAGCTCGTCGGCGTCCGCGACCATGAAGTCGAGGTGCAGCTGCTGCGGGACGGGCCCCTCCGGCCAGGTCGCGCGCGGCAGGGCGGCCACCCGCTGGAACGTGAGCTTCGCGCCGTCGGCGGTGACGATCGCGACCCACTCCGCCTCGTCGTCCGAGCCGTCCGCGGGCGGCTCGTCGCCGGGGCGGTACTCGCCGCCGAGCAGGGCGAGGTAGAAGGCGGAGAGGGCGCGGGCGTCCTCCGTGTCGAGGACGACCTGGCGCAGGCGCATGCGGGCAGGGTACCGCCGGACGAGCACTGGAGGGGGATCACGTGCTGTGCGGGACGGCTGCGGCGGGCCGGATGTCCGCGGGTCGCGGCCCGACGTCGGCTGAGAAGGGGCTCCCTGCCCCGACACGGCGGGCCGCGTCTCAGCGGAGGTCGTGCAGCTCTCTCGCTCCCGACCGCGCCGCCCTGCCACTCCGCGCCCGCTTCCTCAACCCCTCCCGGCTCCCGGCCTCGCGCCAGGGCCCGGCGCGTACTGTGGCCGCTGACTCACGACGGCTACGAGGGAGACACCATGACGGAGCAGATCGGAATCCCCGAGGCCGCGGCACTGGGGAGCGAGCGGCGGAGCATCGCGATCCTCGGAGCGGGCGGCGACCTCACCGAGCGGCTGCTGCTGCCGGGCCTGGGCCGGGTGGCCGAGCTCGCGCGCGACCTCGAGCTCACGCTGATCGGCGCGGCGCGCACGCCGCAGACCGACGAGGAGTGGCAGGGCCTCGTCCGCCGCAGCCTCGAGGCGGCCGGAGTCGCCCCGCACACGGTCGAGGCGCTCGCGTCGCGCGCGCGCTTCGTCGCCACCGACGCCTCCGACCCGGAGCAGCTGAAGGCCCTCCTCGACGCCTGCCCGACGACCCCGGTGCTCTACGTCGCCCTGCCGCCGGCAATGGGGCACAAGGTCGCCGCCTCGCTCGCCGAGCTCGACCTCCCCGAGGAGCTGGTCGTCGCCATCGAGAAGCCGTTCGGCGAGGACCTCGACGACGCGATCGCCCTCAACGCGGCGTTCGCGAAGGTCCTCCCCGAGAGCCGCCTCTGGCGCATCGACCACTTCCTCGGCAACGCGACCGTGCTCGGGATGCTGGGCCTGCGCTTCGGCAACAGCCTGCTCGAGGCGAGCTGGAGCGCCGAGTGGATCGAGAAGGTCGAGATCGTCTACGACGAGACGCTCGGCATCGAGGGCCGTGCGGCCTTCTACGAGAAGACCGGCGCGCTGCGCGACATGCTGCAGAGCCACCTCCTGATGGTGCTCGCGCTGACCACGATGGAGCGCCCCGACGAGGTCGCGCCCGACGAGGTCCACGCGCGCATGGCCGAGGTGCTCGGCGCCGTGCGGCTCTGGCGCGACGACCCCTCCTCCGCCCGCCGAGCCCGCTACACCGAGGGCCGCGTCGACGGCCGCTTCTTCCCCTCCTACGTCGACGAGCCCGACGTCGACCCCGAGACCGGCACCGAGACCCTCGCGCAGCTGCTGCTCCAGGTCGACACCCCGCGCTGGGCGGGCGTCCCCTTCGTCCTCCGCTCCGGCAAGGCGATCGGCGACCCGCGCCGAGAGGTGGCGATCCACTTCCGCGCCGCCACGCCCCCGCGCGGCCTGCAGGCGGCCGAGGGCGACGCCGGGACGGTCCTCCGGATCGGCCTCAAGGGCGGCGACGTCAGCCTCGACCTGGTCGTGAACAGCGCCGACGAGCTGACCGACCTCGAGCGCACCACCCTGACGGCGCAGCCCGGCGCGGCCACGCTCGACCCCTACGCGCAGGTCCTCGCCGGGATCCTGCAGGGCGACACCCTGCTCTCGGTCCCCGGCGATGTGGCCGAGCAGTGCTGGCGCATCATCACTCCGGTGCTCTCCGCCTGGGCCGCGGGTGACGCTCCGCTGGACGAGTACGAGGCGGGGAGCGCGGGGCCCGAGGGCTGGTGAGCTCGCGGTGAGGCGGGCGGGCTGAGGCGGGGGCGCGTGGCGTGATGCGGGGTCGGGTCCGCCGACGCCGGTCGCGTCGCCTCCCGCCCGGCTCCGCTGCTGGCCGTCCCGCTGGTCGACCCGTCCCGCCGGTCGACCCTCCTGCCGGTCGACCTTGCCGCCCTTTGACCCTCCCGCTCGTTGACCCTCCCGCTCGTTGACCCTCCCGCCGGGGGAGACGGGATGCTGGAGGCATGTTGGGCATCGGGGAGTACGCAGGCATCACGGGTCTGAGCGTGAAGGCGCTCCGGCACTACGACGAGAAGGGCGTGCTGGTCCCGGCGGAGGTCGACGAGCGGTCGTCGTACCGCCGGTACGCCGACGTGCAGGTCCGGGTCGGAGTCGTGATCGGCGCGCTCCGGAGCGCAGGGGTGCCGCTGCCCGAGGTCGCGGCGGCGACTCGAGCCGGCACCGCGGCGGAGGCGCTGCAGGCGCACAGGGAGCGCGTGCTCGCGGAGCGGGAGCAGGAGGACCGGGCGTTCGAGGCCGCCGAGGTGGCGCTGCGGGCGCTCGCCGTGCCGGTCGAGGTCGCCGAACGGACGATGCCGGCGCAGCCCTACATCGGCCAGGTCCTCACGATCGCGCTGGACGAGGCCGACGGGCCGGGCGACGACGAGGCGAACGAGATCTTCGGCGCGCTCGCCACCCGAGTGCACGCGGCAGGGCTCGGGCCGACGGGACGTTTCTGGACGGCGCTCCGGGCGGGCGAGCCGGGTTCGGCGGAGCTCGTCTGCTGCTGGCCGACGTCGGCGGAGGCGGAGGGCGACCTCGCCGATCTCGCCGCGATCCTCCCGGCGCGCACCGAGCTGGTCGCCACCTGGCGCCCCCGCGACGGGGAGGAACTGCCCGAGGGGACCCTGCATCCGGCGATCGTCGCGCTCTTCGACGCCGCCGGAGACCGCGGCCTGCGGCTCGACGGGGTCGAGGTGCGGCAGACGGTGCTGGGGGAGGGGCCGGAGGACGTGGCGGTCGAGGTGTCGCTGACGGTCGCGGGGTGAGGGAGGCCGGGGCGTGCCTCAGGTGGGCCGGGTGCCAGCGCTCGAGGACCGGCTCGGCAGGACCGGCTCCTCAGGACCGAGCGGAGGCGGGTGTGGCGCCGTCCGGCCGATCCCGCGCCACTTCGTGCCGCGGTCCGGGCCGTCTCCGTAGGCTCCGACGCATGACGAGCGGAGTCGAGGCCGGAGTCCATCGCGGTGACGAGCGGACGGTCCTCGACCGCCCGTGGTTCGCGGTCGCGGCCTCCCTGGTCTTCGCCTTCGGCTGGCTGGTGATCCCCGGCGTCGGCTGGCTGATCGGCGCCGTCGCCGTTCTCTGCAGTTCGGCGTGGACGCGGTCCGAGAAGGGATCGGCGCTGGCGATCCCGCTGGTCGCGGCCGCTCTGGTCGGCAGCGGGGTCGGGCTCTTCTACGGTCTGCACGGCGCGCCGAGCTCCAGCCTGACGACGTGGACGGCGGTGGGTGCCGGGATGCTGGCGGGAGGCGCGGCGACTGCGCTTCTGGGGGTCCGACTGTGCGCTCGGGCACTCCGCCGGCCGGAGGAGTCCGCTGGGGGCTCGCTCTCGGCAGCTGCCCCGGCCTCGGGCGCGCACGACGTCGGCTGAGAGGAGGGGCGTGGGCTCCTGAGGGAGGCCGCCCTGTCTCAGCGGAGGTTGTGCGGCCGCTCGCCGGCCTTGCTCGCGTCGTAGCGGAGCCGCACCAGCTCAGAGCCCGGCAGAACCGTCGCGTCGAGGAGGCGCAGCCCGTGCTGCGGCGCCCCGGAGTAGAGCGGCGTCCCGCCGCCCGCGAGTCCGGCGCCGACGAGGACGATCAGCTCGTCCACCAGGCCCTGCTCGAGGAGCGGGTTCCAGGTGGTGCCGCTGCCGAACATCAGCAGGTCGCCCCCGTCGGCCTGCTTGAGCCGTCCGATCTCGGCCGGACCCTGCTCCCGCGGCGCGATCCGCGTCGTGGCGGCCCACGGCGCCTCCGGATCGGGAGCCAGGGAGTCGCTGATCACCAGCGCGTCGAGCGACGTGACCAGCCGCGCGGTCTCGTGCTCCCGCTCACCCGCCGTCCCGTCCGCGGCGACGGCGCTCCAGCTGTCCCAGTTGTCGCGGAACCAGCGGCCGCCGTAGACGAGCGTGCCCGCGCGGCGCAGCAGCTCGAGGTTGTTGTCGTTGAACGCGTCCTCGAACGGCAGCGCCGAGAGGTCGTGCCCGGGCCCCTCGAAGCGGCCGTCGAGCGACGTGAGGACGGAGACGACGAGCCTGCTCATGCGGGGGATGCTACTCAGGAGGGGGTGCCGGGTGAAGGGGTGCGGAGGGCCGCGAGCCGGAGGAACAGCGGCGGGGGCAACTCATCCGGCAGGGGTGTCCGAGAAGCGTTGGCAGCGGTGTTCCCGATCACGTTTCGATACGCGGCTGGATAGTGTCGAGCCGGGAAAAGGCGTCTACGGGGAACAGGTACGGGTGATGGTCGAGCGACCGGAGTTGGACAGGGCGAAGGAGAGAGTCGCACGAGCTGCCGGCGATCTGAGCAAGCGTGCGCGGAGCGCTACGACGCAGGTGATGGAGCAGGCCGGCGATCTCCGCGAAGCAGCCGCCGAGAAGTTCGGCCCGCGGAGCCTCCAGTCGTACGAGGAGGTCACGGCCGAGTACAACCGCGCCTTCACGGCGATGAGCGACGACGGGCTCTCCCTCCTCCGGCAACGCGAGCGCTCCACCGACCTGATCGCTCTCGTCGAGCTCGTGGTGAACAGCATCGCCAACACGCCCAAGTCCTTCAGCAGGGACTTCGAGCAGATCGAGCTCGACAGAGCCCGGTTCCTGGACGCCGAGGAGATCGCCCGCGCGGATCTCGTCGCTGCACGGAAGTCCGCGGCGGGAGCGGGCGCCGGTGTCACCGCCGGCGCGGCGATCGCGAGCGTCGCGCCGACAGCCGCCATGTGGGTCGCCACCACGTTCGGCACCGCGTCGACCGGGACCGCGATCTCGACCCTGTCCGGTGCCGCTGCGAGCCAGGCCGCCCTGGCATGGCTCGGCGGCGGGGCCATCGCTGCCGGTGGCGGAGGGACCGTCGCGGGAGGAGCGCTGCTCGCGCTGGCCGGCCCGGTCGGCTGGAGCCTCGCAGGCGCCGCCGTCCTCACCTCGGTCGTCCTGTTCACGAAGAAGAAGTTCGAGAACCGCGAGACGAAGCACGAGATGCTCACCGCCGTGATGCGGAACATCGCGCAGGTGCAGGCGATGGACGCGCAGATCGACGACCTCCTCCAGCGCACCGCCTCTACTCGAGAGCTGCTTCTGAAGGTCTACGGCGAGGCGCTGCCGCTCTTCGGGGCGGACTTCGCGACCCTGGCTCCCGCTCAGCAGTCGCAGCTCGGCGCGCTGGTGAACATCGCGAAAGCGAGTGCGGCACTGCTGAGCGCCCGTGTGGAGCAGGCCGCCGACGATGCCTGATCTCGCCGACGTCGCCCGAAGCACTCAAGAGCAGGCCGTCGCCGCCTGGGTGGGCTACCTGAACCAGGTCCGCGTCGATCGACTCATGGGCGCCCTGAGCAGGCAGGACCAGAACCTCTCGACGGCTCTCGACCATCTGGATACGGCCCTCCTGCACATAGGCGACGTGGTCTCGTCGAACCGCGGTGGAGTGAAGGGCGCGCACGGATTCATCGCCGAGGTCGCCGAGGTCGGCATCGGCAACGCCCGTGCCGCTGTGCTCGGGGAGACCGGCGGCAACGCCTGGGTGAACGACAACGGCCCTGTCGATCTGATGCGGAACGGCCTGCTGATCCAGCAGAAGTTCTCCGCCGCCGGCGGGCGGTTCGGCCTCGGCGCGATCACGGAGCACCTCGAGAGGTACCCGGACTTCGTGAGGAACGGCGGCAGGTACCAGATCCCGAGCGACCACTTCGAGGTCATCCAGAAGCTGCATGCGATGTCCGCCGAGGATGCGGCGAAGGTCCTCTCCCGCAGCGGGGACGGCCCGTCCCTCCGCGACTGGAACCGGGTGAAGGCGTTCTTCTCGAGTGAGACGATCGACATCGCGGCACTCGAGCCCTCCCGGCTGGAGTACCGGGACGTGCAGCTCGGTGCGTACACCGACACGTTCGCGGCGGAGGAGAGAAGGATCACGGCGACCGACGAGGCCGCCCGCACGGCTGCCGTTCGGGAGAACCGGGCGACGGTGCGCCAGGGCGCTCAGGCCACCGTCGTCGCCGCCGGGATCGAAGGTGGGACCGCGTTCGTCTCCGCGGTCCTCGACAAGCGCCGCGAAGGCACGAAGCTCAAGGAGTTCTCGACCGACGACTGGAAGGACATCGCGAACGTCTCCGGTCTCGGCGCGGTGAAGGGCGGTGTCCGCGGTCTCACGATCTACTCACTCACCAATCTCACTGCGACGTCGGCCGCCACGGCGAACACGGTCACGACCGCCGCGCTGGGGATCGCGGGCCAGGCGAGCAGGCTGCGAGCGGGTGACATCTCCGAGATCGAGTTCATCGAGAACTCCGAGATCCTCTGCCTCCAGGCCGGCATCAGCGCGCTGTCCTCGGTCGTCGGGCAGGTGCTCATCCCGGTCCCCGTCCTCGGCGCCGTCATCGGCAACACCGTCGGCTCCGTCATGTTCAGCGTCGCGTCGTCCTCGCTCTCCGCCCGGGAAGAAGCGCTCATCGCCGGATATCTCGAGGACCAGCGCTCACTCGATCAACAGCTGGCCGCCGACTACGCCGATCTCCTGGCGAAGCTCGAGACGAGCATGCTGCACTTCATCGACATCCTCGACCGGGCGTTCTCTCCCGACATCGAGGTCGCACTTCTCGGGGCGATCGACCTCGCGGCCCGAGTCGGCGTGCCCTCGGAGGAGATCCTGGACACCGACGAGAAGGTGAACGCGTACTTCCTCGACTAGGTGCCTGCGGGTCGGGACGTCGTTCGTGGCGGGGGCGTTGTGCCGACCTGGTTCCACGGGTTCCGGATGGTGCTGCCGGTACGCCCGCCCCGCACCCCTCCTCACATCGCCGCCCCCAGCGCGTCCCGCAGCGTCGCCCGCGCCCGCGCGTGCCGACTCCGCACGGTCGCGGCGCGGAGGGACAGGATCTCGGCCGCCTCGGCGAGGGAGAAGCCGTCCCAGTAGACGAGGGTGATGATCTCCTGGTCGACGGGCTTCAGCTGCGCGATCGCGGCGCGGACGTCCTCGGCCGCGTCGTCGGCCGGTGCGGGCGGAGTGATGCGGAGCTCCTCCGCCAGCCGCTCGACCAGCGCGCTCCTCCGGGTGGCGGTGCGGCGCTGGCCCGAGAGCACCCGCCGGGCGACGCCGAACGCCCACATCCGCGCGCGCGTCTCGTCCTCGGGGATCGACCGCTCCTTCCGCCAGAGGATCAGGAGGGTGTCGCTGAGGAGGTCCGCGGCGTCCTCGGGGCTCGCCGTCCGCCGCGCGAAGTAGCGGAGCAGGTCCGGCGCCTCCCGCTCGACCAGGGCCGTGATCTCGGCCTCCCGGTCGCGCGCGGGGGAGCGGACGACGCTGCGCGCCATCGCAGGCGCCGCCTCGCCGGCGCTCATCACAGCTCTCCCGTGCAGTCGGTGCTGCCGCCCAGGCCGCCGTCGCCCTCGACGATCACGCCCTCGGGGATCGTGTCGAGGATGTGGTCGTCCGCCGCGGTGATCCAGGCCCGCCAGCGGATCGTCTCCTCCGAGAGGCCGGGGCCGTCGCTGTTCATGTCCGAGGCCAGCCAGGCGGGGTCGGTCGTGTAGGCGACCGCGTCGTCGTGGATCCGCTGGCCGACGCCGCTCCAGTCCTGCGCGCGCAGGTAGTCGGTCGCGGAGGTGGTGACCTCGCGGTAGTCGATCTCGCCGTTGAAGTAGTCGATCGAGCACGACACCGCTGCGCCGGAGTCGGTGGTGTAGCTGATCGGGATCGTGAAGTCGGGGACCGAGCGGACGTCGGTGCCGGCGCTGGTCGCCAGCACGAGACCCGGGACGAGGAGGACGGGAGCCGCCAGCCACCACGCCCTCGACCGCGCGGGACGGCGGGGCGCGCGTTCGCGGTTCTCGGCGATCACGCTGTGCAGGGCGGTGCGGACACCGGGCGCCCGGTCGTCGGTCGCGGGGTCGCTGCGGGAGAGCAGGTCGTCGAGTGTGCGTCGCGTCATCGGGTCCATCCTTCGTCGGTCGGGCGTCTACCGAGTACGTGGCCGGGTGGGGCCCGAGCGTTGCACGGGACCTGACGGGAGGAGTGAGCCGAGCCGGTCGCGCGCGCTCACTTCTTAGAACTCCTTCGCGAGGACCCGTCAAAAGGCGCCATATTCGGCTTCACCCCGGTCCTTTTCTCATCGGTTATGGCCCCGACAAGGGGGGCTCACTTCTCTATGGCGAGAGGGAGGCCGACCTATACGTTCATCTTCGGAAGCCCGCGGGGAATGCGTGCTCCCCTCCGGAGTCTGGGGCCTCCGCACTCGCTGCGACATCCGTGTCGTTCGTCGTGTCGACGTTTCGCTCATCTCCACGATCGACAACACGACTGAGAAGCAGAACCATGGCTTTCACGACCCTGCGGCGCCGCCACTCACGGCACCGATCGCCGTCGCGCCTCGGAATGCGGGCCGTCGTCTTCGCGACGATCGGCGCTCTCCTCGTCGGCTCGTGGGGGCTCGGCGACGTCTCCGCCTCGTCTCCCGCTCAGGCCGCGAACCAGGCGGATCCGGTCGCCGGCGACGCCCCCGCCCTTCTCCCGACGCCGGTCGCACCGACACCGCCGACAGCCCCCGAGGCCGATCCGGCACCCGCTCCGTCGGCACCCACTCCGTCAGCGTCCGCCCCGTCGGCGTCCGCCCCGCCCGCACCCGCCGAGGCCGCGGAGTCGCCGAGTGCCACGGCGGAGGAGCCCGCTCAGGACGAGCCCGATCCCGCAGCGCCCCGCAGCGCCGCGCAGACGGAGCAGCCCGTCGAGCCGACGCCCGCCGGGTCGGCGCCCGCTCCCACGGCGGCCTCGGACGACGATCAGGAGTCGGACCGCGGCCCGCCCGCGACGGCGCGAGCAGCGGGAGGCTTCTCCACGCTCGCGGCCGGCGTCGCCGAGGCCCCGCGACAGGTGTGGACGGAGACCTTCGAGCAGGGCCTGACCGCCACCCCGAGCGCGCTCACCGCCTACGCGAACGGCCGCTACACGGCCGCCACCGGCTGGTCGACCGCCACGAACTGCACCGGCGTCCTGGTCAACTACACGGCGCCCTACCCCAACTCCGCCTTCTGCCCGACCCGGCCCCTCCTCACCGTCGGCACGGGATCGTCGGCCGCACGCGAGACCCGCCGCATGGCGGACGTCCTCGGACAGGTGGCGGCCGGAGTGCCGGGGTCCACCTCCAGCAGCGCCCCGGCCAACGGCTCGAACACCGGCACGCAGGCGAACCACGCCCTGGTCGAGTACCCGTACGCCGCCATCACCGGCGGCACGACCGTCGCCCAGAGCACCGCGGGGATCGGCGTCTCCGCGCCCGCCGCCCGCTACTACGCCGTCGGCATGAACGCCGCCGGCGGGCAGTGCGGGACGAACAACGCGTCCCTCTCCCTCAACCTGGTCTCGGGCGGGTCCACCGTCCTCACAGGATTCGCGGCACCGGTCGTGCCCTGCGCCGCGACCGGCAGCGTGTTCTACACGTCCCCGACCCTCCCGCTGGTCGGCGGGCTCGGCGCGCTCGTGGATCCCGCGCTCCCCGCCTCCGCCCGCGCCGTCGCCTACACCGGCACGAGCACCGCGCTCCTCACTCCGGCGCAGATCGCCGCGGCCCAGGTGCAGCTCGTGAACACGGTCACCGGCACGGGAAGCGCCTTCGCCGTCGACGACCTCCGCGTGCTCGACGTCACCCCCGCGCTTGACGCGGCCTTCACGCAGGCCGTGCCGACCGCGACGGTGCCGACCACGCTGACCTACACGGTCACCAACACCAGCGACCTCCTCGCGAAGGCGGACTGGCGCTTCTCGACCGCTCTCCCGGCCGGCCTCGTCGTGGCCCCGACGCCGGCTGTCGGCGGGTCCTGCACCGACGTCACCGGAACGGCGTTCGCCGTGACCGCGGCCGCCGGATCCTCCTCCGTCTCGACCGTCGGCGGCGACCTCGCCGCGGGCGCGACCTCCTGCACGATCTCGGTGGACGTGGTGGCCGCCGCCGCCGGGACGTACAGCACCGGGACCACGACTCCCACCGGCCTCATCGCCTCCGCCCCCACGTCGGTGACGATCCAGGCCGCGACGACCCTCACCGTCCGGAAGAACCTGCCGGTGCGCAGCGCCACGGGCGACCAGTTCACGCTCTCGGTGCGCAGCGGCACGACGGTCCTCGCGTCGGCGACCACCACGGGCACCGCCACCGGGATCCAGGCCGCGCAGATCAGCCGCCTCACCGTGCAGTCCGGAGCGACGTACACGATCGCCGAGGCGCAGACCGCGGGCGCGGGCCTGGGGTACTCCAACAGCTACGAGTGCTCGCGCGGCGGCACGGTCATCGCCTCCGGAGCCTCCGCCGCAGGGTCGATCACGATCCCCAGCGAGGCGGGAGCGGAGGTGCTCTGCACCTTCACGAACACCGTGCAGACGCCGCGCCTGTTCTGCGACACCGGCCGCTTCTACTCCCTCACGGCGGCCGGCGCCCTGCAGCAGGCCGACATCGTCACGGGATCCCTGACCTCGATCGGCAGCTGGTCGGGGACCGCCGAGGCCAACGCGCTCGGCGTCGGCGCGAACGGCGCCTTCGCGTACGCGCTGGACCGCTCGTCCGACGCGACGGACGTCGACGCCGTCCTCAAGTGGACGCCGGAGGCGGGCTTCCAGAGGATCGCGAACAGCGCGTACACGACCGTGGCCGGCGGAGCGCAGGTGACCGGCAGCATCGTCGCCGGCGCGGTCGACCTCCGGACGGGCCGGTACCTGTTCGGCAGCTTCGCGAGCGGCCAGTTCTACATCTGGAGCTTCACGGAGGCGAACCCCGTCGCCACCCGGTTCGCCCTCGTCGGCTCCTTCCCCACCTCCGGAACCCCCAACGGCAACGGCGACATGGCGTTCGACGCTCGCGGCAACCTCTACGTCGTCGGCGCGGGCTCGGTCAACAACGCCAGCAGCGCTGCGATCTTCACCGTGCCGGCCGACGCCCTGGCCGCGGCGACCGGCGGCACCCTCCCGGTGAACACTTCGATCGCGAAGGCCGTGACGGGGACCGACGCCGCCTTCGCCAACATCAACGGCATCGCCTTCTCGCCGCGTGGAACCGTCTACCTCGCCAACGGCGACGTCGCCGCCGCGAACGGTGTCCCGGCCATCCCCGGCAGCGCGTACGAGTTCGACGCCACCACCTGGACCCGCGTCAGCGGCACGCCGCGCGTGAGCGTCAACGCCGTCGACCTCTCCGGCTGCTCCTCGCCGGCCACGATCACCGTGCAGAAGAGCGTGGTGGGCCGCCTGGCCGCGGCGGACCAGTTCCAGCTCACGGCCGCCGCCGGCTCCCCGGCGTCGCCGTTCGCCACGGCCACCACCACCGGCGCCACCACCGGCCGCCAGACCGCGCAGATCGGCCCCTTCCCCACTCCGATCAACAGCACGGTGACGGTCTCGGAGGCGATGGCCGCGGGCTCCGCCTCCCCGATCACCGCCTACACGAGCATCTACGAGTGCTACGCGGACGGCGTGCGGGTGAGCACGGGCTCGAACCCGACCGGGACGGTCACCCTCCCGAACCGGCTCGGCGTCAACGTCACCTGCACCTTCTTCAACTCCCCGCGCCCCGCCTCCACCGTGCGGATCACCAAGACGATCCGGGACGCCTCCGGCACGACCCGCCCCGGCGTGGACTGGACCGTGGGCACGACCGCGACGGCCACGGCGGGCACCGTCGCCCTGCTGCCGGAACAGTCGCCCCGCCAGCAGACGGACGCGGCGGGCCAGGCCGCCTGGATCGTCCTGTTCGGCACGGAGGCGTCGCGGGCGACGCTCACCGTCTCGGAGGTGCAGCAGACGGGCTTCGCGTTCGTCAGCGGCGCCTGCACGGTCAACGGCGCCGCCCGGGCGACCACGTTCTCGCAGTCGGGGACCGTCATCAGCGCGAGCCTCACCGGCATCGCCTCCGCGGCGGTCGTCGAGTGCTCGATCGTGAACCGGCCCACGGCCTCGCTCACGCTCGTGAAGACGGTGAGCTCCGGCAGTGCGCTGCCCAGCGACTTCACGCTCAGCGCCACCGGGCCGACCGGCGCCCTGCCCGGCCCGACCGGCCGCGCAGGCTCCGCGGGCGTGTCGGCGATCCCCGTCACCCCGGGTGCCGCCTACCGGCTCGCCGAGACCGGCGGTTCCGCGACCTATGTGCAGACCGCACCCTGGCAGTGCCGCACCGACACCGGCGCCGCCCTCACCGTGAGCGCGGCCGGAGACGTGACCCCGACGAACGGCGCCGCCGTCACCTGCACCGTGGACAACGCCAGCGCGACGATCACCCTGGTCAAGCAGGTCCTGCGCCCCCAGACCGGCTTCCAGGCGGCCGACTGGCGCGTCACCGCGACGCCCGCCGCACTGGCCGGAGCGACGCTCCCGACGGAGACCCGGGCCGGCGCGGAGTACGCCGCCGCGGGCAACCCGGCGAGCACCTTCGAGGTGCGACCGGGCCACGGCTACACGCTGTCCGAGGCGGCGACGGATCCGACCCGCCGCCTCGCGTACCAGGAACTGCGTCTCGAGCGCCTGACCGGGACGACGTGGTCCCCGGTCGCCTCGCGGACGATCACGGCCCCCACGGCCGGTCAGACCGCGGTCTACCGCTTCGTCAACGCCCCCGTGGACCCCACACGCCTGCCGCTGACCGGTGGCGCCAGCACCGACGCGTTCCTCCTGGGCGGGGGGTCGGTGCTCACTCTCGCACTCGGCCTCCTCCTCTGGGAGCGGCGCCGGAGGCTGCGAGGCCCCTCCCGGTGACGCCCCGACCGAGAGCCCCGGCGCTCTCCCGCAGACCCCTTCCCGCACACCTTCGACTCCACGACACCAGCACTCACGACCTCAGTAGGAGAGATCACATGTCCCGCTCACTCACCAGGCGGCTCGCCGCCGCAGCCGGCGTCCTCGCGCTGAGCGCTGCGGCGGTCTTCACCGCCGTCGCGCCGGCGTCAGCGGTCACGCTGCCCGGCAACATCGACCCGACCATCAGCCGCACCCTCACCGTGCACAAGCTCGCGCTGGGCTCCAACAACGGCCAGGCGATCGGCACCGGCCAGGAGATCACGGTCCCCGGTGACGCGCTGCCCGGCGCCGTGTTCACCGCCGCGCGCGTCCAGGGCGTCGACCTCACCACGCCCGACGGCTGGAACCAGGTCGCGAACCTGACCCCGGGCACCGCCGCGACCCGTGTCACCGCCGCCGACACCTTCACCGCCACCAGCGGCACGGACGGCGAGGCCGTGTTCAACAACGGCGCGAGCATGCCGCTCGGCCTCTACCTCGTGACCGAGACCCAGCTCCCCGCCGGAGCGACCAACGGCGCGGCGCCGTTCCTCGTGACTCTGCCGTTCCCGACGGGCCCGACCGGTGCGCCGGCGAACCAGTGGATCTACGACGTCCACGTCTACCCCAAGAACGCGGTCACGGAGCTCACCAAGACGCGCGTCCCCGCGGCGGCGAACTCGGTCGAGGCGCGCAACCCCGACCTCATCCGCTGGGCCATCGCCTCGGACGTCCCGGTGCTCGCCACCGGTGACACGCTGGACGCGTTCACCCTCACCGACACGCTCCCCGCCGAGCTGACCTACCTGCCGACCGGACCGGCCGGCGTCGCGCCCACCGGCATCACGGTGACCAGCGCCGCGGGCACCGCGCCCGCACCGGCGTTCATCGCGAACACGGACTACACGCTCGGCTACGACGCCGCGACCCGGAACGTGACGCTGAACTTCTTGCAGTCCGGCCTCACCAAGCTCCAGGGCCTGCAGGGCGGCGTCGTCACCCTCACGGTGCTCACCCGCGCCACCGCCATCCCGGCCAACGGCATCATCACCAACTCGGCGACGAGCGTCGTGAACGGGGCCACGGAGACGGTCACCGGCAGCACCCCGATCGGTCAGCTGACCGTGTACGCCTACCAGAACAACGGCGCCAACCGCGTGCCGCTCGCGGGTGCGGTCTACCAGGTGTTCCTCACCGAGAACGACGCCAACCTCGGCCAGAACCCGGTGTTCATCAACGGCAACCAGAATTGGACGACCGGAGCGAACGGCATCGTCGAGATCCCGATCATCACGCCGGGCAACTACTACGTCCGCGAGCTGACCCCGCCAGCCGGATTCCGTCTGCCCACCCCGGCCCAGGTGCTGACGCAGGTCGTCGCCGGACCGAGCTCGGCCACCGCGCCGATCCAGAACTACGTCGAGTTCCTCCACACCCAGGTGCCGGCGTTCGCCCTGCCCCTCACCGGTGGCGGCGCGCAGTGGTTCACCCTCGGTGGAGGCGCGCTCCTCGCCCTCGCGATCGGTTCGGGCCTGATCGCCTCGCGCCGCCGCACCGCGCTGGCTGCTCAGACCGCGGAGTAACGTCACACCATGACGAAGTCGAATGCGGGGCACCCGTCGGGTGCCCCGCATTCCTCTGTCTCCAGCCCTTTTCCTCCGCGGAGGCGGATCCACCGCCGGCCGCGGTGGCGGCTGCCGATCGCCCCGCTGGTCATCGCGCTCATCAGCCTCTCGGGAGTGGCGCTGCTGCTGTACCCTGTCGCCGCCAGCTGGCTCAGCGCCGTCGAGCAGGCGCGCGAGATCGACTCACTCACGCAGGACATCACCGACCTCGGCGCCGAGACCCTCCGGCAGAACCTCGTCGAGGCCCGCGCCTACAACCAGAGCCTCAGCGGAGGCGGCGCCGCCGTCGCCGCGAACGAGCGCCTCCCCCTCGCCGACGACGAGCAGGTCGCCGACCGCGAGCGCTACTCCTCCCTCCTGCGCGGCGACGCCGAGGGACTGATGGCCCGGATCCGGATCCCCGCCATCGACGTGGACCTGCCGATCTTCCACGGCACGAGCGACGCCGTCCTGGAGCGCGGCGTCGGCCACCTCGAGGGCACCGCCCTGCCGGTCGGCGGCCCCTCCACCCACTCGGTGCTCACCGGCCACCGCGGCCTCGCCTCGGCCGAGCTCTTCACCCACCTCGACCGCGTCGACGTCGGCGACACCTTCACCATCGAGGTCTACGGCGAGGTGGTCACCTACCGCGTGCGCGAGACGCTCGTCGTCGAGCCGGAGGACACGCAGAGCCTCCTCGTGCAGCCCGGCCAGGACCTCCTGACCCTCGTCACCTGCACCCCGCTCGGGATCAACACCCACCGCATCCTCGTCACCGGCGAACGCGTGATCCCGACGCCGCAGTCGGACGTGGACGCCGCGGGGGAGTCGCCCGACGTCGCCGGGTTCCCGTGGTGGGCTATCGCGGCCGGAGGCGCCGTGGTCGCCGCTGGGGTGTACGTGTGGTGGGCGGGGCGGCCGGCGCGCGGGGCGTGGGTGCCGGTGGTGGTCGCCGGCGAGGAGCGGGACAGGGTTCCTGCGGATCTGTGAGGCGAGGGGTGCGGATCTCCGGAGTCCTGCTCCGGTCGCCTCGGCCCCGTCCCGTCACCGGGATCGCGGCTGTGCCGGCCCCGTCAGGCGGGGCGCCACTCCTCGAGGAACTCGGCGACCGTCTTCGTCTCGAGGTCGAGCTCGACCTGACCGAGGAGGTAGTGGGGATCGGTGAGATCGGCCTTCACGCGGATGACCTCCGCTCCGGTGTCGAGGCGGAGGACGACGAGGTCGTAGGGCGCGAGGATCCCGCTGCCCAGCGCCATGTCGATGGTGAGGCGGAGCCTCCCGAAGCGCCGCAGCTGCAGCTCGGCGCGGAGGTGCTCGGCGGCGACCTCGGGGGTGTCGGGAGTGGGGTCGGGCATGGGGGAGACGGTACCGAAGTGGTGGTGGCAGATCACTGGCCGCGCCCGCGGTCGGCGGAGACACGGCCGGAGTCGCTGTGACGCCGTCAGTCCCGCAGGCCGACCGTCACCGCCCGGCTCTCCGGCGCCTCGATCAGGTTCTTCGCCACCGCGGCGGAGAGGTACGACGTCGCATCGTGCCGGCGCAGAGTGACGACCGAGGCGACGGCCCGCACCGCCAGGACGATCGGAGCGAAGCTCGGCCCTGAGGTCAACCAGTCTCCGACCGCGACGCCGACCTCGGTCATCGGGATCAGCAGAGTCATCGGATCGAGTCGCCCGCCGCCCTCGCCCTTCAGAGGTCCGGATGCTCGATGCAGCTCGGAGACCCGCGCCTTGTAGGTGAGGAGCGCGTCCTCGAGCTCCCGGCCGTCCTCCGCCTCGGCGACGGCGAGCCGCACGTCCCGGAGGCCGTCGAGGTAGCGGGCGAGGAGCTTTTCTTTGCTCTGCCGGAAGGCCACGATGTCTTCGAAGGTGGCGTCCGGATGCGGCTCCGGGATGTCGTAGAGCGTGAGGGCAAGAGCCCGCTCATCGGTGGCCTCGTCGATGGAGAACAGCGCCTGTCGGGCCGTTGCGGTCGTGGCCACGCCGTACTGCCATCCGTTCGCCTGGCACAGGCGCCGACCGCAGATCGCGAGGAGCCCGGGGACCAGGTTCTCCCGGCTCGCTCGGAACTCGGAGCCGTCGTCGGAAGCGGGCCTGAGGTAGTCGTTCTCGACGAGCCAGTGCTCCAGCTCGTAGGGGAGCTTGCGGGCGAACAGCCTGTCGGAGTGCTTCCAGTCGTCGGTCGTGAAGGAGTACCGTCCTGCGGCGTCGATGCACTCGCGGACGGCTCGGTCTCGAGTCGATTCGTCGAGGTCATCGAGGTGAGCGGGGATCCACCAGCCTCGCTCCTTCATCTCGGCCAGCGTCTCGGTGGGAGGGAATCCTCGCGGAGCGATCGTCGAGAACCGCTCGCTCAGCAGCAGGGCCTTCTTCATCTCGGCCTCGGGCGGGACGATGAGCGGCGACAGCAGGAGGGTGTTGTCGAGCGTCGGGTTCATCGGTTCTCCGATCGTCTGGCCGCCGGGCACCAGACCGGTCGTGCTGAGAGGCGCGCTCCGGCACCACTTCTCTCGCGGATGCGTGCGACGGGGGCCAGGAGTACTGGTTCATGCTCCGAGCTCACGTCGTCCAGCGGTGACCCGCGCCCGGTTTCTTGCGGCGGCGGTAGCCCTGAGAGTAGGGGCGATCCTGCGATCGAGATAGGGCAGAAGCCGCTGCTCCTCAAAGCGACGTGCCCGAGTCGGATCGGCTCCTCGCCGCGCGGCTGGTCGCGGACCCGACCGGGTCGCGATCGCGGCGGCCGCGCGAGCGCTCATCGTCGCCGCGGCCGCGCACGGCTGGCCCACCGCGACCGCGCTCGTATTCAAGTACGAGACGACCGGCCCCGTCGCCGGAGTCTGAGGACTCTAGCGAGTCCTCGACACCAACCGTCAGGTGCTGCGCGCGTGGGAAGACGACCCGGACCCGATGATCAACGAGTCCGAGGAGGAGTTGGTCGCCCTCGACCTCATCAGCAACCACCCCGCGACTCACGACTACACCGACTTCGGCACACCCATCGGCTCCACCGTCCTCATGTTTCAAACACTCGCGCTCTGAACGTGCGTGCGGGCCGACTCGAATCGGGCCGGCCGCACGAGGGGGAGAGCCCCCTCGCCCCCCGGTCGCCACGCGCCGAGCTCTGGTCGGTGTGCTCGAGTTAGGCGGCGGTCCGGCGCGAGGAGGCCGGTCGAGGTACCCGCCACACCATCGCAGCGATCGATGCCGCACCGAACTCGCCGGCGGTGCCGGCGAACAGCGTCAGCAGCCAGCCCGGACCGGAGACGATCTCCTCCCCGGACTGCCGGATGAACGTGCACTCCAACCCCAGCGGGAACGGGGTGATCCGTCCCCGCACCTGCCACTCGTAGTCGACGCCGTTCGACGGCGGCGCCTGCCGGTGCACCAGACACGTATACCCCGGATCCCGCGCCTGATACAGTGCACCGGCCACCGGCACGGCGAACAGGCCGGTCAGCAGAAGAAGCCAGACCACCAGGGCAGCCTGAGCTGCACGAGTCATCGGCGCCGCGGCCTTGGCCGGTGCTTCTTCCCCGCGCGAATGTTCCGGTTCTCGATCACACCCACGACAGCCACGGCCACGGCCAGGATCAGCGCCCAGCCGAGGACGTTGAACCACTCACCGGTGAACGCCGCATAGGTCTGCTCGCCGGCGATCGCGAAGAACATCACCGACGCCCCGAACCACACCATCCCGTTCGCGACCAACGCGGCTCGCGCTAGAGGAGTGCGGGGACCGGCCATACCGTCAGCGTCGCACGACCGGTTAAGGGCTGTCTCCCCTCCCTCTAAACTCCGGGCGTGGTCTCGCCACTCGTCCGCAAGATCGTCAACAGACACGAACGCGATGGGGGCCACCCATCGCAAGAACCGCGCACCGGTAGCATCAGCCCCAGCACCGGGGCGCCTGTGGACGGGCGAGACGTGCAGCTATCACCGAGAGGGTTCGCATGACGATCGACGACAGCCGGCCAATCGACCGCTTGCGCGCTCACTTGACCAATGCCAGGTCGCTTGACTCGCTGTCCGAATCGTTCTCGATCTTCGTTCACGACGCGTTGAAGGCGGAACTGGATGGCGTCGATGTCCGCCTGCTGCTGTGGCAGAACAGCTTGCACGACTACCCACTAAACGGCCTCGACGAAGAGAACCTGCTGCGCTCCCGCCTCACCCAGCACCGGGTTGCGCGAGAGTTCATCGAGTGGGCCGAGCGACGGATGCAGATCAGAACGCTCGCCCGCCGCACTCGAGACACCTCCACCGTCGTACACGGCTCCTTCCCGTACGCCGTCCAAGGTGCTGGCTTAGAAGCTGAAAGCCTCGGGCTGGTCGCGTCGCCGAGCTTGCACCTCCCGATGGAGTTCGCGGACGCGAACCAAGTTGGGCAGATCGCGGCCGCGTTTGAGCAGGCGTGGCATCATGCGACAGCATCGAGCCCGACGACCGGGAATTTTCTCGAAGCGGCGCGAGCGCTGTGCGAGCCGCGCTCCCCCGAATCTGTGTACCTCCGAATCGTGACGGCGCTCTTCCGAGACTTCGTCGACGAGTCGGGTGAGGA
This sequence comes from Rathayibacter sp. AY1A5, assembly GCF_002930875.1. Taxonomy (NCBI): domain Bacteria; kingdom Bacillati; phylum Actinomycetota; class Actinomycetes; order Micrococcales; family Microbacteriaceae; genus Rathayibacter; species Rathayibacter sp. AY1A5. Next base: position 81,986 of record NZ_PSTM01000008.1, on the reverse strand, counting down.
AACGGAGGCGCGAGGTCGCACGGGCTTCTACGACACGCTCGTCTGGAACAAGCTATACAAGTTCCAGCGCGACGGCGTTCTCGGCGCAATCGAAAAGCTTGAGCGCCACAACGGCTGCATCATCGCTGACAGTGTCGGTCTTGGTAAGACGTTCGAAGCGCTTGCGGTGATCAAGTACTACGAGTTGCGCAACGACCGCGTGCTTGTACTTGCGCCGAAGCGCCTGCGCGAGAATTGGACGCTCTATCGCGCAAACGACACCCGCAATCCGCTACGTGACGACCGTTTCGCGTTCGATGTGCTGAATCACACCGATTTGTCGCGTGAATCCGGGAGCAGCGGTGGCATCGACCTCTCGCACATTGAATGGGGCAACTACGATCTGGTCGTGATCGACGAGTCACACAACTTCCGCAACAATCCGCAGGTTACCGACCGGACGACCCGCTATGAGCAACTGATGAACGCCGTTCTGAAATCCGGCGTGCGCACAAAGGTGCTGATGCTCTCGGCTACGCCGGTGAACACCCGCCTGGCCGACTTACGCAATCAAGTGCTGTTCGCGACCGAGGGCGACGACACGGCTTTTGCGGGCGACGGCATAAAGGACATCGGCCAGACGCTCCGCCAGGCGCAAACCCGGTTCAACGCCTGGCAGAAGGCTCCTGAGGAGAAACGCACAGCAAAGGCGCTGGTCGGCACGCTCGGGATGGACTACATCCGTCTGCTCGACCTGGTAACGATCGCGCGTTCGCGGAAACACATCGAGAAGTACTACGGCATCGCTGACACCGGCAAGTTTCCGGATCGCCGCAAACCAATCACCCTCGTACCCGGCATCGATCTAGATGGCGGGATGATGCCACTTGAGGAGATCAACCGCGCCATCCTGCGCCTCACCCTGGCCGCCTACAAGCCGACGAGTTATGTGCGACCGACGCACCTGGCACGGTACGCGGACATGTACGACCGAGCGCTCATCACTGGCGGCAAACGCAAGTGGGCACAGACGGACCGTGAAAATAACGTCGTCCATCTGCTGCGCGTCGGCCTGCTCAAGCGCCTGGAGTCCTCGGTACGTTCCCTTGGGCTTACGCTGACGAAGATCCTCGCCACAATCGACGCCTCCATCGAGCGCCTCGACCGCTTCGAGACCGACGGAGTGCTCGGAACCTCGATCGATGACGCCGGTGCCGCTGAGGCGCTCACCCTGGACGACCCGGATCTCGAGGACGCGGTTGGCGGCCGGGTCAAAGTTTTCCTACAGGATATGAATCGCAGCGGCTGGCGGCAGGACCTCGAGTCGGACCGCGCCACCATCGCGGCGTTGCTTGCGGACGTCGGGCAGGTGGATGCTGCCCGAGATGCAAAGCTCGCCGAGCTGAAGCGCTTTCTCCGCGAGAAGACCGAGCAACCATTCAACGCGGGGAACCGCAAAGTGCTGATCTTTACCGCATTCAGTGACACCGCCGAGTACCTGTACGAGCACGTGGCGTCGTGGGCTTCCCACGAGCTTGGCTTGAACTCAGCGCTGATCACTGGACAGCGCACGCGCACGACGGCGCCGCTTGCGCACCGCGACATGCACAGCGTTCTGACCGCGTTCTCGCCGCACTCGAAGGGCGGCACCGAAGTGACGCCTCCAATCGACATTGTGATCGCAACTGATACGATTTCCGAGGGCCAGAATCTGCAGGACTGCGATACGGTCGTCAACTTCGACATCCATTGGAACCCGGTCCGCATCGTGCAACGGTTCGGCCGTGTCGACCGGCTCGGCTCGACGAATGACAGCGTGCAACTGGTGAATTTCTGGCCGACGGACGACCTCGACTCGTACATCAACCTTGAAGGCAGGGTTTCGAGCAGGATGAAGCTGCTCGACGTCTCGGCCACGGGTGAAGAGAACGTGCTTGATTCCTCGGAGATGAACGATCTCGACTACCGCCGCTTGCAGCTCGAACAGCTGCAGAAGGCGGCGCCCACCATGGAGGACCTCGCGGGCGGCCTGTCTATTACCGACATGACCCTGTCTGATTTCCGGATGGATGCCTCGTCGCGGCCGCGCGACGAGCTACGGCTCATTGGCAGTTGGCCGCTCGCGCTGTTTGGAGTAAGTCGATTTGATGAGGCATTGGCGAGCGATGGGCTCGCGCCGGGCGCGGTATTTCTACTGCGAGTGCGGAACGACGCCTTTACTTTCTCGGCCTCGTATCCGCTCGCTCCTTACGTGCTCGCCTACGTATTACAAGACGGCCGGTTAGCGCATCCGATCGATGAGCCCAAGCTTGCCTTGGACGTTTTGCGTCGACACGGCCTCGATCGCGTCGAACCGGACGAGGACGCACTGCGCGATTTCGACAAAGTGACCAGGCGCGGCCGCGACATGCGGCATTATCGCGGACTGCTCGACGTGGTGGTGCTTGCCGCATCCGGCCAAGCCGAGCAGAAGCTTGCCGCATCCATCTTCCAAGCGGCGCCGTCGTTGCTGGGAACGGACGCCTCCGTTCCGGGCCTGGAGTCTGTAGACGTTATTGCCTGGCTGGCGATCGTCCCGTGAGTTCCACGCCGGTCGATCTCGCCGAGCTCCTCGGCCTTCCCGTCCGCGCGCGCGAAACGCACCGAGTGACGAAGAAGGACATCGTCGCGCAGTGGGAGCAGAGCGCACCCTCGGATGCGCGGCTGCTCGGCCGGACGATCTCCTCCGCGGCAATTGTCGGCGTGCTCAGCCCGACGACGATTGGCGCCGCTGCGGTCGTGAGCGAGGACGTGCGCGTCGACATGATCCCCGTGCTGTCCGTGGTGCTCGCCGAGCACGTGAGGCCGGCCGATCGCCGGCGGGTCGCGGAACTGCTGCACCGGTCCATGCCGCGCCCCGCAGTGATCGGACTGCAGGCGTCGGACGATCATTCGGTGCTGTCACTCGCCCTCACACGCCTCAGTCGGATCGATGTCGGGATGTCCGTAATTGAAGCGCACCTGCTCGTTCCTGTAGCGGCGATCGCCGCGCACGCACTTGAAATCTCGAACCTCGCTCGCACAAATCTGGTCATGATGTACGGCGATCTGGTGCGCACGGCGGCCGCGGACGGCCGGCCGGCGTCCCCCGCCCTCAGTCCGGTGAACGCGGTTGAATTGCGCCGGCGGGTGGGCGTTCTGGAGGGCGAACTCGCCACCGCCATCCGCGACGCCGCTCGCGAGAAGGCCATGCAAAAGCGGATTTCCCTTAACGTGCGGGCTCGCGAACTCCGCGCACGGATCGCCGACATCGCCACCGAGCTGTATGGAGAAAACGGCAACGCTCGTGAAGGCGCTTCTGGTGATGTCCCGCCCGCCATGGAAACTAAAGTTGGACCGTGACGACTCCCGACGCCGCCGACGGCACTTCCTTCCCTCCCCTACGCGACGAGACCGGACCAGGTGAAGCTCGCAACAATGCCGCCCTGCTCGCGGGACTGTTTCCCGATGCGGTGATTGACGGCCGCATCGACCTCGACGTGCTGCGTACCCTGCTCGGCGATGCCGCCGAAGCCCCCGGCACCGAAACCTCCGGCCTGCGCTGGGTCGGGATGGCGGAAGCACGCCAGCTCTCGACCCTGCCCGCGACCGGAACGCTGCTACCCCGACCCGACGAGTCCGTCCACTGGGACGACACGAGCAACATCGTTATTGAAGGCGACAACCTCGAAGTCCTGCGCCTCTTGCGCCGCGGATACACGAACAAGGTTGACGTCGTCTACATCGACCCGCCGTACAACACCGGCAATGACTTCGTCTACGACGACAAGCGAATGTCCACCATCGCTGAGCATGAGACCGACGCCGGGCTCCGCGACGAGGTCGGCGTGACCCAGGTCGGAGTCGAATCGGATCGGGCGGAGGAGCGCCGTCTCGCTTCAGCACGGCACGCAAAGTGGTTGAGCATGATTTACCCGCGTCTGCTCGTAGCGCATTCATTACTCAAAGAAACGGGCGTGCTGATTGCGGCGATCGATGACACCGAACACGCGCGATTCAAGCTTCTACTAGACCGCGTTTTCGGGGCCGAGAACTTCGCGGCTAACGTCGTCTGGCAGGGTGGCAGCAAGAATGACGCACGCTTCACTTCGGGTGGACTCGACTATATGCTCATCTACGCCAAAAACCGCGGCCTATTGGAAGCGAATGACACCAGATGGATTGAGCCAAAGAAGGGGCATGACATTGCCTCTGCTGCGGCGACCAACGCTTGGGAAAAATCAGGCCATCAGTCACGGAAAGCCACCGAACTCTTTCGCCAAGAATTGCGAAAGCTACGCGACATTCTAGAACCTGCGGTTTTCCGATACGACCAAATTGATGAGCAAGGTCGGGCCTTCCAGCCCGATAACCTAACGAAGCCGTCCGCAACTTCCAAGTCGCGTTACGATGTCATTCATCCTGCAACAGGAAATCCAGTTCGGATGCCCGAGGCCGGGTGGAGGCTCAATCCCGAGCGGATGGCGAGCGATATCAAAAGCGGACGCATCTTATTTGGCCCAGATGAAAATACGGTGCCGCGGTATAAGCGCTTCCTTGCGGAAATGAACACTCAAGCCATCAAACCCGTGTTTACAAAGGAACGGGCATCAGCGTCATATGCGCTCGCAAAATTGTTGGGTGAAGGCATATTCCCTTACTCAAAGGATACAGAGATTCTGGGAACCTGGATTTCTGCGGTATCGGAATCGAATCCGAATGCCCTTGTTCTCGACTTCTTTGCCGGCTCCGGCTCGACCGGCCACGCGGTAATGAACCTGAACGCCGCGGACGGAGGGAACCGGCGCTACATCCTCGTGCAGCTCGATGAGCCCGTGGCGGCAGGAGGATACGACACGATTGCCGACATCACGCGCGAGCGCTTGCGTCGCGCAGGCACGATAATAGCCGAGAACCCGACGTTTGAGTCCGCGTCCGTCGATCTCGGATTCCGTTCCTACCGCCTTGCGTCCTCCAACCTGCGCGCCTGGGACGGTACCGGTGAACTGAGCCTGCTCGACGCAGTGGACAACCTTGTGGACGGCCGCACAACGGACGATCTACTTGTTGAGATGATGCTCCGCCTCGGAATTGAACTTAACACCCCAGTCGAGACCCGCGAGATTGCCGGCAGCACGCTATATAATCTCGGCCGCGGAACACTTTATGCTTTCTTCGGCGAAGACGTCACCACTGCCCGCGCCACTGAAATCGGCCGCGCGCTCGTCAGATGGCGTTCCGAGAACCCAGTTGACACCGACGTCACCCTCGTCGTTCGAGACACAGGATTTGTTGACTCTTCTGCCAAACTCAACCTCGACGCTGCAATCAAACAAGCCGGTTTCACCACGTTTAGGAGTATCTGAGCGGATGAAGTTCACCTTCGAGGCTGACCTCGACTACCAGCGCGCGGCGATTGACGCTGTCGCCGGAGTCTTCGCCGGTCAGGACGTGATGAGCGGCACGTTCGATGTTTACGCTCACCCTGGGATGCACGCCGGCCTAATAACCGCGGCCGATTCTGGTGTAGCAAACCGCCTCGTACTTGATGCCGACACGGTACTCGAGAATTTGCGCGCTGTGCAACTGAGACAGGGTTTTGCTCCAGAGGACTCTCTCACTTCAATGAATTTTACCGTGGAAATGGAGACGGGCACGGGTAAGACCTACGTCTATTTGCGTACCGTATTCGAGCTTAACAAGCTGTACGGTTTTTCGAAATTTATCGTCGTGGTGCCTTCGGTCGCAATCAAAGAAGGTGTTCTGAGCTCTCTGCGGATGCTTGAGTTGCATTTCGCTGCCCTCTATTCCGCGCCCATGCAGTACTTCGCGTACGACGGCGCGAATCCCTCGCGTGTGCGCAGCTTTGCGACATCCCCGGCCATCGAGATTATGGTTGTAACCATCGGGTCGGTCAATAAAGCGTCGAATACAATCCACAAGCCGAGCGAGAGTCTAGATGATGAACGTCCGATCGACCTGATCTCGGCGACGTCACCGGTAGTTATCATCGACGAGCCGCAAAGCGTTTACGGCGACGATGGCAACCCTAAGAGGAAGCCCGGTGCTGGTCGCGTCGCGCTCGAGAAATTCAAACCACTTGCGGTATTGCGGTACTCAGCGACCCACCCGAAGTACGATCGGAATAATCTGATCTATCGTTTAGACGCGATCGCGGCATACGAGAAACAACTCGTTAAACAGATTGAGATAGATTCGCTCGTCACTGAGTCCGGCGGTACGAGGCCGTATTTGCAGTTGAAGGCAGTGAAACGTGCCGCCGGCGCGTTCAGCGCCCGAATTGAGGTGGACGTTGAGCAGGGTGGAAGAACCGTGCGCAAGACGGTAACTGCCCGCAACGGCGACAATCTGCGCGATGTCACCGGCCGCGAATTGTATGCGGACCTCACGCTCACCGAGATCAGCGTGACGCCTGAACGGATTCGCCTCGACACTGTCGCTGAACCGCTACATCCGGGTGAGTCGATCGGTGACGACGTCGGCGTCGAAGAACGCACCCGCGAAATGATCGCTCAGACCATTCGGCAGCACCTGCGGAAAGAGCAGGAATTCGCGGTTAGCGGCCTGCAGATCAAGGTACTCAGCCTGTTCTTCATCGACGCGGTAGCGAAGTACAGGGGGTACGACGCCAACGGGCTTGAGCAGCCCGGTGAGTATGCGCGCATATTCGAGGAGGAGTACACGCGCATCGCGCGAGAGCCGGAGTTCACCACTCTGCTGGCGGAACACCCAGCAGATGCCGTGGCACGAGGAGCACATCAGGGCTACTTCTCGGTGGACCGTGATCGTAAGAGCGGCGTCGAGCGCCTCGTCGACACTGCAGAAAACACCTCGGCCGGTCGGCAGCAGGCCGAGCTTGCTTACGTGCAAATTATGAAAGACAAGGCGGGCCTCACCACACCCGGCACCCCGTTGCGCTTCATCTTCAGCCACTCTGCCCTTCAGGAGGGGTGGGACAATCCGAATGTGTTCCAAATCTGCGTGTTGCGGAACATGGGGTCTGAGAGGTGGCGACGGCAGAGCGTCGGCCGGGGTCTGCGGCTGTGCGTCGACGGCCACGGCAACCGAGTTCGCGGATTCACCGTCAATAGGCTCACCGTGATCGCGAACGAGTCGTTTGAAGAGTTCGCTGACAACCTCCAGCGTGAGCTCGCCGAGGACCTCGGAATTGAATTCGGCAAAGTCACTGTGGATGGATTTGCGAGACTTACCTATAACGATCCGGATGTCGGCGGAGCGGCCATTCCAATCGGAGCCGGCGCCGCTCGGTCTCTCTTCACCGCGCTCCTCGCCGGCGGCTACATCGATGCCGGCGGTGCGGTGAGCGAAACGCTCCGCAAGTCGGTGCAGGAGAGCAGTGCTGCACTGCGCGCACTGGTCGCCGCTGTAGTCCCGCAGGAGAACGGGCAGCTCGCCCTGCTCTCACTCATCAAGCGGCTCGCCCGGCCAATTGACATTAAGAGAGCATCCGAGCGCGTCACAGTACCTCTGATACGGCAACAGCTGGAGAGCTCCGAGTTCCAGGCGCTCTGGAGTCGTATCCGACATCGTACCGAATACCGGTTGCAGGTCGAGGAGACGGAGCTTCGCGCCGAGCTCGTCAAGACGCTCAGGGAAATGCCGCCTGTTCCCCTGCGGAAGGGTGAATGGCGTACGGCGCGCGTGGAGCGGATTGATCAGGGTGGAATCTCTGCTGATCTCGAGAAGGTTCGGCGGACGACAGTCGCATACATCGATAGCGAAGACCTCCCCGACATTCTTTCAGTGCTCGCTGACCGGACTCAGCTCACCCGCGCAACGATTGCAGCTGTCTTGACTGAATCCGGCACATTGCAACAGTTCCGCACGAACCCTCAGGCCTACACGAGCCGTGTCGCGCAGCTCCTCAACGAGACAAAAGCGCTCTTCCTAGCGAAAGGATTGCAGTACGATCTCGTCGCAGAGGAGCGGCCGGACGACGAGCGCTGGTATCCGCTGACGCTGCTCGAGCAGGCGGACTTGCAGGGATACATGGGTCCGGGCGGCAACATCGTGTCGAACGCCGCTGGAGACCCTGTCGATTTTAGTGAGAAGTCACCCTACGCTCATGTCGTAGTCGACTCCAAGAATATTGAGAAGGAGTTTGCCCTTGCACTACTTCAGCGCGAAGACGTTAAGGCATTTGTAAAGCTACCCGCGCGATTCACCGTACCGACGCCGTTCGGCGCTTACAACCCTGACTGGGCAGTCATGGTTCAGCTAACTGGTGGCTCCCGGTACATTGTTTTCGAGACGAAGGGCACGACGAACACCGCACTCCTCGGCGGATTTCAGGAACCGAAGACGGTGGCAGGACGCCTACATTTCGCCACGGTCGCCGAGCGAATTGGTTTAACCGACTTAGGGTTTGCAGTTGTCACCGACATAAACGATGCCGATGGAGTTTTGGATGCATCGGTGGTCAACGAATAGTCGCCGCTGGAGTGCACGATAATTGCGCCGCTATCACGACGCTAATTTGCTCGCAAGGAAAAGCAAAAAGCATCTGGCGTCGACTTTGCGCTGCGCTGGCACGGTAGCATCCGTAGTCGCGGTGCCGGTGGCTTTCGCGCGTCTGGTCGTTCGCATGAGGCGTAAGCCGCAGGCATAACGAGCGCCGATGCGCCGAGCACCTTAGCCGCATGAGGCTCGCGGGCCGGGTAGGCGCTGCGCGAATGCCGGCATATATTGCGAAGCGACCTTCGTGACGTTGCGTCTCGGAATCCTAGGGATGCGACGTCTCGTTGGTTTTGCGCCATGAAGCATGCGTGGCCGGGTGCTGGCGCGAGGCCGTCGGTCTCGCAACTATGGCGCGCTACCGCGGAGTGCCGATCGCGCAGCCCTCCGATGTGAGGCAGTCGCTGCTGCTCGGCGTCTGATCACCGTCTCGGAAAACATCCGTTTGCTGAGACACGCGGTCGCCTCGCCTGTAGCTCGCAGCTGCTCACCGGGTCTCTCGCGCGCGCCCGTCTCAGGAAGACGTCTCCTAGCGGGACGTCTCGCTCTGCGCATTTAAGGGAGTTTCCGAGGCCGAGCCGCGCCACGGCGGGTGAGTCTCCTGACGCAAAAACGCCAGTTCGTTGTGGTCGGGTGCACCTCGACGCGCCCGCCGCCGGAGGGGTGCACTATCGGCACGTCTCCGGCGAGGCCGCTTCGGGGGGCGAGATCGCGGTTCAACGATTTGAGAAGAAAGCGCTCCTCGAAGGAGCCGAGACCGGAGACGCCGCCCTCTCCGGCACTTCGACGGGCCAGACCGATTCTGGACCGTTCTACTTGCTACCGGGATCAGGTTGAGGGAGAGCGCGCCCCCTCATCCCCTACGTCCGCCGGTTCAGCACCTTCGTCCCCACCCCCGCGATCACAGCACCCACGATCGGCGCCACGAGGAACACCCACACCTGCCCCAGCGCATCCGGCCCCGCGAACACCGCGGCAGCGATCGACCGTGCCGGGTTCACTGACGTGTTGCTCACCGGGATGCTGATCAGGTGCACGAGCGTCAGCGTGAAGCCGATGGCCAGCGGCGCGACGGCCTTGTACTCGCTCTTCGCGGTGACGGAGAGGATGACGGCGACGAAGACGGCGGTCAGGACGATCTCGGTCAGGAGGACCGCGCCGAGGCCGAAGCCGCCGGGGGAGGCGGCGCCGTAGCCGTTGGAGGCGAAGCCGGAGTCGCGGGCGGCGGCCAAGTAGCCGGCGGGGCCGTCGGCGGCGACGAGGAAGACCACTCCGGCTCCGACGAGTCCGCCGAGGATCTGGCTGACGATGTAGCCGGGGATGTGCTTCCACTCGGTGCGGCCGGCGATGGCGAGGCCGATGCTGACGGCGGGGTTGAAGTGGCCGCCGGAGATGTGGCCGACGGCGTAGATGCCGGCCATCACGGTGAGGCCGAAGGCGAGGGCGACGCCGAGGAAGCCGACTCCGAGGGCATTGCCGGAGTCGGGGAAGGCGGAGGCGAAGACCGCGGTGCCGACGCCGCCGGCGACCAGGAGGAAGGTGCCGAACGCCTCCGACGCGTAGCGCGCTCCGGCCGAGTACTGCTCGGCGTGCTCGGTGCGCTGCTCGCTCGTGGTGCGGCTGGCGGAGTGGGGGCGGGCCATGATCGTTCTCTCTCTCGGGTCGGGGGAGTGCCTGCGGGGTCACCGGGCACCGGGACACTCCAGCACCAGGCGGACGCGCCGGAGTCGGGACGCGGAGGGCTCTCAGACTCCGCCGGACGACGGTTCCGTGAACGGCCTGGAGCCACTCGCTCGGCGGCCATCCCGGGCGCCCATGCACAGGCGTCCGACACCGTAGCGACCGGCCGACGCCTGCACGTCGCAGCACCGGGGACAGGCGGGAATCACGCCCCAGGTGGCACGCGCACGCCCTCACCCACCTCCCTCTTCTCCTCCGCGCGCCGCCCTGCGACGGTGCTCTGAACCGGTTTACAAAACCGGTTCAGACGCGGCGACGAGCGAAGGAGCTCCGATGGCGGGCAGACCGACGATCCTCGACGTCGCGCGCGAGGCCGGCGTGAGCAAGGCGCTCGTCTCGTTCGCGCTCAACGACCGGCCGGGCGTCTCGCCCGACTCCCGCGAGCGGATCCTCCGCGTCGCCGCCGAGCTCGGCTACCGGCCCAGCCTCACGGCCCGCTCCCTCTCCACCAGCGTCTCGTTCGCGGTGGGTCTCGTCGTGGCGCGCGACCCGGCGGTCATCGCGGCCGACCCGTTCTTCCCCTCCTTCATCTCGGGGGTCGAGCGGGTGCTCGCCGAGCGCGGCCGCGTGCTGGTGCTCAGCGTGGTCGATCCGGGCGCCTCCGAGGAGGCCGTCTACCGCACGCTCGCGGCCGACCGCCGCGTCGACGGGGTGTTCCTCACCGACCTCCGGCAGGACGACTCCCGGCCGGCGCTGCTCGCCGAGCTGCAGATCCCGGCCGTCACACTCGGGCGCCTCGAGGGCTCCTCCTCACCCGCCGTCGTGATGGACGACTCCGCGGGCATCGCCGACGCCGTCCGGCACCTGGCGGAGCTCGGCCACCGCCGCATCGCTCACGTCGCCGGGCCCGACCACCTGCTCCACTCCTCCCGCCGCCGCGAGGCCTTCACGCGGGCCTGCACCGACGCGGGGCTCGAGCCCACCGCGCTCGTCGCCACCGACTTCAGCGCCGAGCAGGGCGCGGCGGCCACGGAGCGGCTCCTCGACAGCCCGACCCCGCCCACCGCGATCGTCTTCGGCAACGACCCGATGGCCATCGCCGGGCTCGGCGTCGCGCACGCCCGCGGGCTCCGACTCCCCGACGACCTCTCGATCACGGGCTTCGACGACTCCGAGATCGCCGCCCACGTCTACCCGTCGCTGACCTCGGCCCGCACGCGCCCCGCGCGCTGGGGCGAGGAGGCCGCCCGCACGCTGCTCGACCTCATCGAGTCCGGCAGCGCCCCCGACGTCGACCTCGAGCCCGCCGGACTCGTGGTGCGCCACTCGACCGCTCCTCCGCGGCCGTCGACCCACTGAAGACGCGTGCGCACCGTCGCGCACGCCGGACAAGGAGAACACCATGGGCACCTCAACGACGAGACGCTGGCTGACCGGGATCGCCACCGCCTCCCTCGCGACCCTCGCCCTCACCGCCTGCAGCGGTGGCGGCGGAGCGTCGACCGACCTCACCGCCACCGGACCGATCACCATCTGGTACTCGAACAACGAGCAGGAGGTGCAGTGGGGCAAGGCGATGGTCGACGCCTGGAACGCGGACCACCCGGACGAGGAGATCACCGGGCAGGAGATCCCCGCGGGCAAGAGCAGCGAGGAGGTCATCGGAGCCGCGATCACGGCCGGCAACGCGCCGTGCCTCGTCTTCAACACGGCCCCCAGCGCGGTCGGCCAGTTCGAGCGCCAGGGCGGACTCGTCGACCTCTCGAGCTTCGACGGCGGCGCGGACTACATCGAGACCCGCAGCGGCGACCTCGCGGAGCAGTACCAGAACGCCGACGGCGAGTACTTCCAGATGCCGTGGAAGAGCAACCCGGTCGTCATCTTCTACAACAAGGACCTCTTCGCGAAGGCGGGACTCGACCCCGAGAACCCGTCGCTGTCGACCTACGACGACTTCCTCGCGACGTCGAAGACGCTGGTCGAGTCGGGTGCCGCGCCCGCCGCGATCCAGCCCGCGCCCACCAGCGAGTTCTTCCAGACCCAGTTCGACTTCATGCCGCTCTACGCCGCGGCCACCGGAGGGACGAGCCTCGTCGAGGACGGCAAGGCCACCTTCGCCGACGACGAGGGCTACGAGGTCGCCGACTTCTGGAAGAGCCTCTACGACCAGGGCCTCGCCGGCCGCGAGCAGTACCAGGGCGACGCCTTCGCCGACGGCCAGGCCGCGATGTCGATCGTCGGCCCGTGGGCGGTCTCGGTCTACGACGACCTGAACTGGGGCTCCGTCTCGGTGCCCACCCCCGACGGCACGCCCGCCGAGGACACCTGGACCTTCAGCGACGCGAAGAACGTCGGCCTCTACTCCGCCTGCGCCAACAAGGGCACGGCCTGGGAGGTGCTGAAGTTCGCGACCAGCGAGGAGCAGGACCGCTCGCTGCTGGAGACCACGGGCCAGATGCCGCTGCGCACCGACCTGTAGACCACCTACGCCGACTACTTCGAGGCGAACCCCGCCTACCAGCGCTTCGGCGACCAGGCGAGCCGCACCATCGAGGTGCCGTCGGGCCCGAACACGGTGCAGATGCTGCAGGCGATCCGCGACGCGTGGGGCAAGACGGTCATCTTCGGCGAGGGCGACGTGAAGACGGCGCTCGACGGAGCGGCCGAGACCGTCACCGGGCTCGCCGGCCAGCAGTGACCCGGCCGTGACCACCCTCACCCGCCGGCCCGCGCCGGCCGGGGCACCGGGGAAGCGGAGCCTGCTGCACCGCGTCCTCGGGCCCCAGCCCCTCGGGCTGCTGTTCGGCAGCCCCTACCTCCTCTTCGTGCTCGCGGTCTTCGCGTTCCCGGTCGTCTACTCGGTCTGGATCGCGTTCCACGACTTCTTCTTCGCGGCTCCGGGCGTGCAGGTGGAGCGGCCGTTCGTCGGCCTCGACAACTTCGTCACGGCGTTCTCGAGCCCGCAGGTCATCCGCTCCTTCGGCAACATCGGGATCTTCCTGGTGATCAACGTGCCGCTGACGGTCGTGCTCTCGCTCCTGCTCGCCGCGGCGCTCGACAAGGTCGTGCACCTGCGGACGTTCCTCCGCGTCAGCTTCTACGTGCCCTACGTCACGGCGAGCGTCGCGGTCGTCGGCGTCTGGCTGTTCCTCTTCAACGGGAACGGGCTGGTCAACAGCCTCCTCGGGCCGCTCGCGCCGAACCCGTCGTGGCTGATCAACGAGCAGCTCGCGATGCCGATCATCGCGCTCTACGTCACCTGGAAGCAGCTCGGGTTCTACATCCTGCTGTACCTGGCGGCGCTGCAGAACGTGCCGAAGGAGCTCTACGAGTCGGCCTCGACCGACGGCGCCGGACGCATCCGCCAGTTCTGGTCGGTGACCGTGCCGAGCGTGCGGCCCGCGACCCTCCTGGTGCTGCTGGTGTCGACCGTCACCGGGGCGAACCTCTTCACCGAGCCCTACCTCCTCACCGGCGGAGGCGGCCCCAACGGCGCGTCCGCCTCGCCCGTGCTGCTGATGTACCAGCTCGGGATCCAGCAGGGGCAGCCCGACGTGGCCTCGGCCATCGGCGTGGTCCTGGTGCTGCTGGTGCTGGTCATCGCCTATCTGCAGAACCGCTTCGCGGGGGAGAGGAACTCATGAGCACCCTGTCCAGTGCCGGAGGCGCCGCCTCGGCCGTGCCCGCCGCCGCCGCAGCCCCGGAGAAGGCCCCGCGGAGGCGCCCCGTCGGCTCCAGCCGCGGAGCCGTGATCCTCCGCGGAGTCGTGCTCGCGATCGGCGCGATCGTCTTCCTCTTCCCCTTCTACTACATGATCGTCGGATCCCTGCAGACGGATCCGGACCCCACGTTGGCGGGAGCGATCACGGAGCCGGGCAACCTCACGCTCGACAACTACGTCAACGTGAACGAGCGGATCAGCCTGCTCACCGGACTGGTCAACTCCGGGATCTTCACCGGCGGCGTGCTGCTGTGCACCGTGTTCTTCGGCGTCCTCGCCGGCTACGCGCTCGCGATGCTGCAGTGGCGGGGGCGCAACGCCGTGTTCGCGCTCGCCCTGCTGGTGCAGGTCATCCCGTTCCAGCTGCTGCAGATCCCGCTCTACGTGCTGATCGCGCGCGACTACGGCCTCGCCGACAGCCACCTCGGGATGATCCTGCCGTTCGCCATCAACTCGACGGCGGTGATCATCTTCCGGCAGTACTTCCTGCAGCTCCCCAAGGAGCTGTTCGAGGCGGCCCGGATCGACGGCGCCGGCGAGCTGAAGCTGCTGTGGACCATCGCGCTCCCGCTGGTGCGGCCCGCGCTGGTGACCGCCGTGCTGCTGACCTTCATCGGCCCCTGGAACGAGTTCCTCTGGCCGTTCCTGATCACCAAGGACGCGTCGCTGCAGCCGCTCGCCGTGTCCCTGGCCAACTACATCTCGAACGTGGCGTCGTCGACCGACAACCCGTTCGGGGCGATCCTCGCGGGAGCCGTCGTGCTCGCCGCGCCCGTCGTGGTGCTGTTCATCGTGTTCCAGCGCTACTTCGTCTCGACCGATCTCGGATCCGGAGTGAAAGGCTGACCATGTCTCCCACCCTCACCACTGTCCCCTACCGTCTCGAGCGCGTCGGCGTCGTGATGGAGCCCGCCCCGGGCGACGAGCTCGAAGCCGAAGGGGTGCTCAACCCCGGCAGCGGCCGCGGACCCGACGGCGAGCTCTACCTCCTGCCCCGGATGGTCGCCGCCGGCAACGTCTCCCGCGTGGGCCTGGCCCGCGTGGTCGTCGAGGGCGGCGTTCCCGTCGGAGTCGAGCGCGAGGGCGTCGTGCTCGCGCCCGACCGCGGCTTCGAGCGCGGCGCGCACAACGCCGGCGTGGAGGATCCGCGGATCACCTTCATCGAGGCGCTCGGCCTGCACGTGATGACGTACGTCGCCTACGGGCCGCTCGGGCCCCGGACGGCGCTCGCCGTGTCCGAGGACCTCCGCGACTGGCGGCGCCTGGGCCCGGTGACCTTCGCCTACGACGACGCGCTCGACATCGACCTCGGCCTGTTCCACAACAAGGACTGCGTGTTCTTCCCCGAGATCGTCGCCGCACCGGACGGCACCCGCTCGTTCGCGGTGCTGCACCGGCCGATGTGGGACCTCGGCGAGACGCGGCCGGGCGAGGGCGTGCGCCTCCCGGCCGGGATCGAGGACCCGCGGCAGAGCATCTGGATCAGCTACGTGCCGGTGGACGAGGTCGACCGCGACCTGGCGAGCCTCACGCGCTGGACGCGGCACCGGTTCCTCGCGGGCCCGGAGTTCCCGTTCGAGGAGCTGAAGGTCGGCGGCGGCCCCGCGCCGCTGCGCGTGCCCGAGGGGTGGCTGCTGATCCACCACGGGGTGACCGGAGTGATCGACAGCGCCTTCGCGCAGCAGCAGCACGTGAACTACTCGGCCGGAGCGATCCTCCTCGACGGCGACGACCCGTCGCGGGTGATCGCGCGCACCGCCGAGCCGCTGCTCGAGGCCGAGACGGAGGAGGAGCGCAGCGGGATCGTCCCGAACGTCGTCTTCCCGACGGCGATCGAGGAGATCGACGGGCAGCACTACGTCTTCTACGGCATGGCCGACTCGAAGATCGGCGCGGCCCGCCTCGTCCGGACGGACGGCTGACTCCCCGGATCGAGTCCGCCCGCGCCTCGTGCTGATCGAGCAGCCGCGCATCGCGTATCGAGATGCGCCCCCCACATCCCCCACCCAAGGAGAGTTCGATGACGAACACGCTCACCAGATCGGCGGCCGTCCTGGCCGCCGCCGCCCTCACCGTCGGGGGCCTCGCCCTCGGCGCGACCCCCGCGCAGGCGGCCGAGCCGCTGACGAACACGGCGCACCTCGACTTCCTCCTCGACACCGCCACTCCGGTGCCCGAGCCCGGCCACACCACCTACCGGCTCGATGAGGAGCCGACCCTGGTGATGCCGTGGACCTACGCCGACGCCCGCGACGGCGGCGCCTTCGAGCGCGTGGGCGGCGGCCGCCTCGATCCGGCGACCGGCGACTACGAGCAGGGTGCGTTCAACACGGACGACATCTCGCGCGCCGCGGTCGTCTACCTCCGCCACTGGCAGCAGACCGGCTCGGCCGAGAGCCGCGAGAAGGCCTTCGAGACGCTCCGCGCCCTCGCCTACTTCCAGACCACCGAGGGCGACGACGCCGGGAACGTGGTGCTCTGGATGCAGACCGACGGGGAGCTGAACGCGAGCGCCGAGCCGGTCGAGCTGCCCGATCCGAGCGACTCCGAGGACAGCTACTGGCTCGCCCGCACCCTCTGGGCCCTCGGCGAGGGCTACGCGGCGTTCCGCGACACGGATCCGGAGTTCGCCGCCTTCCTCCAGGAGCGGCTGCGCCTCGGCGTCGCGGCGGTCGACCGCGAGGTGCTCACGCGCTACGGCGAGTACGCGCAGGCCGACGGCGTGAAGGTGCCGGCCTGGCTGATCGTCGACGGCGCCGACGCCACCTCGGAGGCGCTGCTCGGCCTCTCCGCCTACCTCGAGGCCGCTCCCGACGACTCCGCGGTCCGCACGAGCACGGCCGAGCTCGCCGAGGGCGTCGCCGCCTACGCCCGCACGACGACGGGGGCGGACACCACCGCCTGGCCGTACGGCGCGATCCTCCCGTGGACGAAGTCGCGCACGCTCTGGCACTCCTGGTCGTCGCAGATGGCCGGCGGCCTGGCGGCGTCGTCCGCGGCGCTCGACGACTCCTCCCTCCTCGAGCCCGCGATCGTCGACGGAGCCCGCTTCGCTCCGGAGCTGCTCACCGCCGGCGGCCCCGACAACGGCTGGAACCCGACTCCGACCGACCGCGTGCAGATCGCGTACGGAGCCGACTCCCGCCTGGAGAACTCGCTCGCCCTGGCCGACGCCACCGGCTCCAGCGCCTTCACCGACCTCGCGGCCGTGCAGGGCGCCTGGTTCTTCGGCCTGAACCGCAGCCTCGGCCCGGTCTACGACCCGGCCACCGGAGTCGTCTTCGACGGCGTCCAGGCCGACGGGTCCGTCAACCGCAACAGCGGCGCCGAGAGCACCATCCACGGCCTGCTGGCGATGCTGGCGCTCGACGCGCACCCGGAGGTCGCCGACCGTGCCCGCTCCGTCGCCACCGAGCGCTCGCGCGACGGGCTGACGCTGGTCGAGGCCGAGAGCGCGCGCGGTGGCACCG
Source organism: Rathayibacter sp. AY1A5 (assembly GCF_002930875.1). Taxonomy (NCBI): domain Bacteria; kingdom Bacillati; phylum Actinomycetota; class Actinomycetes; order Micrococcales; family Microbacteriaceae; genus Rathayibacter; species Rathayibacter sp. AY1A5. Next base: position 64,622 of record NZ_PSTM01000008.1, on the reverse strand, counting down.
TCGTCACGCCCGAGTCGTCCTGGACCGGGGAAGCCGGCTGGAGCGGCTCGTACCTCTCGCTGACCGACCCGCGCCGCGCGGTGTCGATCCCGGTCGGCTCGTCCACGCAGGACCGCGTGGTGGAGGCGGTCATCGACCAGCCGCAGCGCGGCACGGAGCGCACGCCCCTGAGCGTCTGGACGTCGGGCTCGCGCCCGCTCGACCTGCTCCGCTCGACCGTCGGGTCGCAGGGGGTGACGGAGGCGTCGGGCGCGCTGCTCCCGGAGAAGCTCCGCCGCACCGTGCCGGCCGGCTCCTCGAGCGTCGAGGTCCGCCCCCTGAGCGGTGAGACGCGCCTGGACGCGCTGCTGGTGCGCCCGCTGGTGTCGCGCCTCGTCGTGGGAGGCGAGGGCGGCCGCACCGAGCTGATCCGCAACTCCGCCGACGGTGTGCGCACCACGGCGATCGGCGTCTCGGGCGGCTCCGGCACCCTGCGCGTCTACTCGCAGGACGGCGCGCTCGTGAGCGAGACGTCGCCGTCCGGAGCCGTCTCCGTGCAGCTGCCCGCGCAGGGCTTCGCGGTGCTGGTGGGCTGAGGGCGGCCCTGCTGGTCGAGTAGCCGCTGCTCGTTCGGCAGGGGGCGGTGAGTCCACGGAAGTCGCGGTACTCGCGTTCGAGTACCGCGACTTCTGCGTTCTCGTGGGGCGAGGGCGGCGGGGAGGCGCGCGGCTGGGCGCGGACCATCAAATCGATGAGAGCGCTCTCTCGAAAACGCTTGACCTCTCTGCGGGGGCGTGCGTAAGCTCGCCGCACACCTCGTGAGAGCGCTCTCACATACGCGGAACAGCACGCGTGAGAGCGCTCGCAGGGGTGCCCCACCACCATCACGAAGGAGTGACCGTGCCCTATTCACGACGCACCAGGATCGCCGCGGCGATCGCCGGCGCCTCGGCCCTCGCCCTGATCGTCACCGGATGCTCGTCGGGATCCGACGCCTCCGAGGGCGGCGAGATCGAGCTGACCGTCACCACGTTCAACGCTATGGGCTTCGACGAGCTCTACGGCGAGTACGAGGACGCCAACCCGGGGATCACCATCGTCCCGAACAACATCGACACCGGCGGCAACGCGCGGACCGACGCGTTCACCAAGCTCGCCGCCGGCTCCGGACTCGCCGACGTCGTCGCCATCGAGGAGGGCTGGCTCGGCTCCGTCATGGAGGTCTCGGACCAGTTCGTCGACCTGCGCGACCACGGCATCGAGGACCGCAAGGCCGACTGGGTCGACTGGAAGTACGAGCAGGCGACCGACCCCGAGGGACGCGTCATCGGCTACGGCACCGACATCGGACCCGAGGGTCTCTGCTACAACACCGCCGCCTTCGAGGCAGCGGGCATGCCCACCGACCGCGCCGCCGTCGCCGAGATGCTCGGCGGACCGGACGCGACCTGGGACGACTACTTCGCCGCTGGCCAGAAGTACCACGACGCCACCGGCAAGGCGTGGTTCGACCACTCCGGATTCGTCTGGAACGCCATGGTCAACCAGCTGCCCGAGGGGTACTACACCTCCGACGGCGAGCTGAACGTCGAGGGCAACCCGGAGCTCGAGGAGCGCTGGGGCCAGCTGACCGACGCCACCGCCTCCGGCCTCTCGGCCGCGCAGAAGGCGTGGGACTGGAACAAAGGCAAGTCGTTCACCGACCAGACCTTCGCCACCTTCGTCTGCCCGGGCTGGATGTTCGGCACGCTGAAGAGCAACGTCGAGGCCGGCGGCGGGAACGCCGAGGCCACCGGCTGGGACTTCGCCGACGTCTTCCCCGGCGGCCCCGCCAACTGGGGCGGCTCGTTCCTCTCGGTTCCGACCCAGTCGAAGCACCCCGCCGAGGCCGCCGCGCTGGCGTCGTGGCTCAGTGAGCCGGAGCAGCAGCTGAAGGCGTTCGAGGCGGCCGGACCGTTCCCGAGCACCCTCGACGCGCAGAAGGAGCTCGCCTCCGCGGCCGCTCCCGACCCCGGCATGAACGACTCCCCGACCGGCGCGATCCTCGCGCAGCGCGCCGAGGGCGTCGTCGCCCAGTACAAGGGCCCGGACGACTCGCTGATCCAGGAGAACGTCTTCGGACCGGTCCTGCAGAAGGTCGACCGCGGCGAGATCGACGGCAAGGAGGGCTGGAACGAGGCGCTCCAGCTCCTCGGCGAGCTCGTCGACTGATCCGGTCGGGCCGACGCCCGGGGGCTGACCCCTCCGGGACGAGGCCCACCCGATCCGGGAGGTCCGGCCGCCACCGGACCTCCCGGTCCCCGTGCGGCCGGGCCGCCCGCATCTCCGGCCGGCCCGGCCGCACGGGAGAACCGTTGCCGCCGGCCGGACCGAGACCTCTCCGGCCCCGCCGCATCCCCTCCGACTCCGACTCGACCTCGAAGAGAGCGCCATGACGAGCACACTCACCCCGCCGGCCACGGCGACGCCCCCCGCGGGGAAGCGGCGCCCGGCGCCCCGACTCCCGCTGACCTTCCGCCAGCGCGCGAGCCGCTTCGACGTGAAGGCCTCGCCCTACCTCTACATCTCGCCGTTCTTCCTGCTCTTCGCGCTCACCGGCGCGTTCCCGCTGGTCTACACGCTCGTCGTGTCGCTCTACGACTGGCAGCTGCTGCAGGGCCAGGGCGACTTCGTCGGGTTCGCGAACTTCGCGGCCGTGCTCGGTGACCGCTTCTTCTGGAACTCGATCGTCAACACGCTGAGCATCTTCCTGCTCTCCACGATCCCGCAGCTCGCCGTCGCGCTGCTGCTCGCGGCCGCCCTCGACCAGGCGCTGCGGGCCAGCACCTTCTGGCGGATGAGCGTCCTGCTGCCGTACATCGTCTCGCCGGTCGCGGTCGCGCTGATCTTCTCGAGCGTCTTCAGCGACCAGGAGGGCCTGATCAACAATCTGATCGGCCTCGTGGGCATCAGCCCGATCGAGTGGACGAACGACCGCCTCGCCAGCCACGTCGCGATCGCGACGATGGTCAACTGGCGCTGGACCGGCTACAACGCCCTCATCCTCCTCGCCGCCATGCAGGCCGTGCCGCGCGAGCTGCACGAGTCGGCCGCGATCGACGGGGCGAACGCGTTCCGCCGCTTCCGCTCGATCACGATCCCCAGCATCCGGCCGACCCTGATCTTCGTGATCATCACCGCCACCATCGGCGGCCTGCAGATCTTCGCGGAGCCGCGCCTGTTCGACGTGTCGAACGCGGGCGGCATCGGCGGCTCGGACCGGCAGTTCCAGACCACCGTCCTCTACCTCTGGGAGATGGCGTTCTTCCGCCAGAACTTCGGCGAGGCGGCCGCGATCGCGTGGCTGCTGTTCCTCCTGATCGTGCTGATCGGCCTGCTGAACTTCACGATCTCGCGGCGGATCGCCTCCGTCGAGAACCGGATCTCGCAGCGCTCGAAGCGCCGTTCCGCCCGCCCCGCGACCGCCGACGAGATCGCCGCCGCGGACCCCCTGCTCACCACCACCGGCCTCGGCCAGAACGAGAGCGAGCGATGACCGCCCCCGCCACCTCCGCCGCCTTCCCGGTGCGCCGCGTCCGCGCCTCCCGCGCCGGCCGCGTCGACCGGCCCGGCTTCCTCACCTACGGGCTGCTGAGCGCCTTCATCCTCGGCTCGACCTACCCGCTGTGGTGGTCGTTCGTCGTGGCGAGCGGCTCGAACGCGACCCGCAGCGAGACCCTGCCGCTCGTCCCGGGCGGCAACTTCCTCGCCAACGCGTCGCAGGTGCTGACGGCGATCCCGTTCTGGACGGCGCTGCTGAACAGCGTCATCGTCTCGGGGATCATCACGCTCTCGGTCGTGTCGTTCTCGACGCTCGCCGGCTACGCGTTCGCGAAGCTGCGGTTCCGCGGGCGCGACGGCCTGATGATCGGAGTGGTCGCGACCATGGCGATCCCGACGCAGCTGGGCATCATCCCGCTGTTCATCCTGATGCGGCAGCTCGGCTGGACCGGCTCGCTCGGCGCCGTGATCGTGCCGACGCTGGTCACCGCGTTCGGCGTGTTCTTCATGCGGCAGTACCTGGTCGACGTGATCCCGGATGAGCTGATCGAGGCGGCGCGCGTGGACGGAGCGAACCAGTTCCGGACGTTCCTCACCGTCGCCGTCCCGGCGGCGCGACCGGCGATGGCGATCCTCGGGCTCTTCACCTTCATGATGGCCTGGACCGACTTCCTCTGGCCGCTGATCGTCCTCAGCCCCACGAATCCGACCCTGCAGACGGCGCTCGCGCAGCTGCAGTCGGGCTACTACGTCGACTACTCGATCGTGCTGGCCGGCGCCGTGCTCTCGGTGATCCCGCTGCTGGTGCTGTTCCTGCTCGCCGGACGCCAGCTCATCGCGGGCATCATGAGCGGAGCGGTGAAGGGCTGAGGCCAGGAGACTCCCGCGGGACCGGGTCGGGGGACATCGGACCGCGGGACGGGGGCCTCGGGCCCGGGGCCGTGGCGCTCCGGGTCCGGGGGTCGGGGGCTGCGGTGAGGGATCGGGCCGTGGACTGAGCGGTCGGCGGGTTCTCGGCTCGGCCGTTCGTCGTGCTCGGCTCATCCCGACCGCTGCCGCGCAGGATCCCGTCGATCACGCCCCGTTCGGGCCTCCTGGCCCGGCCTCCCGCCGCCTAGGCTGGCGCGGAGGAGGCGACATGGAGCCGAAGGACCCGCGCGACGAGGACCCCTCGAGCGGGCCCGCGCAGCCGCGTCCGGGGGACGGGCCGACGCCGTCCGAGCAGGCGCTGCGCGCCATCCGCGATGTCGCGAACGGGGCGGACCCGACGAGCGAGGCGTTCCGGCTGTCGAACGACTTCACCGACCGGCAGGCCGAACGGCTCCGGAGACTCCTCGCGCGCTTCCGTCGCGGGCGCTGACCGTCCCGGGGGCGGCCTGCCGCCGGCGGCGGGCGATCGATCGCTGCGCGCCGGTCGTGTCGGCCATCGCCGAGGCGGTGCCCCCGACCGCCCGGCGCCACCCCGAACGGCCTCGATCCGGGCCCTCGCACGCCGCGGACTCGCTCCGCCGGCCCGCTCCGCCGCCCCGCATCACCCCCGAATGGCCGCGATCCGCGCCCCTTCGCGCCGAGGACGCCCTCCACGGTCCCGCTCCTCCGGCGCTCGGCTAGCCTCGGAGGCACCCGCGAGGAAGGCCTGCATGACCCACGACACCGCCTCGGCCGCCCCGACCCTCGAAGCCGTCGCCGCGCTGGCCGGAGTCTCCCGCGCGACGGTCAGCCGGGTCGTCAACGACTCCCCGCGCGTGAAGGACGGCGCCCGGACGGCCGTGCTCGCCGCGATCGAGCAGCTCGGCTACGTGCCCAACCGCGCCGCGCGCTCCCTCGCCAGCCGCCGCACGCAGACCGTCGCGCTCGTGGTGCCGGAGTCGGCGGCGAAGGTGTTCGCGGATCCGTTCCTCGCCTCGGTGGTGCAGGGGGCCGCGATGGCCTTCGCCGGCACCGAGTACACGCTCACCATCGTGATCGCATCCGAGGCGGCGCCCGAGAAGACGCGGCGCTACCTGCTCGGCGGCAACGTCGACGGCGCGCTCGTCGTCTCGCACCACAGCGGCGACCACTCCTACGCGCAGCTCGGCGCCTCGCTCCCCGTGGTCTTCGGCGGGCGGCCGCTGACGGAGGAGGGCGGCAGCTACTTCGTCGACGTCGACAACACCGGAGCGGCGCGCACGGTCACCGAGCACCTCCTGGGCCTCGGCCGCACGGCCCCCGCGATGATCGCGAGCCGCCAGGACATGCCCGCCGCGATCGACCGCCTGTCGGGCTGGCGCTCGGCCGTCACCGCCGCGGGGCTCGACGACTCGCTCGTCGAGTACGGCGACTACTCGCCCGAGGACGGCGCGACGGCGATGCGCCGCCTGCTCGACTCCGGCCGGCCGATCGACGCGGTCTTCGCCTCCAACGACCAGATGGCGGCGGGCGCCCTGACGGCGCTGCGCGAGCGCGGCCTCACGGTGCCGGGCGACATCGCGCTCGCGGGATTCGACGGCGACTACTTCGCCGAGGCGAGCGAGCCGCGCCTCACCACGGTGCGCCAGCCCTCCACGGGCCTCGGCGAGGCGATGGCGGACGTGCTGGTGCGCCTCCTGGCCGGCGAGGAGGTGCAGCGCGTGACGCTGCTGCCGACCGAGCTGCTGGTGCGCGGCTCCACGGTCGCGGGTGCGTGACCCTGCGCTGAGTGCGCTGACCCGTTCGCTGAGTCGCCCGGAGCGGCTCCCCGCTGCGGTGTGTCGCGAGCCGATCCGGGCGACTCAGCGCGGGACGGGCTCGTCGGGGATGTCGAGCAGGTGGAAGGGACCCCGGGGGAGCGGGCCTGTGCTCCACAGCGCGACGACGGCCCAGCCGAGGTCGGCGTGCGCGACGGCGCCCTCGGGCAGGGTCCGGGTGAAGAGCGCGTAGTCGATCCCGTCGAGGGGGAGGGCGCTCAGGTCCCACGCGGGCCGGTCGGCGGCCAGCTGCTGGGCCCGCGCCTCCGCTGCCACCATCGCGGCTCGCGTCCGGTCCCCGGGCAGACCGGCGGGGATCGCCGAGAGGAGGAGCGAGCCGATCGCGAGCGCGGCCGTCGCGACGGGATCGGTGACCACTCCGTGCACCGAGCCGCGCGGCCCGAGGCGGACACCGGTCAGCCGCAGCGTCCGGACCGAGTACGAGCCGCCGTCCCGCTCGGCGCGGACCGAGAGGTCATCGACCGGCCCGTCGTTCGTCCGCCCGCTCCCGTCGACGGACCACGGATCGGAGACGGGGACCAGCGCGCGCACGCCCTCATCCGACTCCCTGCTGCGCCGCCGGTCAAGAGGCGCAGGGCCAGGACCGCCGCTGAGCTGCCCGCATCGGCTGGCAGGTCCGGCGTGTCGCGAGCAGATCCAGGCACCTCAGTGCGGAGGCGTGAAGGCCCGCAGGCGCTGCTCAGAACTCCTCGTAGTTGTAGGGCTCAGGGTCCTCGTCGATCACGGGGCGCGCGATCGTGGCGCGGTTGCTCTTGATGCGGGAGCGGATGTCCTCGACGGCGGCCTCGACGGCGCCGGTGGTCGACTCCTCGTCCTTGATGGAGACCTCGACGGGGACGGCGACGAGCTCGCTGCTCGCGTCGAGCGTCATCTTCGCCTCGATGAGCTCGCCGTCCTCGGTGAACGCCGGGACCGTGACCGCTTCGGAGTGCTCCTGGCGGTCGATCGCGGTCACCAGGTCGAGGAGGGCCTCGGTCACGGCGTCGGTCGTCACGAAGCTCTTGGAGGCGTAGGTCAGCTGCTGCATGCCTCCACTCTCCCGAACGGGAGCGCCCCTCGCGCGGGGTTGCGCCTCGTCGGCCCAGCCCGTAGCGGAGGGGGAGCACGACCGGCGCGGGCGCGAGGAGTCAACCCTCTAGGCTGCGATCCGCGTGTCCGCTTCCCTGGTGGCGGGGCCTCGGGAGGAGGCGCGGGGGTCTCGGGATCCCGGGGCCCCGGCACTCGATCGGGAGGGGACCGGATGCGTCGTCGGGGACTCCGCGGCGACCGGGCGTTCCAGGGCGGCCTCCTGATCGGAGTCGGCCTCATGGCGGCCGTCGACGAGATCGTCTTCCACCAGGTCCTCGCCTGGCACCACTTCTACGACCGCTCCACTCCGGCGATCGGCCTGCTCTCGGACGGGCTGCTGCACGCGGCCGAGATCCTCGCGCTCGTCGGCGGCGGCTTCCTGCTCGCCGACGCCCGGCGCCGATCCGCTCTGCGTCCGCGCACGGCGTGGGCCGCGGGGCTCGCGGGGGCGGGGCTGTTCCAGCTGTGGGACGGAGTCGTCGACCACAAGCTGCTCCGGGTGCACCAGGTGCGCTACGACGTCGACCTGCTGCTCTACGACTCCGTCTGGATCGCCTCCGGAGCGGTGCTGCTGGCGGCGGGCCTGCTCCTCCTGCCTCGGCGACGGCGCGCGACGGCGTGACCCCGCACGCCGACCACACCCTGCTCGACCTGGGCCTGCTGCTCCTGGTCCCGCTGGCCGCGGTGGCGGCGCTCGGAGGGGGCGCCGCGGCCCTCGAGCGGCGGCGCGGACGGCCGTGGCCGCTCCACCGCACCGCCCTGCTCCTCGGTGGGCTCGCGACCGCGGCGCTCTGCTTCACGGGTCCGCTCGCGGAGTGGTCGCACGCGGATCCGCGCGGGGCGATGCTGACGCACCTGGTCCTCGGGATGCTCGCGCCGCTCCTCCTGGTGCTCTCGGCCCCCGTCACCCTGGCCCTGCGCGCGCTCGACGTCACCGCGGCCCGGCGGCTCTCGCGGCTGCTCCGGAGCCGCCCGGCCCGTCTCCTCGCCCACCCCGTGACGGCGCTCCTGCTCTCGACGGGCTCCCTCTGGCTCGTGCACGCGACCGGACTGCTCGCCACCGCGCACGCCGATCCGCTGCTGCACCTCGCGCTCAGCGTGCACTTCCTCCTCAGCGGCTGCCTGATGACGGCGGCGCTCGCCGGAGTCGATCCGAACCCGCACCGCGCCCCGTTCGGCCTGCGCCTGGGGGTGCTCGGAGCGGGCATCGCCGCGCACGGGCTGCTCGCGACCGTGCTCTACGCGGAGGCGCCGGACGAGACCGGACGCCAGGCGGCGCTCCTGCTGTTCTACGGAGGCGACCTGCTCGAGACGGCGCTCGCCGTGGTCGTCTGCGCCCGGCGCTACGCGGCGACGGCGCCCCGGCAACCCCCTCCGCCGAGCGCGCCCTGCTCCCTACGCTCGGACGCATGCTCCTCATCTTCGGGACCCGAGCCGTCGAGGACCTCCTCCGGACGCTCGTCTTCGTCTGCCGCGTCTGCGGGCAGCGCGACGAGCAGCGGATCCTCCGCCGCCGGACGCGCCTCTCGCTCTTCTTCGTCCCCGTCCTGACCGTCTCGACCCGCTACCTGCTCGAGTGCTCGCACTGCCGCACAGTGTCCCCGATCAGCAAGGAGGAGGCGCAGGGCTCCGTCCGCTGGGCCGGCAACTCCGACCAGTGACCGCCCCGAGCGGGAGGCTCCCGCGGTGCGCTCAGCGCACCGGAGCCGGCACCGCCGCGGGACGCGCGGCGACCGCGGCCGCGCGCCGCGTCGCCCAGTTGTTGAGCAGCAGCGCCGTCACGACGATGGCCGCGCCGAGCAGGGCGACGGGCCCCGGTCGGTAGCCGCCCGCCATGCTGATCGCGAAGGTCGTGACCGGGACGAGGTTCTGGAAGAGCGTGCCGTTGAGGGCGCCGAGCAGCTTGATGCCGGCGTTCCACAGCAGCACGGCGACGACGCCGGCCAGGAGGATCAGGTAGGCCAGCTGCGGCCAGGCCGCGAGCACCTCGGCTCCGGTCGGCGGGTGCGCGGAGCCGGTGGCCGTCGCCACGGCGACCGCGACGGCGATCGAGGGGCAGCCGAGCGCGGTGGTGAGCGTCGAGTACCGCAGCGCCGACCAGCCGGGGAACGCCGCGGCTCCGCGCGTGTAGACGACCCAGCAGATCGCGCCGAGCAGGGCGAGCAGCTCGCCGAACCCCAGCTCGCCGTCGAGGAGGAGGGCGACGTCGCCGCGGGTGACGACGAGCGCGACTCCGGCGAGCGCGAGCAGGATGCAGCCGACGGTGGCGGCTGGCGGCAGGCGACGCGCGCCGATGCTCGCGAGCACCGCGCCGATCGCGGGCATCATCCCCATCATCAGGCTGACGTTCGGGGCCGAGGTGAACCGCAGAGCCGTGAAGGCGAGCAGGCCGAAGCCGGCGAATCCGGAGGCGCCGAGCAGCGCCAGCCGCCACCCGCGGCCGTCGAGCCGGAAGGCGCGGAGCCCCTCCGCCCGGGCGAGCAGCAGGGCGAGGACGACCGCGGCGGCCGTGTAGCGGATGAGGGTCATGAAGAAGGAGTCGACCGTCGCCGCGATGCTGTCCGCGACCGGGAGCATGCCGCCCCAGAGGATCGGCGGGATCAGGCAGAAGAGCAGACCTCGCGACCGCATGGCGCCCCTGACCCGTCGGGTGCGGCCGCCCCGGGCGGGGGCCGTCGCTCGATGGTGGACCCCGGCGGCTCGGCGCACAAGAGCGCCGCCGACCCCCGAACGGCCCGCGGCGGGGCTCGCCCGGCCCGCCTCTGATCCCCTCCGCGAGATGCCGCTCCGGTACGCGACCCGCCGCGCGAGGCGTCTCCGAGCGGCATCTCGCAAAGGGGGTCCGGGACATGGGCCGGAGGACGGCCGGGTCCAGGGTGCTGGCAGAGGGGCGGCCGCCGTCGCCTCCGATCGCCCGTTCGAAGGAGAACACCATGCATCGTCGTCTCACGGCCACGCTCGCCGCGATCGCCCTCGCCCTCGGAGGGGCCGTCGCCGTCGCGACCCCCGCCTCCGCCGGGCAGCTCGTCTACCAGAACGGCGGCCCGGGCAACTGCTACGAGGTCCGCTCGCAGCGCGACTCCCTGGGTCGCGCGCAGGTCACGGTGTGGTGGCACTACGACCAGGCGAGCAACGTCAAGGTCATCTGGAGGAACGGCCCGGACAGCGGCTGCAACAAGATGAGCGTCATCAACCGCAAGTTCAGCGACAGCTCGGGCGTCGCGTCCCGCTTCGACCGCCTCGTCTCCTGCTGACCCGGTCGGGCTGCCCCTGATCCCTTCCGCGGGATGCCGCTCCGCTACGCGGCACGCCGCGTACCCGAGCGGCTTCCCCCGGGAGGGGACGGCGGCGGCACCGCTCAGTGCTCGGCGCGCCCCGAGTCCTCGATGAGGCGCACCTTCACGTTCACGGCGAGCGGCCCCGTGATCGACGGGTCGGCGGCGAGCAGCGCGTGCATCCGCTCGCCCACGAGGCGGAGCGTCTCGGGGGCCGGCAGTGCGGCGGACGCGGCGATGTGCGCGCTCACCGTGGTGAACCCCTCCGACCGGTCGATGTCGACCAGCACGTCGGGCTGCCGCAGGTCCAGCTTCACGGCGAGCGCGTCGGCCGCGGCCTCGACGATCGGCTGGGCGGGGTAGACCCCCGCGACGCCTTCGATGTCGCGGATCTCGGCGGTCAGCCGCTGCGAGAGCTCGGTGTCGTCGGTCATTCCCGCTCCTCCCGGTGGGGGTACACGTCGTCGACCGTCACGTCGATCGCGCCGACGGTCAGCTCGGTGTGGCGCTCCAGGGCGTAGCGGATGCGCTCGCGCAGGCGGTCGGCGGCCACGGCGACCGGCAGGCCGAACTCGAGGGCGCAGGTCACGTCGATCCGCACCACGGCGCCGGGAGCCGAGACGTCGCCGTCGAGGGTGCAGCGGCCCATGATGACGCCGCCCATCGTGTCGCCGGCGCGGCGGATCATCCCGCGCACGGCCGCCTCCGTGAGCGCCAGGCGGAGGGTCGGGTCGGGGTGGCGGACGGGGATGTCGCGGCCGGAGCGCACCTCGGAGCGGATCGCGTCGAGCAGGCCGGCGATCCAGACCTCGTCGCGGTCGGGCTCGCGGTCGGCCTCCTGCCGCAGCGCCCGCGCCGAGAGCTCGGTGAGGCGGGTGAGGTTCGCGAGAGCGAGCCGGCACGCGGCGGAGTTCTCGATCGAGGGGTCGCGCGGCTCGCGACCGCGGTCGAGGTACTCGCCCAGCTCCTCGAGCGTGTGGCCGTCGAGGTCGTCCTCGGGCACGGCGGCGTCGTCGGTCATCGCCATGCCTCCAATTCGTGGAGCAGGAATCGACGGGCCCGGGCGAGGAGGCCGCGGACCGTCGAGACGGGGAGTTCGAGAGCGTCGGCGATCTCCTGGTAGCTGTAGCCGGCGGTCTCGCGGAGTAGCCAACAGCGTCGCTGATCAGCAGGCAATCGGTCCAGCGCTTCCCAGACCGCGTCCAGCTGGAGTCGTGCCTCGACGATGCGCTCGGGGGAGTGCTCGGGCGGCGCGGGCGGATCCCAGTCGTCGATGTCGTCGTGGCGGCGGCGGACGCGGATCCGATCGATCGCCTTGTGGGTGACGATGCGCATCAGCCAGTTGCGGATGTGCGCCGGGCTGTCGAGATCGGCCAGACGCCGCCAGCCGGTGAGGAACGCCTCTTGCACCACGTCCTCGGACTCCGCCTCGGAGCCGAGGAGCTTCGCGGCGTAGACGCGCATGAGGGCGCCGTGGCGGCGGGCGAGCTGCTCGAACGCCTGCACGTCGCCGTCGACGGCGCGCGCGGCGAGGGTCGCGTCGGACGCGTTCAGGAGGGGGTCGTCGTCGATGAGCGCCTCCTCCGCGGTCCCGCGCGCGGTGTCCCCGCGCGCCGGTGCCCTCAGTGTGGGGCGCCGTCCGGCATGACTACCAGCCTTGACAACGGGCCGCCGAATCCGCTGGCCGGATTGCGAGTGCCGCCGATGGGGGACGTCTCGAGACGGGATTCGTGACATTCCGGCTCCTCGACACGTCTTGATTCCGTACCCCTCGTGCGTCCCCCGGAGCGCACGGACCCCGAACCCGGAAGAAGTCCCCCATGCACTGCTCCCTCCGCCGCCGCCCCGGGCGGACGTCATGAGCGAGTCGACCTTCACCCTCGGCAGCCCCTTCGCGGGCGACGAGCGGGCCGACCGGCGCTACGAAGCCTCCGGCGACGATCCGACCGCCGCGTCCGCCGTCTACTCCGAGGCGTACGGCGGAGGCGAGTTCCGCGTCGCTCCGTCGCAGCGCGGCTTCTCCTACCGCTACGCCGTCCGCGGCAGCGACCGGGTGACCCTGCGCACCTCCGACTGCTCCGGCGCCCTCACCGGCCAGGTCCCCCACCTGAAGGAGTACGTCGTCGGCTGGTTCCGCGCCGGCGGCGGACGCCTGAACCTGCCGCCGTTCACCCGGACCGGCGCGCTGTCGGCCCCGTTCCTGTTCCCCGCGGAGCGCCAGTTCGGGCTCGAGTTCGAGCCGCACCGGCAGAACCTCATCCACTTCGCCCCCGGGTTCCTCGAGGACGTCGCGACCGAGACGCACGCCGGCCCCCGCCAGCCCGTCTCCTTCGACCACGCGGCGGACGCCGACCCCGGCGTCCTCGCCCGCTGGCGCGCCGCGGTGACGGAGGCGAGCGCCGCGCTCGCGACGGCCGCGATCACTCCGCTCGTGCGCTTCACCGCCGAGCTCGACCTCGCCCGCGTGCTGCTCCTGCTGTTCCCGTGGCGCGCGTGGGACGTGCCGGCCGTGCTGCGGCGCCCGTCCGCCTCCCGCACCCGGGTGGCGCTCGACTTCCTCCAGCACCACGCCCACGAGCCGATCACTCCGGCCGACGCCGCCCGCGCGGCCGGTCTGCACACCCGCACGCTGCAGCAGGCGACGAAGCGGCACCTCGGGGTGTCGCCGTCGGTCTACCTGCGCGACGTGCGCCTGGACCGCGCCCACTCCGACCTGGTCGCCGGCGACCCCTGCTCGACCACCGTCGCCGCGGTCGCCCGCGAGTGGGGCTTCGGCAACCTCGGCCGCTTCGCGAGCGCGTACCAGGTGCGCTTCGACGAGAAGCCGAGCCACACGCTGCGCCGCTGACGCGCAGCCCCAGCGTGCCCGATGGCCCGGACCGTCTCACGGCGGTGCCGGCCCTCGTCGTCTCCGGGTGCGTCCCGAGGGACCGTCTCGGAGGATGCTCCATCGTGTCCTCCGACCGGTCTTCCGGACGCGGACCTCGTGACACTCGGCGCCGGCTCAGCCCGGCTGATGCACGTGGATGTCGCTGCTCGACGTCACGCCGTTGAACTCGAGATACAGCTGCCCCTCGACGACCGACACGGTCAGCGTGTTGCGGCGCTCGAGTACCGCGACCGCGGCATCCAGGAACCCCTGGTCGAAGCTCTGCACGGAGATCTGCTCGAGCTGGTGGACGCGCTTGCCGGACCACGCCGCGATCACCTTCTCCGGGTTGCGATGCGTGTAGACCGTCGTGCGGTCGGCCAGCTTGCTCCCGAAGTGCAGTCGCTCGGCGTCCGGCGCGCCCACCTCGATCCACGTGGTCAGCCTGCCGGTGAGATCGCGGACCAGCACCGCCGGCTCGGTCGCCGTCGACGAGATCCCCTCGCTGAACGTGATCCCCTCCACGTATTCGAGGCAGTACGCGAGCACGCGCGTCATCATGTACGCGTCGGTCTCGGAGGGGTGCCGAGCGGCGCGCAACGTGATGTCCTCGTAGACGCCGCGGTCCACATCGGCCAGCTGTATCGCGAAGTTGTACATCACTGCGCCGGCTGCCATGTGTGCGAGCTTATGTCCTCTCGTTCATCGAGAATCGCGAGGCTTCTCCGGCGCCGGTGGGGGCATCAGGTTCGCGCGCCTACTGGGGGGGCGCCTCCGCGACCAGGAGCTCGAGGCCTGGCTCGGGGTCAGCCGGACGCCGATCCGGGAGGCGCTGCTCCGGCTGGCCCGCGTCGGCCTCGTCTCGGCCAAGCCCGGCCGGGCGACGATCGTGACCCCCGCCACGGCCGAGAGCATCAGCGACGCCCAGCAGATCGCCGCCGCCATGCACGAGCTCGCCACGCGCCTCGCCGGCCCGGCCGTCACTGCGGAGGCGCTCGCCGCGATGGAGTCGGCGAACGACGACTTCGCGCGGGCGCTGGCAGACGGCGACGTCGAGTTGGCGCTGCGCTCCGACGACGCGTTCCACGCGGTGCTCACCGGGCTCAGCGGCAACGGGATGATCGAGGACGTGCTCGAGCAGGCCACTCCGCTCATCCGCCGTGCCGAGCGCCAGCGCTTCGCCTCCCTCGCGGCCCGCGGATCCGTGGAGCAGCACCGCGCGATCGTGGAGTCCCTCCGTGCGGGCGACACGGACGGCGCCGCCCGCCTCAGCCGGGAGAACTGGATGACGCTCGACCGCCACCTGCACGAGGCCTGACGCGCTGCTCCTCCGCGGGGAGGAGCCCGCGCTCGGTCATGCGCGAGGCCGACGCGATCGCATCCGCGACGAACCGCTCGGTCAGCTCGGCATGCCCTCGCCCGCGCGCTCCGCATCCATCCCGGGAGCGTAGCGCCGCCCTCCCCGCGCCTCCGCCGCCGGGATGCGGGTCGAGGCGGGTGCCGGGCGCGGCGCGGAACGACGGACGGCCGACGCGCGGGCGGCCGGAGCGCTCTGGAACACTCGAGCGAGGGGCGGGGGCTCCGGAGCGGGGGAGCCGTGGCGTCACGCTTCGTCGAGCTCGACGGTCTGCGCGGCCTCGCCGCCCTCGGCGTGGTCGTCTACCACTTCACCACCGCGTTCTCGCTCGATCATCCGGATGCACCGCCGGGATCCTTCGCGCTCCCGTTCGGCGAGTTCGGCGTCCAGCTCTTCTTCGTCATCAGCGGCTTCGTGATCCTGATGTCCGCGGACCGCGCGCGGCGGCCGTCGGACTTCGCGATCTCCCGCGTCAGCCGCCTCTACCCGGCCTACTGGGTCGCGGTGGTCGTCTCGATCGTCGTCGGCGCTCTCACCCGCGTCCCCGGCACCGACCTCACGCCGCTGGAGCTGCTGCTCAACTTCACCATGGTGCAGCGGTTGCTGCTGGTACCCAATGTGAACGGCGCGTTCTGGACGCTGGCCGTCGAGATGCAGTTCTACCTGCTGGTGCTGCTCGTGCTCGTCCTCACGAAGTGCCGGTTCACGGATCGGCTGGTCCGCGTGCTGGTGGTCGTCTGGCTCGGCGTCGCCGCGACCGCCTCCGTCGCCGCCCACCTCGCCTCGGGAGGCGTCGACGTCGTCTCGGCGTCGGTCGCCGTCCGGGTCCTGGCGAACCTGACGCTGGCCGAGTACGGACCGCTCTTCTGCGTCGGGATGCTGCTGTTCCTCTCGCGACGGCAGGGGCGCTTCGAGCTCCTCGCCGTGCCGGCGGCTCTGATCGCGGCCCTGAACGCCCAGCTCCTCCACGGCGGGCCGGACGGAGCGGTCGTCCTCGGCGTCTGCGCGGCCGTCACGGTCGTCGCGATGCGGCGCCGGACCGCCGTGCTGAGATGGGCGCCGCTGCTCTGGCTCGGGCGGATCAGCTACTCGCTCTACATCCTCCATCTGGTCGTGGGCAGCGCGATCGTCAGCGCGCTCTGGCCGCTGATCGGCCGCGACGGAGCCGGACTCGTCGCCTTCGTCGTCGTCCTCCTGCTGTCGTGGGGCGTCAACGCGGTCGCCGAGGAGCGGTGGAGCCCCGCCTGGCGCCGCGCCCTCACCCGTCGGCGCGACCGCCGGCTCCCGGCGGGGACGGCGACCGCGGCCTGACGCGGCTGTGCACTCCGCTGGCCGCTCAGCGAGTGCGCCGAAGGAGCCTGTGGACGCCGGTGGCCGCGAAACGCATCTCCGCTCGACGTTCCCTGCACCTTGGCTGAGCCACCGGGACGTCCGAGCCCCGGGCCACGTCTTCATCATGTGCCACGGATCGTGAGCACCGCGGCCCCGGCCACGACCTCTGACCATCTGGAGAAGATCATGACCAACGTCACCCCCACCAGCCTCGCCAACGCCTCCTCGGCCAAGCACGGCACCGCCACCTCGGCCGGCAAGAACACGATCGCCGACGGCGTCGTCGAGAAGGTCGCCGGCATCGCGGCCCGCGAGGTCCCCGGCGTGCACGACCTGGGCAACGGCGCCGCCCGCGCCATCGGCGCCATCCGCAACGCGATCAACGCGCAGGACCGCGGCCAGGGCATCTCCGTCGAGGTCGGCGAGAAGCAGGTCGCCGCCGACATCACCGTCGTCGCCGAGTACCCCGTCGCGCTGCAGAAGCTCGCCGACAGCATCCGCTCCGCCGTCTCCGAGGCCATCTCCTCGGTCGTCGGCATGGAGGTCGCCGAGGTGAACGTCACCATCTCCGACGTCTTCATCCCCTCGGACGACAAGGACGACGAGACCGAGAGCCGCGTCAAGTGACTCCGTCCCACATCGGCCTGGTCCTCGGCGCGGTCCTCGCGCTGACCGCCCTCGTCTTCGGCTTCTGGGCGCTCCTCTGGGTCGCCCTCGCCATGGCGATCGGCTACGGCGTCGGGCGGGTCGTCGAGGGCAAGCTCGACCTGCGCTCCCTCGGCGACACCCTCCGCGGGCGGCGGTCCTCGTGACCGCGGCGGTGATGGCCGACGAGGCCAGCCACGGCCGCACGACGATCAGCTCGCGCGCCGTGCGCCGAGTCGTGTCGGCCGTCACCGCGGAGGCGCTGGACGTGAACTCGTCCGACGTGTCCGTCGAGCTCGACGACGAGGGAGGACGCCTCCACGTCGTCGCGCACGCCCCCATCCACGTCACGCCCCTGGGCGAGACGGGCCGCCGCTCCTCCGGGACGCTGCTGGACCGACTCAGCCGGGCGCAGACGACCATCCGCTCGCGCTGCCTCGAACTGACGGGCTCCACGATCGGCCGGGTCGACCTCCGGATCACCGGTGCCGACCTCCGAGAACGAAGGAGGGTGTCGTGACGACTCCCACCACTGCCGGCCGGGCGCTCTACCCGCACCTGGTGCGGCGCGAGACGCACTCGTCCCGCTCCGGATCGGCGATCGTCCTCGCCGTCCTGCTCATCCTCCTGTTCGCGTGGCTGGGCACGGAGGCGGTCCTCGCCGTCCTCGGCCAGCCCGCGCTGCTCGTGGCCCCGCAGGACGGAGCGTCCTCGCTGCTCAACGCGGCCGCGGCGCCCATCGCGCTGACCGCCGCCGCCGGCGCCGTGCTCGCTCTGATCGGGCTCGTCCTGATCGTCGTGTCGCTCAAGCCCGGCCGTCGCGGCCGTCGCGCCGTCAGCACCGACCGCACCGCGGCGATCGTCGACGACCGCGTCATCGCGCAGGCCGTCGGCCGCACCGCCGGCTACGCCGGTGACGTCGACCCCGACAACGTGTCGGTGTCGGTCGGATCCCGCGTCGTCGACGTGACGGTCTCCCGCACCTCCGGCCGCAGCATCGACGTCACGCCGATCCGCGAGGCCGTCGACGCCGAGCTCGCCACGTTCGACTGCACCCCGCGCCTGCGCTCCAAGGTGCGCCTGTCCGAGAAGGGAACGGTCCGCTGATGACCACCACGAACCGATTCCTCAACCGGCTGCTCCTGTTCGTCGTGGGGCTCGTCCTCCTCGTAGCCGGCGGCGCCGTCGCGGTGGGGTCGCTGCTCCCGCAGGTCCAGGAGAACGTGTCCACCGCCGCGCAGGACGCGGCCGACCCCACGAGCCAGGCCCTCTCGGGCGGCACCCCGTGGATCCTCTGGGTCATCGCGGGCGTCGCGCTCGTCCTCATCCTGCTGCTGGTGCGCTTCATCGTGCGCCAGGGCCGCGGCCGCACCTCCACGCTGCTGCGCGTCGGCTCCGGAGAGGGAGCGGGGACGCCCACAGGCGGCTCCGTCACCATCGACGCGAAGGTCGCCGCGCAGGTCCTCGAGGAGGCCCTGTCGCAGGAGCCGTCCATCGTCGCGGTCGACGTGACCGCGTTCGAGATCAAGCACCAGAAGGTGCTGCGCGTCACCGCGCACACCCGCCGCGGCGCCTCGCCCGCCCGCACCCGGCAGACGGTCGACCAGGCCGTCCGCCAGTGGGACGCCCTCCTCGGCGAGGAGACGCCCGTCGTCATCCAGATCGTCAGCGGTCTGCGGACGAAGATGAGCGGCACCGCCCGCGTGCAGTAGCCGCCGGCACCACCGTCCGGCCCTCCCGATCGGGAGGGCCGGAGAGCCCCGCTCAGGCGGGATGGAAGTCTTTCTGAAGGAGCACCCCATGTCCGATCCGATGGAGCCCGGCACCGTCGAGCGCATCCGCACCGATGAGCAGCCGACCCCGAACGAGCAGAGCCGGCGCGAGTCCGCCCGCCGCGACGGGAAGCCGTCCGAGCCCGAGTCGACCGAGAGCCGGGTCGCGACCGCCGCCGGCGAGAGCGCCCAGCGCGTGTCCGGCGTCCACCACCTCGGTGGAGCCGTCGCCCGCGGCCTCGACCGCGCCTCCCGCCGCGTGCTGGGCACCAGCACCGTCCCCGGAGTCACGGTCTCGAAGGCCGACGGCGTCACCACCGTCGACATCGACCTCGTCGTCGAGTACCCCCACCCCGTCCGCGAGGTCCTGGACGCCGTGCGCGATCAGGTGCAGCGCGTGGCGGAGCCGGTCGCCGGCGGCCACGTGGTCGTCAACGTCGAGGCGACCGACGTCCACGGCCCGTTCGACCCGATCGAGAAGCCGGAGGAGGACGAGGAGCCGCTCGTCGACACCGCCAAGCGCGCCGTGTCCGACGCCCGCGACTCCGCCGTGGAGGCCGCCGGGAACGCTCGCGACGCCGTCTCCGGTGCCGTCGACTCCGCCCGCGGACGTCTGGCGGACGCCGCCGACGACGCCGCTGACGCGATGGACCGTGCGGCCGACGAGCGCGACGAGCGCGCAGCCGCCCAGAAGACGGCCGACGACGAGCGCGCCGCCGAGCGCGACGAGGACGACCCCCGCGTCGAGACGCACGCGGCTCCGGCCGTCGTCGAGACCGCGGAGTTCGTGGTCCGCGTCCAGGTCGAGCCGGTCGACGACGACGGCGACCCCCGCACCGCGACCGTCGAGGTCGCTCCTGCGGAGGAGTCCGAGCACGACGAGGCCGCGGCCGATCGCGACGACGCGTCCGACGACGCCGACGCCCACCGCTCCGAGGACGACCGCGCGTCGTCCGCCGCCGGTCGGGAGTAGTCCCGTGCGCACCCGCTCGTACGGCGCGCGACGCAAGCCGCGCGCGGCCTGGATCGCGCTCGGCACGGGCGTCGTGCTCTCGTTCGTGGTCGTCGTCGCCGTGCTGCTGCCCGTCCTCGGGCTGATCGGCGCGGCCGACGGCACCACGGCCGGGGCGCTCGACGTCCCGGTCGGCGCGATCGTCCTCTCGATCGTCCTCAGCTACGCGGTCGGCCTGGCCTGCCTCGCCGTCGCGTTCCTCTCCCGCAACGCGGCCCTCGCCTGGGTCGCCGCGGTGGCCGCCGTGATCGCGACGCTCATCGGCTCGATCTGGCCGCTCGTCGCCACCGGATTCGCCAGCGTCGACCAGGCGAAGGACGTCATCCCCTTCATCCAGGACCTGATCGCCCGGGTCCGGGGGTAGCGTCGGGGCGATGAGTTCCGACTACCTCCGCGCCTACGACGACCAGCTCCGCTCCGACGCCGAGACCCCGAGCGCCGTCTCCGTGACGCGGGAGGGGCCTCTGCGTCTGGTGACCTTCGCCGGCGGACGCGGCTTCGTCACCTACCGCGACCTCGCCGGCGCCTCCTCCGCGGAGATCGCCCGCCTGGTCGCCGCGGCCTGCGCGCACTTCGACGCCGATCCCGGCATCACCCGCGTCGAGTGGAAGACCCGCGGCCACGACGAGGCCCCGGGCATGCACGACGCCCTCGTCGCGAACGGCTTCGCGCCGGACGAGGCCGAGTCGATCATGATCGGCCCGGTCGAGGCGCTGCTCTCGGACCGGCCGGTCCCGGAGGGGGTCGTGCTGCGGCGGGTCGTCGACGAGCCGGACGTCCGCGCGTTCAGCGCCATGATCGACGCCGCCTTCGAGGAGGAGGTCGACGTGTCGATCGCCGATTCGCTCGTCGCCCGCCTGGCGCGCGGCGACGGCATGGAGCTGTGGGTCGCCGAGGTCGACGGGCGGATGGCGTCCGGCGGCCGGCTCGAGCCCGTCCCGGGCACCGCCTTCGCCGGCATCTGGGGCGGAGCGACGCTGCCGGACTACCGCGGACGCGGGCTCTACGGCCTGGTCACGGCCGCCCGCGCCGCCTCCGCACAGGCACTCGGGAAGACCCTCGTGCACAGCGACTCGACCGAGTACTCGCGGCCCATCCTGGAGCGCGCGGGCCTGGTCCGGGTGTCGACGACGACTCCGTACCGTCGACGTCGTCCGTAGTCCGCGCTCCGTGGGTTCGCGGGGATCCCGAGACGCGCGCTGAGCGCGCTACTCGATCAGCACGGCGGGGACCCTTGCTGGTCGAGTAGCGGCGCAACGGCGGATCGAGACCCGCCCCTTCGAGCGTGGGGGATCTCGATACGCGCGCTACTCGATCAGCGTGGAGGCCGGGTGAGACCCGCCCGATCGTGCGCGCGCTGCTCCGATCAGCTCGGGGACGTGATCTCGAGCGCGATGTTGTCGGGGTCGCGGAACTCGAGGAGGCTCATGCCGCCGGCGTCCTTGATCGGCTCGTGGGCGATGCCGAGGTCGTCGAGCACGGCCGCGGCCGCCTTCAGCGCGTCGAGGTCGGGGACGGTGAAGCTGACGTGGTCGAGCCCGACCCGGTCCTCGTCGAAGCGGTCGTCGCCGGGCGCGACGGGGCGCAGGCCGAGCAGTCCGCCCGGGAACTGGTAGATCACGCCGCCGAACACGAACGCCAGCTGCTCCTTCTCCTCCGGCGACGCGTCGGCCGGCGGCGCCTCGAAGGCGACGTCGAAGCCGAAGACGGAGTCGTAGAAGGGGCGCGAGACGGCGATGTCGCGGACGGTGAGTCGGACGTGGTTGTAGTCGACAGCGGGGATCGGCACAGGGGTTCCTCTCGGCGGGGCGGGCGGAGTGCCCGTCTCCAGTGGTTCGGAGGCGGCGGGCCGCCGGTTCGGGGCTGGCGCCGCCTCCGAGGATCGGGTAGCGCGTCAGTCCAGCTCGGTCGGGCGCGCCGGCTCGGCCAGCAGGGCGCGCGCCGCCATCCCGATCACCGCGCTGTAGGTGGGGTAGGCGAAGCGGACGTTCGCGAGGGTCGCGAGGTCGACTCCGGCCGCCATCGCCGTGGTCACCGACTGCACGACCTCGATCGCGTTCTCGCCGACCGCGTGCGCGCCGAGCAGCAGCTCGCGGCGCCGGTCGGCGATCAGCGTGAGGAACCCGTTCTCGCGGTCGTCGATGACGGCGCGGTCCAAATTTGAGAACGGCACCGAGGCGACGACGCACTGCGGGTCGCGCTCGCGGGCCTGCTCCTGCGTGAAGCCGACGCCCGCGTAGTCCGGGTCCGTGAATCCGCCCGCGGGCAGGAGGAACTGAGGCGTGCGCCGGTTCGCGCCGAGCACCGCGTTCTCGGCGGCGGCCTCCGCCTCGAACTGCGCCGCCTGGACGAGCATGTCGCGCCCGTTCGCGTCGCCGACCGCGAAGATGTGCGGCACGACGGTGCGGAAGTACTGGTCGGCGGGGATCGCCGAGCGGACGACCTCGATGCCCGCGTTCTCGAGTCCGAGGTCCTCGACGTCGGCGGGCCAGCCGGTGGCCATGATCACCACGTCGACCTCGGCCGTGCGGTCCTCGCCGCCCTCGCGCCACGCGATCGCGAGCGAGCCGTCGTCCTGCCGCTCGATGCCCGACACCGTCTCGATCCCGGTGCGGACGCGGACGCCCTGGCGCTCGAAGGCGGCGCCGACGTGCTCGGAGATGCTGGAGTCGGAGGTCATCAGGATCCGCGGGGCGACATCGAGGAGCGTCACCTCGGAGCCGAAGGCGTTGAAGACGGTGACGAGCTGGGCGCCCGTGTTGCCGCCGCCGATCACGGCGACGCGGCGCGGCAGCTCGGTCAGCCCGAGCATGTCCTCCGGCACGGTCGCGAGCTCGGCGCCCGGGATCGGCAGCCGCCGCGAGTGCCCGCCGACGCAGACCATGATCGAGCGCGCGCGGATCCGCCGCCCGCTGTCGAGCACGAGGGTGCTCTCGTCGACGAAGCGGGCGCGGCCCTCGTGGATCAGGTCGACTCCCGCCTCCTCGAACCGCTGCGCCTCGCTCTTGATCGAGCGCACCAGGTCGACGCGCTCGTGCACGTGGCGCACGGTCGCGGCCCAGTCGAGGACGGGAGTGCCGATCTCGATCCCGTAGTCGCCGGCGGAGCGGGTCTCGCGCATCATCCGCGCCGTCTTCGCGAGGACGCGGGTGGGCACGCAGCCGGTGTTGACGCAGGTGCCGCCGACGCGCGCGGCCTCGAGCACGACGACGCGCGCTCCCAGCTCCGCGGCGCGGAGGGCGGCGGCCGTCCCCGCGGGTCCTGCGCCGATGACGGCGACGTCGTACTCGGCCTGCTCGGGAGTGCTGTCGGGCACGGGGACCTCCGGTTCTGGGTGTGCTCCGATCCTGCCGCTCCGCGCCCCGCTGCACCCGGCCTTGACAGCCCGCCCGCGGACCGGCGTCGCGGGCGTCCCGACGCTGAACATCGGCCGAGGACGGTTGCCCGGCGGGCGCCCGGCACGGTGGGATGACCGGGTGGGCTGCGGCGGGGGACTCGAGCGGAAGGCGCTCCGATGAGCGCCCGCACCTTCGGGGTGGAGGAGGAGTACCTCCTCGTCGACGCCGGCACGTTCCTCCCGACGCCTGCGGCGCCGCTGCTGCTCGGCTCCGTCCGCGGCTCCGCGGCGGTCGCCCTGGCCGCCGAGCTCAAGGCGGAGCAGATCGAGGCGGTCGGCTCGCCCGCCCGCACGCACGACGCGCTGCTGGCCGGGCTGCGCGAGGGCCGCCGCCTGGCCGACGACTCCGCCCGCGAGGTCGGTGCCCGCGCCGTCGCGGTCGCGACCAGCCCCGCCGCGTTCGAGCCGCACCTCTCGGCCGACGAGCGCTACGACCGGATGGCCGAGCGCTTCGGCCTCGTCGCCCGTGAGCAGTTCACCTGCGGCCTGCACGTCCATGTCGGGATCGGGTCGCCGGAGGAGGGGATCGCGGTCCTCGACCGGCTGCGCGGCTGGCTGCCCGCCCTCCTCGCCCTGAGCACCAACTCCCCGCTGAGCGCCGGCGCCGACACCGGGTTCGCCAGCTGGCGCTACCAGTCGTGGGGGCGCTGGCCCACCGCCGGCCCGGTCGGCATCTGGGGCGACGTCGAGCAGTACCGGAGCGTCGTCGCCTCCCTCACCTCCTGCGGCGTGCTGCTGGACGAGGGGATGCTCTACTTCGACGCCCGTCTCTCCCGCGCGCACCCGACCGTCGAGGTGCGCATCGCCGACGTCCCGCTGCACGCCGAGGACTCGGCGCTGATCGCCGTCCTGATCCGGGCGCTCGCCGAGACGGCCGTGCGCGACGCGGGCGCCGGGGTCCCGCCCGTGCCGCTGCCGACTCCGGTGATCGCCGTCTCCTCGTGGCTGGCGAGCCGCCACGGCACGACCGGCGACCTCATCGATCCGGTCGACGGCTGCCCGGCCCCCGCCTCCACGGTACTGGCACGCCTGCTCGACCACGCGGGTCGGGCGCTGGCGGAGTCGGGCGACGAGGAGGTCGCGGCGTGCGGCGTCGAGCGGGTCCTGGCGCGGGGCACGGGCGCCGAGCGGCAGCGCGCGGTGTGGGAGCGGACGGCGTCCGCGGCCCAGGTGATCGCGGACGCGGCGGAGGCGACGCGCGCCTAGCGGCTCGCTGGTCGCAGGCTCACGGCTCGCTGGTCGCGGGCCCGGCGGCTCAGGGCTCGCTGGTCGCAGGGTCCGGTGACCCGGACTCCACCGTTCCGGACTCCTCCGCCTCGGGCTGCGGCGGCTCCGGCACCAGCTGGTAGCCGCCCTCGATCGTCCCGTCCGGGCGGAGCAGGATCTGCGTGTACACCGGGGCGCCGCTGCGGAGCGTCGTGCCGCTGACCCGGAGGGGCTCCCCGGCGAAGAACGCCTCCGAGCCGGTGCAGCCGGCGAAGAAGGACGCGTCCGGGCGCTGCACGGCGAGGCACACCGTGGTGCCGTTCGGCTCGGTGATCAGCAGGCGGTCGTTCTCGGCGGTGTCGAACCCGGAGCCGTAGACGACGGCCTCCCCCGCGAGCAGGGCGAGGCCCGGCGGGACGTCGGTGGTCGGCTCCCAGCCCTCGACGAGCGCGGCGAAGCGGTCGGCGGGATCCGCGGAGGCGGTCGGCGGGGCGACGGGGTCCGCGGGCGGAGGGAGGAGGAGCGCGGTGGGGACGATCGCGCCGACCGCGGCTCCGCCGACGATCGCGGCGGCGAGCACGAGGCGGCGGCGGCGGGGGTGCGGCGTCCGCGGGGCCGGCCGGTCGGGGTGCTCGGCGGGCGACTCCGGAGTCCCGGAGCCGGCGGTCGCCGACAGCGGGAGTGCGGTCGCGGGCAGGGGGAGAAGCGAGTCGGTCGCCGTCCAGGGATGCGCCGCGCCCGGCTGTGCCACGGACGGCGTGGCGCCGGTCTGCGCGCCGGACCGCGTCACTCCGGGAGGCGCGTCCTCCGCCTCCAGCTCGCCGAGCCGTCGCAGCGCCTCGCGCCGCTCGTCCCGGTCGGCGCCGTCGTCGCGGGGTCGGGCCGACAGGATCCGCTCGAGATCCCTGCGCTCGTCGTCCTCGGCCTGCACTCCGTCAGTATGGCGGCGCCGGACACGGGAACGGCCCGCGACCCCCGGGACTCCGCCTTTTCAGCGGTGTCCCGGTGGCCGCGGGCCGTTCCGGTGCGGGCGTCAGCCCGACGGGTTCTCGACCGGGTCGCCCTCGGGGTCGGTGGCCGTCTCGGGGTCGACGTGCTCGGGGTCGGTGGTCTGCGGGTCCTCGGGAGTGTTCTTCTCGGTCATCGGATCCTCCTTGTCGCTGGATGCGGAACGTGCGGACAGATTCCACGCTACGGCGGGAGCTCCGTGGAGCGCGCCCGGTCGACTCCGCCGCCCGGTGTCCGGAACCGAGGTCAGGAGCGGCGGATCCGCCCGAGCGGCCCGTCACGCTGCTTCCGGCCTCGGCTCCGGACGCCGCTCGCCTCAGCCGGCCCCTTCACCCGTGGCAGCCGCGGGCGTCCACCGCAAGGCCTGGCAGCGCTCTGTCGCGATTCGTACGCTGAATCCATCGAGCCGAGGAGCAGCAGCGCCACATGATCCGCACCACCGTCACCATCGAGGGCAAGACCTACGGGCTGTCCCAGGGGACCGACGTCGCCGAGCTGAAGCGGTCGGCGACCGAGGCGACGCAGGCCGGAGGAGGCCTCGTCGACTTCGTGATCGTGGGCAACCGCCAGGTCAGCGTCCTGATCTCGACAGGTGTTCCGGTGATCTTCGAGGAGCTCGAGGTGCCGGACGACGACCGCGACACCGGTGACGTCCACCAGCCGTGGGACGACATCGACTACCTCGACTGACCCCGTCCTCCCGGTCGCGCCGAGTCGCTGCCGGGTCCCAGACGCCTGAGGGGCGCCGCCGGCTGGACCCGGCGTCTCTCGGGCACCTCGTGCCGCGCTACTCCGCGGACTCGCTCTCGGCCAGCTCGCCCTCGACCAGCGTGCGGGCGGCCGAGGCGAGGGCCGAGCGGATGCGCTCCGCTGGCTCCTGCAGCATCGCCGCGATCGCGTCGACGTCGTGGCCGCCGGTGTGCCGGAGCAGCCAGGCCTGGCGCTCGAGCGTCGGCAGGGCGTGCAGGCGGCGGTGGAAGCCCGAGCGCAGCAGGTCGTCCTCGCGGATCGCCGCGGGGGCCTGCTCGGCGCGCTCCATCGCGGAGCCGCCGCGCTGCACGCTCGCGCGCCCGACCTCGGAGCGCATCAGGTCGAGGGCGCCCGTGTCGTCGAGTCCCTGCGGCCGTCCGCTGCGGACGGTGACCGCCGCGTGGCGGAGGGCGGCGCTCGCCGCGGAGTCCGACAGCGTGAGGCGGTAGGCGTACGCGTAGAGGCCGAGGGCGCGGTTCTCGAGGGCGCGGCCGGCGAGCAGCTCGCCCTGCTGCTGCGACTGCGTCATGCCGACGGCGGCGACGGGTCTGTCGTAGGTGGTCACGGTGACTCCTCGGCTCCGCGCGCTCCCGGTCGGGAAACGCGTCGGAGGCGATGCTAGGGAGTCGAGAACGATCGTTCTACCCTTGACATTTCAGAATCTTTTTCGATGCATGCGCATGGAAGCGCTTTCCCGACAACCGTCCTGGAAAGTGGAAGCGCTCTCACTCCCGCGCCGAGAGGATGCAGAACTCGTTGCCCTCCGGGTCGGCGAGCACGACCCAGGACTGCTCGCCCTGCCCGACGTCGGACCGCGTCGCCCCCAGGCCGACCAGCCGCGCGACCTCCGCCTCCTGGTCGTCCGGCACGAAATCCAGGTGCAGGCGGTTCTTCACGGTCTTGCGCTCGGGTACGTCGAGGAAGAGGAGGCTCGGCCCGCGGCCCGACGGGGCGAGCAGCTCGATACCGTCCTCGTCCTCGTCCACGACGTCCCAGCCGAGCGCCTCCTGCCACCAGTGCCCGAGGGTCCGGAAGTCGGTGCAGTCGACGATGATCTCTTCGAGTCGGAGGGCCATGCACCGACGCTAATCGGCGCGGGGCGTGTCGGGGAAGTGCGTCCGGCGGGTCCGCGCGGCGCCGCGGCTCCGTCCGGCCGTGTCGTCCGCGGGACGGGTGCCCGTGCCGGTTCGGCACGACGGCTGGCGGCCGGAGCGGCGGCGCGGCATCCTCGACGCGGGTGCCCCTGCGCCCGGGGACGAGGAGCAGCATGAGCACCGCACGCGAGCAGTGGGAGGCGCGCTACGCCGACTCCGATCGGATCTGGTCGGGCCGGCCGAACGCGACGCTGGTCGGGCTGGTCGGCTCGCTGCCGCCGGGCCGCGCCCTCGACCTCGGCGCCGGCGAGGGGGCGGACGCGCTGTGGCTGGCGTCGCTCGGCTGGCGCGTGACCGGGCTCGACCTCTCCGAGACGGCGCTGGGCCGGGCGCGCGCGGCCGCGGCCGAGCGGGGCGCCGACGTGGACTTCGTGCAGGCCGACCTCGCCGAGGACTGGCCGGTCGTGGGGGAGTTCGATCTGGTGACGGCGAGCTTCCTGCACTCGATGGCCGAGTTCCCGCGGATCGACGTGCTGCGGCGGGCGGCCTCCGTCGTCGCTCCCGGCGGCCGCCTCGCCGTCGTCTCGCACGCCGCGCCCCCGCCGTGGGCGAGCGGCGACGACCACCGCCACGGAGCGATGCACCTCGTCGGCCCCGAGGAGGAGCTCGCCGAGCTGGCCCTCGACCCCGCCGAGTGGACCGCGGAGCTCGTCGAGACGAGGGAGCGCGCCGTGACCGCTCCCGACGGCACGGCAGCCGTGCTCCTGGACGGCGTGATGCTCCTGCAGAGACGCGGCTGAGCAGGCGCCGCTCGAGGACCCGCGGCCGGGCTAGCGTGGTCCGCGACCCCGACCCCGCAGGAGGCGCCGATGCCGCTCGATCCGTACCTCGCCGCCCGGCTGCCACTCCTGGCCGGCCTCGCGTATCCGCTCGACGCCGAGCAGGCCGCCCGCATGGCCGCCTTCGAGGAGGATCCGGGGCCCTGGTCGCTGCCCGAGGGGATCGACGTCGTCACGGAGACCGCGTCCGGCCCGCACGGACCGGTCCCGCTGCGCGTGTACTCGCCCGCCGCGCCCGAGCGCGCTCTGCTCTGGGTGCACGGAGGAGGGTTCGCCGCCGGGAGCATCGACATGCGCGAGTCGCACGTCGTCGCGGCGGAGCTCGCCCACCGGGCGGGGGCCCGGGTCGTCTCCGTCGACTACCGGCTCGCCGGCTCCGACGTCCGCTACCCCGTCCCGCTGGACGACGTGCACGCCGCCTGGCGGCACCTCCGCAGCACGGAGTCCGGATCCACGCCCGTCGCGATCGGCGGCGCGAGCGCGGGAGCGGCCCTGGCCCTCGGCGCGGTCCTCCGCGAGCGCGACGCCGGTGCGCGGCTGCCGGAGCACGTGCTCCTGGCCTACCCCTTCGCCCACTTCCCCAACCCCGCCGTCGACGACGCGATCGCGGCCGAGCTGCGCGAGCTGCCGCCGGTCCTCCGCTTCCCTCCGTCGAGCATCGAGGGCATGGTGCGCACCTACCTCGGGCGGATCTCCGACCTCCCCGTCGAGGCGCTGCCCGGCTCCGCGCCGCTGGCGGGTCTGCCTCCGGTCACGGTCCTCGTGAACGAGTACGACGAGCTGCGGGGGTCGGCCGAGCTCCTCCTGCGCCAGCTCGCGGAGGCGGGCGTCGCCGTGACCGGGCATCTGGCCGCCGGCATGCCCCACGGGCACCTCAACCGGACGCCGGCGCTGCCCGAGGTCGACCGCTCGCTGCACCTCTTCGCCGCCCAGCTGCGCGCGATGGGCTGAGGCGCTCTGCCCCGTCCCGTCCGCTCCGCCCCGCTCAGCTCAGGCGCGGTCCGCACCGTCCCGCTCAGGCGCGGTCGTGCAGGGTGACGTGGTAGCCGTCCGGGTCGGCGAAGGTGAAGGTGCGCCCGAACGGGCCGTCGATGGGAGCCGCGACGACGGGGTGCCCGTCGGCGACGAGCGCGTCGTGGATCTCCTGCACGCCGGTCGCGTGCAGCCAGATCGCGGCGCCCACCCCGGGGCGGGAGGCGGAGTCGAGGTCGGTGCCGGGCGCGAGGTCGCGCAGGGCGAAGGCGATCGGAGTCGTCGTAAAGACGACGGCGTGCGGCGGGCCGGCGGGCGAGCGGACCAGGCCGAGGTACTGCTCGTAGAACGTCTGGGACGCCGCGAGGTCGCGGACCTGGAGCGAGACGAAGTCGGGGCCGGTGACGGGCATGGGGTTCCTCCTCGGTTGTGTCAGCTTTCTGACACACAGGAGCGTATGTCAGAATTCTGACATGAGTCAAGACGGCATCGACCTCGAGACCTCGCTCGGCTACCTGCTCAAGGAGGCATCGAGCGCGCTGCGCGCGGCGATGGAGGCCGTGCTGCGCCCGCTCGGGATGACGGTCACCCACTACTCCTGCCTCGAGCTCCTCGCCCAGCGGCCGGGCCTCTCGAACTCGGAGCTCGCGCGGGGCGCCTTCGTCACCCGGCAGTCGATGAACGTCCTGCTGCAGACCCTCGAGCGCGACGGCGTCGTCATCCGCCCCGACGCGGCTCCCGTCGGCAAGGCGCTCCCCGCCCGACTCACCGAGCGCGGACGCCGGAGCCTCGCCGAGGCCTCCGCCGCCGTCCGCGGGGTGGAGCTGCGGATGCTGGAGGGGCTCGCGGAGGAGGAGCGGCAGGCGGCGGCGCGCCTGCTCCGCGGAATGATCCGATCGCTGCGGGTGGACGACCGCACTTGAGGGGCGCTGTTCCGCCATCTGTAGGAACGGGCGCCGCGCGCTCGCCGGTACGGTCGCGCTCATGGCAGCAGGAGGAGCGGTGCGCCCGCTCGACGTCGGGATCGTCGGCGGCTCGATCGGCGGACTGTTCGCCGCGGCCCTGCTCGTCCGCGACGGGCACCGCGTGACGGTCCTCGAGCGGTCGGCGACAGGCCTGTCGCGGCGGGGAGCCGGGCTGGTGGCCCAGCAGGACCTGATCGACCTCCTGCACGCGATAGGCCGCGACGACGAGGCGCGGGTCGGCGTCGTCGCGCACGAGCGGATCACCCTCGACCGCTCCGGGCGCGTGATCGGCCGCGACCCCTCCCCGCAGACGCAGGTGTCGTGGGACCACCTCTACGACTCGCTTCGCTCGCGGATCCCCGCCGACCGCTACCTCCTCGGCCACGCCGTCCCCGGGGTGCGCCCCTCGACCGGGACGGACCCGGTCGTCGTCGAGCTGCGCGACGGGAGCGGCCTGGAGTTCGACGTCGTCATCGGAGCCGACGGCCTCGGATCCGTCATGCGCGCGGCGGTCGCGCCCGAGGCGCCGGGGAACCGCTACGCCGGCTACTCGACCTGGCGCGGGCTGATCCCGGAGTCGGCGCTCCCCGCCGAGGCCGCGGCGACTCTGCTCGGGCGCTTCGCCTTCTACACCGCGCCCGGCGAGCACATGCTCGGATACCTCGTCCCCGGACCCGCCGGCGAGGTGGAGCCCGGCCGCCGGCGCTACAACTGGGTCTGGTACCGGCCCCTCTCGGAGGACGCCCTCCGCGGAGTGATGACGGCGTCCGGCCGTCCACCGGAGAGCGTGTCCCTCGCGCCCGGCGACCTCGCTCCCGATCTCCGCCGCCGGCTCGAGGAGGACGCGCTCGACCGCCTGCCGCCGCCGTTCGCGGCCGCCGTCCTGGCCGAGCCGCAGCCCTTCCTGCAGGCGATCGTCGACTACGTCCCGCCGCGGACGGTCCGCGGCCGGGTCGCCCTCCTCGGTGACGCCGCCGTGACGGTGCGGCCCCACACGGCCATGGGCGCGGCCAAGGCGGCGGGCGACGCGCTGGCCCTCGCCGCCTCCCTCGCGCGGCACCCGGTCGACGAGGCGCTCCAGCGCTACGAGGCCGAGCGGCTCCCCGTCGGCCGCGCCATCGCCGAGTACGGCAGGCGCGTGGGCCGCTCGATCCCGCTGCTGTCCGAGTGACCGCAGCAGCATGCGCCCGGCCGAACCCGGATCGACGGCGCGAGCCGATCCTCGGTCGGAGCGGACATGGCTCGCGCTCGCCCTTCAGCGTGCAGGGTCCGATGCGCTGCCCGGCGGCGACTCGAAGGGAAGCTGGAACGGGGGTTCGCAGCATCGCATGGTCGCCACCACGTGGCGCCGGCGCGGACGATTGCAGTCGATAGCGACGAATTAGGTTTCGGCTAGAGGTGACTATCATCGGCTAGATGTTGCCTGAGCAGAACCCCTACAGCCCTGGATCCGGTCGGCGGCCGCCCGAGCTCGTTGGTCGGACTGGCGAGCTCGAAGCGTTCGACACGATCCGCGCTCGTGTCACGCATGGAATGAGCGATCGCGGCATCGTCCTCACGGGCCTCCGCGGCGTCGGCAAGACGGTGCTGTTGAACGAGATGCACCGCATGGCGGAGTCGTTCGAGTGGCTCACGGTGCGCCTCGAGGCGCGTCGGGATGAAGGCGGCGCGCGGGCCGTACGGCGTGCCCTGGCTCGAGAGCTCGTCGTGTCCGCTCGCAAGCTCACCCGCTCGAAGCTGACGGCGCTGATGCGAGAAGCACTCGGCACGATCTCCTCGTTCAATGCGAAGGTCGGTGCAACGGGGATCGAACTCGGAGTCGCACTCAACGACGGACGTGCCGACTCCGGCGACGCTGAAGTCGACCTCCTCGAGCTCGTCGAAGACGTTTCCACCGCTCTGGGGGAGCGTCGTCGTGCCTTCGGTGTGTTCGTCGATGAGATGCAGGACCTCGATGCGGAGACGATGGGTGCGCTCATCGCCGCTCAGCATGCGGCGAACCAGCGGGAGTGGCCGTTCTACATCATCGCCGCCGGCCTCCCGAATCTCCCCCGTGTCCTCACCGAGACGCGTTCGTACGCCGAGCGCCTCTTCAACTACCGACAGATAGGCACCTTCTCTCGCGACGATGCGGCGCACGCTCTCCGAGAGCCCGCGGAGCGGCTCGGCGCTGAGTTCGCTCCCGATGCGCTCGAGATTCTCCTCGAAGCCGCAGGCGGCTACCCGTACTTCATTCAGGAGTACGGGCAGGCCGCATGGAACCTCTCCAGTCGTCTTGTCACTCTGGCCGACGCCACGGCAGCAGTGCAGTACGGGACCGAACAGCTCGATGCCGGATTCTTCCGCTCACGATGGCAGCGAGCCACGCGCTCAGAGCGACGAATGCTCCGCGCCATGGCAGCCGACGGTGAGGGACCCTCCTCCACCGCTCTCGTCACGCAGCGA
Source organism: Rathayibacter sp. AY1A5 (assembly GCF_002930875.1). NCBI lineage: Bacteria > Bacillati > Actinomycetota > Actinomycetes > Micrococcales > Microbacteriaceae > Rathayibacter > Rathayibacter sp. AY1A5. The sequence goes on along the minus strand of NZ_PSTM01000008.1, from coordinate 32,371 downwards.
ATGGGTATCCCGACAACCAGCCTCGGGCCCTACCGTGCCGCGCTCATCAGCAAAGGACTGGTCTACTCACCCGAGCACGGCCAGATCGCCTTCACGGTCCCCGGCATGGCTGGATACGTCGACCGCCACCACGAGGACCTCGACGACGGGAGCCCGAGCGTCTGAAGTCGACCAGACGTCTCCTCTCTCAAGGGCTCGGAGTCCGGTCGCGTACGGGACGTCGCAGAACAGTAGGCCTGGGGAGGCATCAAGACGGAGAACCAGGGACGGCCCTGATCTTCCGGCTGGTCTCCTCAGGTGAGCCGAGGTCCGTGCCCGTCACGAGTTCATCCCCCGCCCCCGCCTGGCCGCTCCCCGCCGTCCGCCGCGCGTCCCTTGCTCCTCGACCGCGGAGACGGCACCCTCGGGTGACGGCCCACGGCGAAGGAGACGCATGGACGACGACGGACTCCTGGCTGCGCTGCTGCGGGGACGGCCGGCGACGCTGGCCGACGCGGCGGAGCTGACCCACATCGACGAGGCCGAGGTCGCCGCGGCGATCGAGCGGCTCCGCGGCCGGGGGCTCATGGGCGGCGAGGGCGATCAGCTCGACTTCCCGGCGCCGATGGAGTGGGCGGCCGCGGCCATCGCCCGGCACACGGAGTCGGCGCGGCGGGCGGGCAGGGAGTCCCTGGACGGGATCGAGCGCGTCGTCGCGGGCCTGCCGATGCTGCTCGGCGCCTGGCGGGTCGGCGAGGACACGACGGATCCGGTGCCGACCCTCCTCCGTCACGGGCCGCACGCGTCCGAGGACCTCTGGTTCGACCTCGTCCGCCGCGACTCCGGCTCGCTCGTGGCGGTGCTCCCGAACGTGGAGCGTTTCCTCGACCCGCCGACGGAGCGGGCGATCCGCTTCGGGCACGCGCTCGCGGCGAAGGACCGGGTGCGCGTCATCATGCCGGCCGCCGGCGCGCGCGACCCCCGGGTGCTCGCCCGGGTGGAGGCGTACCAGGCGGCGGGCGTCGAGTACCGGCTCCTCGAGAGCCCGCCGAGCTGGTTCTGGGTCGACGGCGACCACCTCGCCGTCCCGTTCGAGCGGGGCGAGACGAAGCCGACCAGCGTGCTCGGCGTGCGCCATGCGGCGCTGGCCGGGCTGGTCGAGTCGTACTTCGAGGTCCTGTGGCGGCAGGCCGCTCCGATCGGCGCCGTCGACCAGAGCTGGCTGCCGCTGCTCCGGCTGATGCGCCAGGGCGTCACGCTCGAGACCGCGTCGCACCGGCTCGGCATGAATCCGCGGACCGGCCGCCGCCGCGTGGCCGCCGCGATGGAGCACTACGGAGTGGCGACGCTCTTCGCGCTCGGCACGGCGTGGGCGGCGGACTCGCGCACCCGCGACGGCGACGCCGGAGCCGGAGAGCCGGTGCTCGACGATCCGGAGGCGCTCGAGCCGGGAGTGCTGGACGACGGTGAGATCGACCTCGCCGAGACGGTGCCGCGCGATTGAGCTCCCGCGGGACCGAGCCGTGCGGCCGACCCCTCGACGCCTTCGGGTGGCAGTGAGGAGTCGGCCGATGCGCCCGCCCGGGCACCTCTCCAGTGTCCGGACGTGACCACGGCGGGGACAAGAGCCTCTAGCGGACACGTCCGCAAGAGGACACCGCACCCGGGAGCGGATCGCCGGCGCTCCCGCTCGGAGGCGGGCGCGTGCCAGGCTTGCCGCATGGATCTCGAGGTGCGGCCGGGGCTCGTCGTCCCCGCATCGGAGCTGCAGTGGCGGTTCTCGCGCTCCTCCGGGCCCGGCGGGCAGCATGTGAACACCTCCGACAGCCGCGTGCAGCTCACCTGGAACGTCGAGGAGTCGACGGCCCTCTCTGACGAGCAGCGCTCGCGTCTGCTCGAGCGCCTCGGGCGGCGGCTCGTCTCCGGAGCGGTCACCGTCACGGTGGCGCAGGAGCGCTCGCAGCTGCGCAACCGCGAGACGGCCCTCGAGATGCTCCGCGGGATCATCACCGCGGCCCTCGCGCCGCCCTCCGCCCCGCGGCGCCCGACCCGGCCCACGCGCGGCTCCACCCGCCGGCGGCTCGCCGCGAAGCAGCAGCGCTCCGAGACGAAGCAGCAGCGCCGGCGGCCGCCCGGCGACTGAGCGGAGCCGCGGGGCCCGCCTGGCGGTTGCGCGGAGTCGCAGGGCCCGCCAACAGGCTGCGCGGAGCCACGGGCCCCGGTCGCGCCGGACCCGGCTCAGGGAGTGAAGAACGCCTCGATCGCCGCGGTCAGGGCGACCAGGTCGTCCACGTGGGCGAGCTCGCGCGCCGAGTGCATCGAGAGCAGCGGCACTCCCACGTCGACCGTGGAGATGCCGAGCCGGGTCGCGGTCAGCGGGCCGATCGTGGATCCGCACGGCACCGAGTTGTTCGAGACGAACTCCTGGTACCCGACCCCGGCGCGCTCGCAGACGCCTGCCCACAGCGCCGCGCCGCGCGCATCCGTCGCGTAGCGCTGCGTCGCGTTGATCTTGAGCAGCGGCCCCTTCCCGGCGACCGGCTGGTTCGCCGGGTCGTGCTTCTCGGAGTAGTTGGGGTGCACCGAGTGGCCCGCATCGGCCGAGAGGCACCAGGAGGCGGCGATCGCCCGGGCGCGCTCGTCGACGCCGGCGCCGAGGGCCGTGCCGATGCGCGAGAGGACGTCCTCGAGGAACGGCCCGCTCGCTCCGGACCGGCTCGCCGAGCCGAGCTCCTCGTGGTCGAAGGCGGCGAGCACGCTGATGTGCGCGGGCGGCGCCGCGGGATCGGCGCTCGCCGCGAGGAGTGCGACGAGGCCGGCGTGCACGGAGCTGAGATCGTCCATCCGCCCGGCGGCGAGGAACATCTCGTCGAGGCCGAAGCGGCGCGGCGCCTGCGTGTCGGCGGTGAGCAGGTCGTAGCCGGCGATGTCGGAGGCGTCGTCGAGCCCGGCGTGCGCGGCGAGCAGCTGGAGCAGGTCGACCTCGGAGGCGTCGCCGACGCCGAACACGGGGACGGTGTGCTTCTGGCGGTCGAGGGTGAGGCCCTCGTTCGCCGTGCGGTCGAGGTGGATCGCGAGCTGCGGGATGCGCAGCAGCGGACCGGTCCGGAGCAGGCGCGTCGAGCCGTCGCGGGTGACCACGCGCCCGGCCAGCTCGAGCTCGCGGTCGAGCCAGGAGTTGAGCAGCGGGCCGCCGTAGATCTCGACGCCGGCCTGCAGCCAGCCCTTCGAGCCGATCGTCGGCCGGGGCTTGAGCATGAAGCCGGGGGAGTCGGTGTGGGCGCCCAGGATGCGGAAGGGCGTGGTCGCCCCGGAGCCCTCGGGCAGGTGCCAGGCGATGATCGCGCCGTCGCGGACGACGTAGTACCGGCCGGGCTCCGCGGGCCACGCCTGCGTCTCGTCCAGCCCCGTGAATCCGGCTCCCTCGAGGCGCCGTGCCGCCTCGGCGGCCGCGTGGTACGAGGAGGGGGAGGCGGTCAGGAACTCGGCGAAGTCGGCGATGTGGTCGTCACGCGTGGTCATTTCTCCAGTGAAGCACGCGGCGCGGCCGGGACGGGGAGGGTGCCGGGGGAGCCCCTGCGGCGGCCGTCACGGCCGGGCAGGGGCACCCCGGGGCGGAGGGTCAGCGCCGGGTCAGGTCGACGTCGGCCTCGGCGGCGATCGCCTTGATCAGCGCCGAGGCGTTCTCCCCGCCGAAGCCGGCGGCCATCGCCTCGTCGATGTAGTGGCGGGCCGTCGCGACGCCGGGGACGGGCGCACCGACGCTGTCCGCGTAGGCCTGGATCAGCCCCGCGTCCTTCTGCATCAGCGCGAGAGCGAAGGACGGCGAGTAGTCGCCGGCGACAGCCTGCTCGACCCGCTGCGGGCGTCGCACTTCCCCGTTCGAGTCCGCGACGGCCGAGGACGCGGTCATCACGGACGCGGAGTTCGAGTCAGTTGCCGCGGATCTGATGAACATCCGCAGCACGATCGGGTACGTCTCGAGCAACCTCAACCAGCTCGCCCCTCGGTGGCGCCAGCGGGCGAGGGCTGATGCGCAGAAGTTGTGCGCGGGAAGAGGTGCTGAACCGCTCGTCGCCGCGTGAGGAGGGGGCGACGAGCGGTTCAGCGCTGGTCTTTCGGGTGTCGTTAGCGCACGACTCCGTCGATCTCGAAGCTGTCGAAGCTGCCGGCGAGGTACGGGTCGGGGAACTGCGACTTGCCGAGGAAGTTGCCGCTGGTGCGGCCTAGGTCCTTCGGAGCGAGCGGCATGGCGGTGTTCTGCCCGACCTGCACTCCGTTGGCGAAGATCGTTCCCGTCGTCGTGCCGTTCGTATTCGCCTTGAAGGTCACCTTGATGTCGGTCCACTGCCCAGCGGGCATCGTGAAGTTCGTCGAGATCCGTGTCTCCGCTCCATTACCGGAGGTCGTGAGGGCGAGCCCTAGCTTCCCGTCAGTCGACTTCGGCGTGAGGAACACGTACTTCTGGGTGCTGCTGCCGAAGTCGAACAGCCGGCTGAAGGTGGAGATCGAATCGACCTTCACCCTCATCGAGATGGTCAGGTCCTTCGAGCGTGACAGGATGTCCGACGGCAGCTGGGCGAAGGCCCCGTCGCTTCCGTTCAGCCGCAGCACGCTCGCCGTGCCGTCGGTGGCGGTTGCCGCCGTCCCCTTGAGCGCGAGCGCGTTGCCGTTGCCGGAGGCGTCGGGGACGGTGCCGTTCGACGATGAGTCGAAGGTGTAGGTCACCCAGTCGGCCGGGAGCGGCTGCAGGGCTTGAACGGTCACGGACACCGTGTCGGTGGTCGCAAGGACGCCGTCGCTTGCCCGGAGTGCGAACACGTAGCTGCCGGCGGTACTCACCGACGCAGACGTGCGGCGAGCAGTCGGCGACGCGAAGGTCGCGGTGGCACCGGCAGGAGCAGACTGCACGCTCCACTGCGTCGTCAGGGTTCCGTTCGGCGAGCCGAGTCCGTCGTCGGAGGCGGATCCGCTGAGCTGGATCGGATCGAGTCCGAGGGACAGCCCGGCCTGGTCGGGTCCGGCGTTGACGGTCGGCGCCGCATTCGCGCCCGGGGCGGTCGAGACCAGGTGGACGATGTACGTGCTGCCGGCGGGCGCATCGAACGGGACGCGGACCGGCGCGGGAAGCGTTCCCGCGAGAGAGGCGGGCCGGTAGACGTTGACGGTGCGCTGGCGCACGCCGTTCACGATGACCGCGTAGCTGCCCTGCGCGAGGCCGCTGACCTCCGCGATGCCGGAGTGTGCGGTGCCGGTGCGGTTGAGCATGTCCAGGCGCAGGTCGGCGCTGTTCGAGCCGACGATCGCCTGCGAGTAGGCGTCGTTCTCGAGGTCGACCGACAGCTGCTGGGTCACCAGGTTGAGGCGGCGCTGCAGGCCGTCCTTCGGGATGACGGTGGTGGAGTAGGCGTCCCGCGAGACGTCCGCTCCGTATCCGACGACTCCGAAGATCGGGTCATCGGTGACGACGTCGGCGCTGAGGGTCTGCAGGGTGCCCCACAGTCCGAGATCGCTCTCGCCGGTCATGCCCCGCCAGCCGTTGTTCAGCTTGACGTTCGCGCCTCCGCCGACCCCGAGGGTGCCGAGGTTGCCGCGCTCGGCCTGGTACGACCACGATGCGGCTCCGATGTTGGCCGGCGCGTTGCTGATCTGGCCGGAGTTGATGGTCGCGAGTCCTGCGACCTTGCCGGCGTAGTTCAGGCGCTGCAGCTCGGCGCGGCGCGCGGCGGTGATGGCCGTGGTTCCGGTCTCGAGTGCTGCGGTGTGGTTGATGTAGTCGTCCATCGTGTAGCCGGCGAGGGAGGCGCTGTACTGGAACTGCCACCAGTTCTCGCCCGTGATGGTGGTGGGGTCGGAGTACCAGTACCAGACGGGCATGCGTCCGCGGGCGGCCTCCGTCTTGGCGACGATGTCGCGCATGACGCGCAGGGCGTTCGTCTTGTCGTCGTTCACATTGAGCTTGGCGAGGGTGTAGACCGCCTCCTCCCCCGTGTTGTCGTAGCTGTACTCGGAGCCGTAGGGGTAGGCGTTGGAGGAGAAGTTGGCGTACTTGATCGCCATCTTCGCTTCGATGTCGTTGGCCTGCGTGTCCAGTCCCTCGGCGCGCAATGCGGCGATGAGATCGGGTGTCGAGAGCTCACCCATGAGTCCGGTCTCCCAGTTGTAGGCGACGGGTCCCTCGTAGAGCTCCTTGAAGATCCCGTAGGCCGTCGTCAGGTACCACTGAGCGGGGTGGGCGTAGGCGATCGCGGAGGGGTTCTGCTTGGCGATGTTGTACATGCCGAAGAACGTGTTGTAGACGTGCGGGTAGGCGTAGCCGCGGTAGCCGGGCGTGGTGTTCAGGCTGCCGGGCTTCCCCTGCTCCCAGAAGTCGTAGACGGTGTACTTCGGCGCGGCGCTGGGCGACGTGTTCCCCATCAGGTTCTCCCAGACGGCCTTCTGGAGGTAGTCGTCGAGGGCCTTGATCTGGGTGGCGTCGGGCAGGGCAACGAGCTTCTCCGCGAGGAACTGGCCGTGCGGGAGTCCCCAGTCGTCGCCGAGCCCGTAGTAGCCGGCGTACTCGTTGCGGCGGCCCTGAGGGGCGTTCGTCGTGGTGGCGAGGCTGCCGTCGGGGGCGTTCATCATCCAGTCGTCGAAGGTGTAGTTGCGGATGTCGCTCGCGGAGAGTCCGTCGGACGGCTTCCACTGGGTCTTCTCGACCATGAACTTCGCATGCGTGTCGAGGAGTCCCGCGACACTGTCGATCACGGAGAACTGGAGGACGGACTGCCGCGCGGCGCCGGTCTGGTCCGTGTACGAGACGGTGACGTCGTTGGCGCCCAGCTGCGTGCGGTCGAAGGTCATCCCGTAGATCCGGTAGTCGCCGTTGCTCCGGGAGAACGTCACGACGGGGTTCGTGGGCGCTGACCCCTTGAGGTCGTTGCGGTTGCGCGCGGTGACTGACGTGATGGTGCCCTTGATCCGGAACGCCATCTCTGCGCGCCGGTCGATGGGCACGATGAGTCCGGGGACGACCGTGGTGTCGAGCAGCCCTCGATCGAACATCGTCTGCTTGAGTGCTGCGTCGTCATCGACCTTGCCGATGCGATAGGTGTAGCTCTTCGTCGCGCCCGGCGCGATGGCGACACTGGTGGAGCTGAGGTAGCCGCGGTTGGTCTTCTGGATCGCGGTGGAGTGCGGGTAGTAGATGTTGAGGCCCTTGATGTTCGAGCTCTCGTTCGCCGAGTTCCAGGCCCAGGAGGTGTTGCCGACTTCCTCGGTGCGCCAGCGGTCCTGGTACTCGAAGCCGGAGCCGGATGCGGTGTCGGCGGTCATGGCGATGAACGGGCCCTGGCCGCTGGGACGCTCGAGAGTGACGTAGGAGCCGTTCTTACCCACGTAGGAGTGTGTGAGGACCCGGGTCTCGTAGATCGAGTCGCCCTGCCTCCATAGCTCGTTGCCGGGAACGGGGACACCCCAGTCGCCGATGACGAGCTGCGTGGCCGCGGTGTTCTTGACGTCCTGCTTCCAGACCAGGGAGCCGTCGGAGGCGAGAGAGTACGTCTCGGTGACGGTGAAGCCCTTCACGCCTTCCGCGTTGGTGGAGTTCTGGTGGGTGACCGTCACACTGCTCGACGTCGCCGAGACGGTGCGGCCGTCGGCCGACTGGGAGGTCCACGCGGTCTTCCAGGGGTTCGCGCCGACACCGGTGGTCGACACTGCTCCCGTGCCGTTCGCGTAGGAGAACATCAGGCTCCCGAACCACTGGCGGTACTTGCTGTTCGTCTCGCGGGCCTGCTCCGGAGCGCTGTCCGGGTTCATCAGGTATTCGGTGTCGTGTAGGTCGCCGACGATCTTGAGCGACTGCATCGACCCGTCCGCGGCGAAGCTCGCGCGGATCTTGTCGGAGGCGAGCGTGTAGGGGTAGCTGGTGGCGGCGTCGGCGGTCTGGCCGACCACCACCGATCCTGCTGCGGCGATGACGCCGATCGTGAGTGCCGCGAGCAGCCGAGAGGCTCTGCGTGAGAGGAGGGACATGTCCTGCCTTCTTCGTCGAAGTGCGGATGCGGTGACCGGCGGCCGCCGCAGAGGAGCGAGGATCCGCCCGGCGGTGGGAGCTCGCCCGGGAATCAGGAGTGGTTCACGGGAAGCCAGATGCGCATCGACACGGGACCTCGGGATCCCCACGACCGGTACGGGGTGAGCGCCACGGTCAACGGCCGTCGGTGCGGGGTTCGAGGGATTCTGGAGAAGGGCCATTCGTGCTCGTCGCGTTCGGCGACGCTGCCGGCGAGCGTCACACGCCCCTCTCGTGCGATCGGGACCGCTCCGGCGTCCAGGGCGATGTCGTCGACATGGGCGCCGGCGGGGAGGTCGACGGACTCGAGGCAGAGGATGTCCGGTCCGTGCTGGACGGCGACGGTGCCGCGGGTGGCATCGATCCTCTCGTCGGGCTGCACGAGGACGGGTTCGAAGGGGAGGTCGAGTTCGATCCGGTCGCCGACGCGGAAACGCCGTTCGAGGTGGAGCGTGCCGTGGAACGGTCCGGTCGGCGTCTCGGCAGCATCCCCGTCGGCGGAGACGACGACGACGTCCGCGTTCGTCGCCCAGGTCGGGATCCGCAGCGTCAGAGTCCACGGCTCGACGGGTGTGCGCGTGATGGTCACGGCGACTCGCCCCCGCTCCGGCAGGTCGCTGGAGACCTCCATCGAGACGTCTCCCTGGAGGAGAGCGGCGGAGATCGTGGCGGACGCGTACTGGTGCAGCTGCACACCCTTCGCATCGGTGGTGGCGAGGTAGCCGGACAGCGAGGCGAAGGTGCGGGCGAGGTTGTTGGGGCAGCAGGCGACGTCGAACCACGCCGCCCGCTGACTGGAGTCCGCGCGCTTGGACTGCTCCTCCGGGGAGGACGCGACGCCCGGCTCGCGCCGGTGGAGGGTGTTCGCGTAGAAGAAGGAGCGGCCGTCCTCGGACACGGCGGTGGCGATGATGTTGTGCAGAGTGCGTTCGATCAGGTCCGCGTAGCGCGGGCGGCCGGTGGCGAGCAGCAACCTCCACGAGAGCATGATCGAGCCCACGCCGGCGCAGGTCTCGCAGTACGCGCGGTCGTTGGGTAGCTCGAAGTCGGCGCCGAACGCTTCGTCCTGGTGATGCGAGCCCATTCCACCGGTGATGTAGGTCCGGCGTGCGACTGTGGCCTCCCACTGCCGCTCGACGATCGCGAGCAGCTCGGCGTCATCAGTGTCCACGGCGACGTCGACCACCGCGGACGTGAGGTAGAGGGCGCGCACCGCGTGTCCGCGGAGGACCTTGGCCTCGCGGATCGGGACGTCGTCCTGGAAGTAGGCGCGACCGAACTCGACGTCTTCCAGGCTCTGGTGACCGCGGCGGTCCAAGAACACGCGGGCTTGCTCGAGGTAGCGCTCCTCCCCCGTGGCGCGGGCGAACTCCGTGAGCGCGACCTCGATCTCCGGATGTCCGCAGACCGTCTGGCGGCCGTCCGCCCCGAACTCCGAGCAGATGTGGTCGGCGAGACGGCGCGCGGCCTGCGTGAACCCGTCCTCACCGTGGGTGCGCAGTCGCGCGACCGCGGCCTGGAGGAGGTGTCCGGCGTTGTACAGCTCATGGCCCCACTCGAGGTCGCTGTAACGCTCAGCCTGACCGTGCCGGCCGAAGCGGGTGCCGAGATAGCCGTCGCTCTCCTGCGCACTGACGATGCGGGCGGTGAGAGCGCGGATGATCGATTCGGTCTCCGGGTCCTCACGTCCGGCGGTGTGCCAGCAGAGCCCTTCGAGGGTCTTGTAGACCTCGGAGTCGGCGAACTCGCGTCCGCGACGGCCTTCAGCGAGTCCGCCCCCGACGGCGAGCTCGAAATTGCGCAGCCATCCGGCGCGCTCCAGCCAGCCGAGGTTGTGCTCGAAGGTGGCGGTCGCGTTGACGGCGACCCGACGTCCCCAGAACCCCTCCGGGTCCAGCTGGACCCGGTCGATGGCGAGGGGTGTCAGGGTCCCGGCGGCCGGGTCAACGGGCAGGGCTGGGGAGAAGGTCATGACGGGATCTTTCACGAGTGGCGCGGGACGAGAGGAAGGACGACTGCTACTTGACGCTGCCGACGGCGAGGCCCTCACGCAGCAGCCGGAACGACAGCACGTAGACGGCCAGCAGCGGCAGCGAGGAGATGACCGCGAGAGCCATCAGCCCGGGCCAGTCGATCCCGTACCCCGACGTCTGCTGCGCGATGAGAGCGCTGATCGGGTAGTTGACCGGAGAGAGGAAGAGGTTGATCGCGAAGAGGAACTCGCCCCAGGCGACGAGGAAGATCAGCGAGCCGACCGTCGCCATGCCGTTTCGAACGATCGGGACGACGACGGCGAAGAAGGTGCGCAGCCGACCGGCCCCGTCGATGGAGGCGGCCTCTTCGATGGCGTCGGGCACCGCGGCGAAGAACGGTCGCAGCAGCAGCACGGCCCACGGCAGCAACATCGCCGTATCGGCGAGGACGAGACCGGCGGTGGTGTCCAGAAGACCGAGCCTGCTGAAGATCGCGAACAGAGGGATGATGCTCGCCGTCTGCGGCACCATCTGCAGGAAGATCAGCAGCCCGAGGACGAGACCGGCGACGACGCCGTCGACGCGGCGCAGCGCGTAGGCGAACGGGACGCCGAGCGCGAGCACCAGTGCAGTGGTCCCGAGGGCGATCTGCGCCGACTGGGCGAGCGCCGTCGCGAGGGCGGGGTTCGCGAGCGCCTCCGCATAGGCGTCGAAGGAGGGCGCCGAGAGGATCGCTCCGCCGACCACGTCGCCCTGGCGCTTGAGGGAGGTGAGCACGATCCAGACAAGGGGCAGCCCGTACAGGACGTAGAGCACCACGCGTACGGTGAAGGCGACCGGCTCCCGGGTGCGGGACGGTCGCGCGACGCGGGTCGCAGCGCCGCCTCGCAGGCGGGTCAGGGGGGCGGTGAGGGTGCTCATCAGGACTCGCTCCTGGTCGATCGGACGTAGACGACGGCGAGGACCGCCACGATGGCGAGGGCGATGATGCCCGTCGCGGAACCAAGTCCGTAGTCGTGCTGGACGAAGGCCTGGGAGTAGCTGAGGTAGGGCAGCGTGGACGTCGCGTCTCCGGGGCCGCCGGCGGTCATCACGTAGATGAAGTCGAAGCTGCGGAAGGCGTAGACGACGGTCAGGATCGCCAGGATGACGGCGGTCGGCCGCGCCGCGGGGATGAGGATGCTCCGGATCTCCTGCCAGCGGCTCGCGCCGTCGACCGAGGCCGCCTCGAGGATCTCGGGGTCGATGCCCAGCAGAGCCGACCGGAAGACCAGCGCATTGAAGGGGATGACGGCCCAGGCGTTCACAATCGCGACCGAGAGCAGCGCGAACCTCGCGTCGTAGAGGAAGGGGACGCCCTCCGCCGAGAGGCCGGTCGCCCGCACGAGCGTGTTGACCAGACCCTGATCGGCGAGGAGGAACTTCCAGATGCTGCCGTTCACCACGGGCGGCATGGCCCAGATGAACACCATCATCCCGAGGAGGAAGGCACTGCCCAGTCGGGAGGACCGGAGGGCGATCGCCGCTCCGAGTCCTCCGACGACCCCGACGACCGTGACCAGGACCACGAAGGCCCCGGTGCGCAGCGTGGCGCCGCCGAGGTCGGAGCCCTCGAGCAGCGCGAGGAAGTTCTGGACGCCGACGAACGGCCAGTCCCCGTTGAGGGTTCCGGAGCTGACCTCGCTGACGCTCATCCTCATCAGCAGGTAGATGGGGTAGAGCGACAGCGCCGCGAGCAGCACTCCTCCCGGTGCGGCGAAGCCCAGTCGGCCGCCGCCGACGCCGGATCGTCTCCGGGTCGTGGTCGAGGTGCTGCTCACGGTCGCTCCATTCTCTCGTCGGGGTCTGCTACTGCTGGAGCAGCGGCGTCAGGGTCGTCATCAGGTCGCTCGAGAGCTGCTCGGGGGTCCCGCTGCCGGCGACCGCCGCGCTCCAGGACTCACCGACGGTCTGCAGCACCTTCGCGACGTTCTCGGACGGGATCGCCGGGTCAGGCGAGGTGTGGCCGTCGTCCTGGAGGATCGCCGCGAACTGGGAAAGGATCGGGTCGCTGCCGACCTTGTCGTCGGCAGCTGCATCGGCACGGGCGGGGATCGAGCCGAAGGCGTCGAGCAGCGTCAGCTGCCCCTGCTTCGAGAAGAACTCCTGCTCGAGGTACTCCTGCGCGAGCGCCTTGTTCTCGGAGAAGGCGCCCACGTTCTGCACCTCACCGCCGAGGTAGACCGAGCCGCCCTCACCGACGGGGATCGGCACGACCCCGTACTCGAACGCGGCGTCCTTCTCGGCCGAGGTGATCTGCCAGTTGCCGTTGACGGCGAAGGCCGTGTTCCCCGCGGCGAACTGCTGGAAAGGGACCGTCTGGTCCCACGTCGCCGCCTCCTTGGTCAGGTAGCCCTTCGCGGTCCAGTCCTGCACCATCGCGAACGCGTCCTGCAGAGGCTGCTGCTCGGGTGCGGCGTAGTCCCACCCGGCACGCGAGAGCCACGGGAACGCCTGCCACTCGCCCTCGGAGTTCGCCTTGCCGGTCAGCGTGATGCCGTCCTTGCCGGCGGCCGTGGCCGAGGCGAGATCCGCCTCGAGCTCCTCGAACGTGGTGGGAGCCTCGACACCCAGCTCGGTGAGGATGTCCTGGTTGTACCAGAGGCCGATCAGGTTCACGAAGCCCTGCACGCCCATGACGTCGTCGCCGACCTTCTGCACGACGGCGTCGGGGAACTGCCCGGCGTCGGCGTACTGGTCCCACCACTCGTTCATCGGCTCGATGGCCTTCGCCTCGGTGAGGGTGAAGGTATCGGCGGCGTTGTAGACGACCACATCGGGGCCGGTGCCCGTTCCCGCGGCCTGCACGAGCTTGTTCGTCAGCTGGTCGAACGGAACGTAGACGTTCTCGACCGCGACCCCCTCGTGCGTCGATTCGAAGTCCGACGCGAGCTCCTCGAGTCCGGCGGTCTGGCCGTCGACGGAGTAGTAGTGCCAGACGGTCAAGGTGTCGCCGCCGTTCCCGGCCGAGGCGCCTCCCGCGGACGACGGCGTGCAGCCGCTGAGAAGAAGGGCCGCAGTCGCGGCTGTGACCGCTGCGACGATGCTGATCCGGGTGCTGTGACGCCTCACGACGTGCCTCGCTTTCACTGTCTTCATTGACTCGGCCACCTGGTGCAGGCATTTCATCGATGAAATCGAGGACCGCTGTCGGCGATAGTAGAGCCGCCGGGCCGACCCCGTCAACATTCGACACCATCCCTTTCGGATCGCGGTGTGCTGGTCGAGGCGTGCATACTGTGCGCACCAGTTCATCGATGAAACGGAATGGCCATGACCTCGCACCCCGTCCACCGAGCGCACGGCATCGTGCACCCCGCCTTCACGGTCGGGACGATCGATCCGCGGCTCTTCGGATCGTTCGTGGAGCACCTGGGCCGAGGCGTGTACGGCGGCCTGCTCGATCCTTCGCACGAGAGTGCCGACGCCGACGGATTCCGCACCGACGTCCTCGCGCTCGTCGAGGAGCTCGGGGTCACGACCGTCCGCTACCCGGGCGGCAACTTCGTCTCGGCGTACGACTGGCGCGACGGCATCGGTCCGGTCGAGGACCGTCCCGTCCGGCTCGATCCTGCCTGGCACACCGTCGAGCCGAACCGCTTCGGGGTCGACGAGTTCGTCCGCTGGTGCCGGGCGGCACGCGTCGAGCCGATGATGGCGCTGAACCTCGGGACCGACGGAATCCGCTCGGCCCTGCACCTGCTGGAGTACGCGAACCACCCCGGCGGCACCACTCTCTCGGACGAGCGGCGCGCGAACGGCGCCGACGAGGCGCACGGCATCCGTCTCTGGTGCATCGGCAACGAGATGGACGGGCCGTGGCAGATCGGCCACCTCAGCGCCGACGAGTACGGGCGTCTCGCCGCCCGCACCGCCGCCGCCATGCGCGCACTCGACCCCTGCCTCGAACTGATCGTCTGCGGCAGCTCGAACGACCGGATGGCCACCTTCGGAGCCTGGGAGCAGGAGGTACTGCTGCACACGATCGAGCACGTCGACTTCGTGTCCTGCCACCAGTACTTCCGCTACGACGGCGACCTGGCCGCGTTCCTCGCCTCCGGCGTCGCGATGGACCGCTTCATCACCGCCATCGCCGACACGATCGGACAGGTGCGCGCACAGACGCGATCAGAGCGTCCGATCGCCATCTCCTTCGACGAGTGGAACGTGTGGGACTTCGTCGCCCACGACGAGCGCGTCGCCGGAGGGCTCGAATGGGAGGAGGCGCCCCGACTCCTCGAGGACCGCTACACGGCAGCGGACGCCGTCGTCGTGGGCGACATGCTCATCAGCATGATCAACAGAGCCGACATCGTCCGTGCAGCGAGCATGGCTCAGCTGGTGAACGTCATCGGTCCGATCATGACCGAACCGGACGGCCCCGCCTGGCGGCAGAGCACCTTCTGGCCGTTCGCCCAGGCACGGCGTTCCGCCGGCGCGACCGCGCTCCGGACCGTCGTCGAGGCGGACAGCACGGGAGCGGACGATGACTCCGCTCCCGTCCTCGCCTTCGCCGCAGCGGCGCACGCCGACGGCTCGCTCGACCTGATGATCGTCAACCGCGCGACCGACGGCGTCACGGACACCACGGTCGACCTCACGTCGTTCCCCACCCTCACGGTGACAGAGGCGCTGATCCTCCGACACGAGGACCCGTTCGCGACGAACTCGGCGGAGCTCCCCGACACCGTCACTCCGCGACTCCTCGCCGTTGCGCTGTCCGACGGCGTCCTCTCGTTCCGGATCCCCGCCATCGCCTGGGTGACCGTGCGCCTCTCGCCGACCGTCGACCTGGGATGATCGGGGAACGCTCATGGGAGGGATGATGCCGATGCCGCGATCGCGAACCCGCCCGGTGACCATGGCCGATGTCGGCGCTGCTGCAGGCGTCACCGCTCGCACGGTCTCCAACGTGCTCAGCGGCAACGCCAACGTCAGACCCGAGACCCGCGATCTCGTCCTCAAGGCAGTCCGCGATCTCGGATACCAACTCAACGTCTCCGCGCGCGGACTGCGCACCGGCCAGACCGGGCTCATCACCCTCGCGATCCCGGATCTCGCGATCGAGTACTTCGGCCAGCTCGCGACGGTCATCATGTCGGAGGCCGAGCGGCACGGCTGGACCGTGATCATCCAGCAGACCGGAGCGCGCCGAGACGCCGAGATCGCCGTCCTCTCCGGCTCCAGCCGCCAGCTGTCGGACGGACTGATCTTCCAGCCTCACGCACTCGGCCCCGGAGACGAGAAAGTACTCGTCGGGGACCGCCCACTCGTTCTCCTGGGCGACAGGATCTTCGACGGCCCGGTCGATCACGTGACCATGGCGAACACAGCCGCCGCGGCCACCGCCACGCAGTACCTGATCGACCGCCAACACCGGCGCATCGCCGCGATCGGCAGCAACCCCGCCGGCGGATCCGTCAGCGCCGCAGCACTCCGCTTGGACGGATACCGCGGTGCCCTCGAGGCGAACGCGATCCCGTTCGACCCCGCCCTCGTCGCGGTCGCCACCGAGTGGCACCACGCCGACGGCGCCGTCGCGATGACGCAGCTGCTCGACTCCCGCGTCCCTCTGGACGCCGTCTTCTGCTTCAACGACACCCTGGCCTTCGGGGCACTGCACGCACTGCACGTTCGCGGCATCCGCGTACCGGAGGACATCGCCGTCGTCGGCTTCGACAACGTCACCGCCGCCGCCTACGCGATACCCGCCCTCACCACGATCGATCCCGGCAGCCGCCAGATCGCCAAGACGGCCGTCGACCTCCTCGCTCAGCGCATCCGGAACGGCCCTCCGGCGCACCCGAGCGAGATCGTCGTCGAGCACTCGCTCATCTCCCGCCGCAGCGCGTAGCACAAGCACATTCGTCAGCGACGAGCCGGTCCGCGCCCGAGAACACGTCTGGCTTTGATGGCTGCGACTTTCTCCTTCGTGCCCTCGTACCAGGGCACGGCGCGCAGCAGCGCGGCGCGGGAGCCAGTAGAGAGCATCACGGCGCGGCAACGGGGCATCGCTCCGAGCTCGTCCACGGTCAGGATCCGTTCGCGCTTCAAGGCGGTCGAGGTCGAGCGGACGCCCTTGTTATAGCTGGCGGAGGTCGTTTCGCGGTCGTAGTCACCGACGAGCTCGGAGACGTTCTGCAGGAAGTCGTTCTCCTTGACGCTGCCGAGGTAGAGGAACGCGTTCGATGCGCTCCACAGCTTCAACATGCCATCCTTGCCCCGTGCCGCTCATCCAGGCGTCGATCCTCCCGCCCGACGGCAGGCGCGCCTAGCCGCGAGGCCCGCGTCTCTGCGGGACGGAGGCGCCGTCGTCCCCGCGGCGGGACGGCGCCCGTCACTCCTGTGGTGGAAGCGCGCCCGTCACTCCTGCGCGGCCGCCGCGAGGGCGCGGTCGAGCCAGTCCGCGAGCAGCAGGCGCTCCGCGGGCGTGAGACCGGCGAGCTCCGGTGCGAGGGCCCGGACGCCGACGAGGGCGGTGAGCCGCCCGCCGTCGCCGGGGGAGGGCGGGTCGGTGAGGATCCCCGCGAGCACGCTGTCGAGCGCGGCGTCGGCGAGACCGGGGTCGCGGTCGGCGGCGGGGGTGGAGAGCAGGGTGGTGACCACGCCGGTGCCCGCCGCCTGGATGAGGTCGACGGCGCGCTCCTCCGGCACTCGGAGGCGGCCCTCGGCGGCCACGCGCTGCACGCGGGCGGCGAGGACCCGCCGCCCGGAGAGGGCGGCCGGTGATCCGGAGGCGCGACCCGGATCGCTGAGGAGGCGGAAGAGCGCGGGGTTGGCCAGGCCGAACTCCACCTGCGCGGCCCAGCCCGAGCGCAGGTCCTCGACCGGGTCGACGCCGCCGGCGACGGCCGCCTCGACCGTCCGCGCCTTGGAGTCGACCCAGGTGGCCAGCACGTGCTCCGCGACCGCCTCGAGCAGGCCGTCCTTGTCGCCGAAGAGGCGGTAGATCGCCGGGGCCTGCAGCCCGGCCGCCTGGGCGACCGCTCGCGTCGTGACGGCGGCGGGGCCGTCGTCGCGGAGGAGGCCGGCGGCTGCCTCGACGATGCGCAGGCGCGTGTCGGTCGGGGGGGTGGGACTGGTCACGTATCGACGGTAGCGCACTGTTGCTATCAGTGAAATTCCGTGGTTATCTTCCTCGTGGTATCGCTGATACCCCTCATCGGAAGGCTCTCCCCATGATCATCGTGACCGGTGCCACCGGCGCTCTGAACGGCGCCACCGTCGACCACCTCCTCGACTCCGTCCCCGCCTCCGGGATCGCCGTCGTCGCCCGCGACGCCTCGAAGGCCGCCCGCTTCGCGGAGCGCGGAGTGGAGGTGCGCGTCGGCGACTACGCCGACCCCGCCTCCCTCCCGGCCGCCTTCGACGGAGCGGATCAGCTGCTCCTCGTCTCCTCGAGCGATCCGCGGGCCGACGCCGTCGCCCTGCACCGCACCGCCGTCGAGGCGGCCGTCGCGGCCGGAGTCGGACGGGTCCTCTACACGAGCCACCAGGGCGCCGCCGCCGACACCCCCTTCGGCCCGGGCCGGGACCACGCGGCGACCGAGCGCCTGCTCGCCGAGTCCGGACTCGCCTGGACGTCGCTCCGCAACGGCTTCTACGCGCACAGCCTGGGTCTGTTCCTTGGACCGTGGCGGGAGACCGGCGTGATCGAGGTCCCCTCGGACAGTCGCGTCTCGTGGACGGCCCGCGAGGACGAGTCGGAGGCGGCCGCCCGGCTCCTCCTCTCGGGGAGCCCGCACGACGGGCCGGTCACGCTGACCGCGGCCGAGGCTCCGACGTTCGAGGAGATCGCCGGGATCGCGGCCGAGGTCGGCGGGCGGCCCGTCGAGCTGCGCGTCCTCGGCGATGACGAGTGGGTCGCCGCGCGCGTCGCGGCGGGTCAGCCCGAGTTCCTCGTGCGCTTCACCCTCGGGATGCACCGGGCGGCCGAGCGCGGCTTCTTCGCGGGCACCGGCCCCGAGCTCGGGCGCCTCCTCGGACGCGAGCCGCGCAGCGTCCGCGACCTGTTCGAAGCCGGACCGGCAGCCGTCACCGGATGACGCCGGGCGGGCCGTCCCGGGCCTGCCCGCGCGCCGCGGCACCGCGCCGTCCGCCGAGGCGCCGCCGAGGGAGCGGTGCCTCGGCGTCAGGGCGGTGTCCCGACTCCCTCCGCACGACGACGGGAGCCCGCCGCACCGGTGAGGTGCGCCGGGCTCCCGGCGAGTGCCGTGCGTCAGCCGCAGCTGCGCGCGCTGTAGGGCGCGGTGGCCGTGGCCGTGACGGTCTTGCCGCCGACCGTGGCCGTGCCGGTGACCGTCGCCTCGCCCGCGGCGAGCTGCGTCGAGCGCACCGTGAACGCGGCGGAGCCGGAGGCGCCGGGCTTCACGCCGGCGATCGTCTTCACGCCCTCGGGGGTGCTGATCGAGACGTCCATGGGCACCGTGTCGCCGTTCTTGCCGACGACCGTCAGCACGACCTTGCCGGCGACGCAGCGCGACGTGGCGGTCGCGCTCACCTTCAGCGAGGACTGCACGGTGACCGTGACCTGCACCGGCATGCGCGACGCGTCCTGCGCGACGCCCGAGACCGTGAAGGTCCCGGCCGTGGCGTAGGCGGCGGGCGCGACGGCGTCCCAGGCCACGTCGACCGTGCTGGTGGTGCCGGCGGCGGTCGTGATCGTGGCGCGGGGCAGGACCGGCGCGGCGCCGACCGTGGTCGTCGCGGTCAGCGGAGCGACCGAGGCGACGGCCAGGCCGGGGGCGTAGCCCTCGAGCACCTTCTGGTACTCGGAGCGCGTCACCGGGATGACCGTGCCGTGGCGCGGCTTGCCGCCGTCGGCGTTCTGCGGCAGGCCCGTGCGGAGCTTCGCTCCGAGCGGCTGCCAGGAGTCGCCGTTCGCGAGGTCGTCGGTGCCGAACGGGATGTAGTGGTTCGGCCCGTCGTGGTAGTTCGGCTGGTCGATGAAGAGGAACCAGTCGAGGCCGTTCACGTCGCCCTCGTTGGCGGGGAAGACGTTGGGGCCCTCACCGCTGGTGAAGGTCTTGCCGGGCTCGCCGTTGGGCAGGCCCGAGGCCACCTTCTCCTTGACCAGCGACCACTCGTCCGCCGGTCCGCCGGTGCCGGGCAGCGAGCCCGAGACGGTGGCCAGCAGGTCGGTGCTCTTCTCCTCGCGGAGGGTCATCGACGCCTCGTCCTTGGTGAAGCGGTAGTAGGTGTCGCCGTCCTTCGCGACCGTCGAGTCGATGGTGCCCTTGCCGGCGCCGCGCTTGACGTCGATCCACGGCTTCGCCTCCGAGAAGGAGGTGAAGTCCTCGGTCGTCGCGTACATCATCTGGTTGTAGGTGACGGAGGCGCGATCGGCCGTGTTCGTGGTCGGGTACATGTTCGAGGCCCAGAAGACGACGTAGGTCTGGAGCTCGTCGTCCCAGTACGCCTCGGGGGCCCAGGTGTTGCCGGCGAAGTCGGTGGAGACCTTGACGTGGCGCTGGGCGGACCAGTTCACCAGGTCGGTCGACTCCCAGACCTCGATGTACTTCGAGCCCGACTTCTGCGCGGTGTCGAAGCCGCCGGGGAGCCCGTCGATCTTCAGGTCGGTGGCGAGCATGAAGAACTTGTCGCCCTCGTGCGAGCGGATGATGAACGGGTCGCGCAGGCCCATCGTCCCCAGGTTCGAGGTGAAGACCGGCTTGCCGCCGTTCAGCGTGTTCCAGCTCAGCGCGTCGTTGCCCTTCGAGGCGGCGAGGCTGATGCGCTCGGCGCCGTCGCCCTCTCCGGTGAAGAACGCCCAGACGTACGCCTCGGTGTCGTCGGTGCCGGCGGGGAGCGGCTGCACCCGGAGGGTGAAGTCGCGGGTCCGGGTGGTGGATCCGCTGGTCGCGGTCGCGCGGACGACCACGTCGATCGCGGGGCTCCCGGTCGCGGGGCGGTCGACGTCGATGGTGCGGGTGCCGGCGGCGCTGCCGTCGCGGACGGTCGCTCCGCTCGGGCTGACGACGCTCCAGGCGATGCTCGAGCCGAGCGTGCCGGTGGTGGGCACCGAGACGTTCGTCCGGATGTCGCCGACGTTCGGGATGGCGATCGCGGCGAGGTCGCGCTGGACCTTCGTCGCGTCGTCCAGCTGCGCGGCGACGCGCACCGCGTAGTCGACCGAGCGGGTCTCGGTGCCGACCCTGTAGGTGGCGGTGAGGGTGGCGGTGGCGTCCGGCTGCCCCGCGGCGGGGCGCGTGACGGTCGCGGTGCCGCCGGTGATGGCCACGGCCGCGCTGTTCGACGTCCAGGTGATGCCGACGCCGCTGGCGGTGGTGGGCACCGTGAAGCCGGCGGTCGCCTCCGTGGGCACCGTGACCGACGCGACGGCGCGGTCGAGGGCCTGCGAGGAGTAGAGCGCCTGCACGGAGCTGCTGCTGAGGGCGCTGTCGTAGACGGCGAAGTCGTCCATCTCGCCGTTCCAGCCCGGGTCGTTGTAGGTCGAGCGCGCGATGTACGCGACGAGCGACGGGCCGAACGAGGAGACGTCGCGGGCGATCGTGCTCTGCGAGATCTGCGCGCCGTTGACGTACACGGTGAGCTTGCCGGTCGAGCCGTCGATGACGGTCGTGTAGAGCGAGAGGCCCGAGGGGGTGCGCGCGCCGACGGTCGGGGTGCCCGTCGCTCCGGCTCCGACCTCGGTGTTGTAGGGAGCGCCCGCGTTGACCGAGTTGGTGACGACCGACTTGGTGTAGCCGGAGAGGTTGCTCGGGTTGAGCAGCCAGTAGCCGGAGGAGAACGAGGCGCCGGAGGCGACGGGCGCTCCGACGAACGCGGCGGCGACGTTGCCGGTCCCGCCCTTGTGGGCGAGCCAGGTCGAGAAGGTCAGGTCCTTCTTGCCGACGAGGCCGGCGGTGGGGATCTCGAGGTAGGGGGCGGCCGCGGCGGATCCGCCGGGGAGGCTGATGAGCCCGTTGCGGAACTGGGCCCCGGAGCCGCGCAGCGTCGCGCTGTAGCCGTTGCCGCTGGTGTCGGCGACCGTGGTGCCGGTGGGGGCGGTGTCGAACGTGTAGTGGAGGAGCGGGGTCTCGGTGGCTCCGAAGGCGGAGCTGGGGACCGTGGCGCCGAGCAGCGCCGTGGCGGCGACGGTCGCGACCGCCAGAGCGGTCCTCACCGCCGATCGTGATCGTCTCATGCAGATAGGCCCTCGTGATCGGGTGCGGCGTCGAGGCACGATCCGCAGGGCCGCGGAGGTGTGCGTCTTCGCACGGGATGTGAAAGTGAACATCCTAGATCGCGGTACCGGATCCTGACCAGACCCCGGGAGAGGTCTGCGGGCTCGTGCAGAACGCCCGCCGAGAGCGCGATCCCTCGCCCGCCGACGCACGGGCCCTCCTCTCCGCCGACGTTCTGCAGGAGCCGGCCGGGTGGCACGATGTCCGCATGGCCTCCGACCGCCCCGTCCTGCTCGTCGTCGACGTCGCCGACGGCGGCCGCGAGGATCCCGAGTTCGAGATCGAGCTGCAGCTGCTGACCGCGAGCGTCGTCACGGCCGCCACCGCCGCGGGCTTCGTGGTCGACCGCGTCCCTGCCGAGCAGGCCGGCGCCGCCGAGCTCGAGCGCCGGCTCGCCGCCGCCGACGCCGTCGTGGTCACCGGAGGGGAGGACGTCGACCCGTCCCTCTACGGCGGCCGGCCCGACGACCCGCACCGAGGCCAGTCCTTCCCCGCGGCCGACCGCGCGCAGATCGCGCTCGTCCGCCGTGCCGTCGAGACGCGGACCCCGCTGGTCGGGATCTGCCGCGGGATGCAGCTGGTCAACGTCGCCCTCGGCGGCGACCTCGTGCAGCACCTGCCCGGCGCGGGTCACGTCGGCCGGTCGGTCCCCGGCGAGCACCTGTCGGGGATGGTCGACCACCGCGTGGTGCTCGAGCCGGGCAGCGCCCTCGCCGGCATCCTCGGCGCCGCGGAGCTCGACGTCCGCAGCTCCCACCACCAGGCCGTCGACCGTCCGGGCGAGGGCCTCGTCGTGGTCGGCCGCGCCGACGACGGCACCGTCGAGGCCCTCGAGCACGAGTCCGCGCCGCTCTGGTGCGTGCAGTGGCACCCGGAGGACGCGGGCTCGCGAGGCACCGTGCTCACGGACCTGCTCGAGGCGGCGCTCGCCGCGACCGCTACTTGATCGACCCGCGCATCACTCCGCTGACCACCCAGCGCTGCGCGAAGAGGTACACGATCAGCAGCGGCGCCATCGCCATCAGGTAGGACGCGAAGGCGACGGTGTAGTTCGTGTTGAACTGCCCCTGGAAGACGTACTCGGCCAGCGGCAGGGTGCGGGCGGACGGGTCCGAGAGCACCACGAGCGGCAGGATGAAGTCGTTCCACGCCCACACGCAGGTCAGGATCCCGACGGTCGCGTTCATCGGGCCGAGCAGCGGGAAGATCACCTGCCAGTAGGTCCGCCAGGTCGAGGCGCCGTCGGTGCGCGCCGCCTCCTCGAGCTCGATGGGGATCGAGCGGATGAAGGCGGTGTAGATGAACGTGTTGATCGAGAGCCCGAACACGGCGTAGAGCAGGATCAGCCCGGCCTGGTTGTCCAGGCCCAGCAGGGCCGTCTCCTTCACCACCGGCAGCATGATGATCGGGAACGGCACGAAGACCGCGGCGAGCAGGTAGAAGTAGACGCCCTTGAAGAACGGCCTGTGCATGTTCCGGGCGACCGCGTAGGCGACCATCGAGTTCGAGAACAGCGTCAGCACGACGGCTCCGACCGTGATCAGCGCGGTGTTCACGAAGGCCTGCGGGAAGCGGGTCGCCGTCCACGCCTCGGCGAAGTTGCCCCACGAGATCGAGGTCGGCAGCTCGAACCCGGTGCCGCCGAGCTGGTCGGGCGTCTTCAGCGCGGTCACGACGGCGAAGTAGAGCGGCAGGAGGATCGTCAGCGAGCAGACCGCGATGAGCGCGGTCGCCCACCAGTTGATCCGGTAGGTGTCGCGGGAGGGCCGGCGCCGCCCCTCGGGCTCGCCGAGGGCGATGGCGGTCGTGGGGGTGATGGTCGATGTCATCAGAACGACGCCTCTCTGCGGCTGAGGACTCGGAACTGGATCAGCGAGACCACGATGATGATGAGGAAGTAGAGGACGGCGTTGGCCGTCTGATAGGCGTACTCGCCGCCCTGGAAGCCGCCGCGGTAGATCAGCAGCGTGATCGACTCCGTCGAGGTGCCGGGACCGCCGTTGGTGAGGGCGATGATGTGGTCGAACACCTGGAGGAAGTTCTTCATCGAGATGACCATGTTGATCGTGAAGAAGGAGGCGATCAGCGGGAACGTGATCGAGGTGAACTGCCGCCACCTCCCCGCTCCGTCGAGCGAGGTCGCCTCGTAGAGCTCGCCCGGGATGGTCTGGAGTCCGGCGAGGTAGATGATGATCGAGAAGGCCGAGGCCTGCCAGACCGCCAGCACCACGATCGCCACCCACGCCCAGTCGGCGTTCGCGAGGATGTTCTCGCCGATCACCGGGATCGCGCCGAGGATCTGCGGCAGCGAGTTCGCGAAGAGGTACTGGAACACGTAGCCGATGACCAGGGTCGAGAGCACGTAGGGGATGAAGTAGATCCCGCGGAACGCCGTCTGGAACTTGATCCGCGCGTTGAGGGCGACGGCGATGGCGAGCGAGATCACGTTCACGAGCACGGTCGCCACGATCGCGAAGCCGAAGGTGAACCCGTAGGCCTTCCAGACGCGGTCGTCCTGGAGGAGCGCGAGGTAGTTCGAGGCGCCGATCAGGTCCCAGGAGCCGTAGCCCGCGTAATCCGTGAAGCTGAAGAATATTCCGGTGAGGACCGGGACCGTGTGGAGCACGAAGAAGAGCAGGACGGCGGGGACCGTCATCCAGTAGAAGGTCTTCGAGGTGCGCCCGATGGTGCGCTTGCGGCGCGCGGGCGGCGGAGGAGTGGTCGCCACCGCCTGCGCGGCGGCCGTCGTGGTCGTGGTCATGGGGTCACTTCCTGGTCGTGCGTGCCGCGACTTTGCGCCACTCACTGTCGAGGGTCCGGAGCGCCGCGTCGGCGTCCCCGCTGGCGAGGAACGCCTGGAGCGTGGGGTTGAGCGGGATGCTCGCGGGGATCTGGTGGTCGACGAAGCCGATCAGCCGTCCCTGCTCGAAGTAGGGCTGCAGCTCGGCCAGCGTGGGGTCCGAGTTGGGTGCGGCGCCGACCAGCGGTGAGAAGGCGGCCTGGCTCGCGACGTAGGGCTCGACGACTCCGGGGGTCAGCAGGAAGTCGACGAAGCGGCGGGCCGCGTCGAGCTTCGGAGTGCCGCGGCCGATGGCGACGGCCACGTCGACGCCCGAGGTGACCCGCGTGTCCGCCGGGTCGTCGAGCACCGGGTAGGGGAAGACGCCGAGGTCGATGTCCGGGTTGTTCGTGCGCACCGGGTTGATCGCCCAGATGCCCTGCGGGTACATGGCCGCCTCACCCGCGGCGAAGGCCTGGTTGCCGTCGTCGTAGCCGCGGCCGAACGAGCCCTCCTGCGTGTACGAGAAGAGCTGCCCGAGCCGCTCCATCGTCGTCGCGTAGTCCTTCGAGAACGAGACGGGGGAGTCGGGGCCGAGCGCCGCTCCCTCCTCGCGCATCGCGTCGAAGAAGCCGTCCGGTTGCAGCTGCCCGCCGAGCGCGTTGAAGGCGGGGGCGCCGGTCCAGTTGTCGAGCAGGGCGCCGTAGAAGGGAGTGATCCCGGCGGCGGTGAGCGTCTCGCAGACGGCGATCAGCTCGTCCCAGGTGGTCGGCACCTCGATCCCGTTCTCGGCGAAGATCGTGCGGTTGTAGAGGATCCCGTCCGCGTTGTTCGCGAAGGCGAGCGCGTTCACCTCCTTCCCCTCGAAGCTGCCGAGGGCGGCGAGGATGTCGAGGGCCGCCGGGTTCACCCGCTCGACCAGCTCGTCGCCGGTGAAGTCGTGGAACACGCCGGCCTTCGCGAGGTCGGCGTAGTAGCCGCTGCCGTTCAGGGTCAGCACGTCCGGCACCTTGTCCTTGACGAGCAGAGTGCGGATGGCCGTGTCGGGGTCGGGCACGTTGTTGGCGATGACCCGGATGTCCGGGTTGGCCGCCTCGAACTCGCGGATGATCCGCGCGAAGTCCTCCACCGCCTCCGCCTTGAACTGGAAGAAGTCGAGCGTGGTCACTCCGTCGCCGGCGCCGGAGGAGGCGCAGGAGGCGAGGGCGGCGGCGGACGCCGCGGCGAGCGGCACCGAGAGGAACAGCCGCCGGGAGAACCCGGGGGGATGCGGATGAGCGGACATGCGGCGCCTCCTTGCGCGTGGGGACAGGTCTCAGGGCGCGCTCGACCGCGGAGGGCGGTGCGAGAGCAGGTGCGGCGGCCGTGGAGCGGGTCGGCTCCGGAGCCGGGAGGGCGGGTCAGAGGGCGATGAGCACGAGCACGACGAGCTGCTCCGGATCGAGGACGGGGGCCTGGAGCCCGACGGTGCCCAGCACACGGCCGCGGAGCGCGGTCCCGTGCTCGGCCCAGCCGAGCGGCGACTGCCCGGGGCCGCCGAGCGGCGACGTGACCGGGGCGAGCGCCACGGAGTAGGTGCGCTCCGGGTCCAGGCCCGGGAGCGTGATCCGTCCGGGCGGGTAGGTCTCGCCGGTGTGCAGCTGGGTGAAGGTGAAGAGGGCGGCGGAGCGGTCGGCGGCGACGACTCCGGAGAGCGAGGCGGCGTCGTCGGCGAGGTCGGCGCGCACGACCGTCCCGGTGTGCAGCAGCGCCCGGTGCTCGCGGTGGAAGGCGACCCAGGCGGTCAGCTCCTCCTCGACGGCGGGG
Source organism: Rathayibacter sp. AY1A5 (assembly GCF_002930875.1). Taxonomy (NCBI): domain Bacteria; kingdom Bacillati; phylum Actinomycetota; class Actinomycetes; order Micrococcales; family Microbacteriaceae; genus Rathayibacter; species Rathayibacter sp. AY1A5. Next base: position 6,553 of record NZ_PSTM01000008.1, on the reverse strand, counting down.
GCGAGATCCGAGACGTCCCACTCGATGCCGAGGTGGCCGGGCAGCGCGGTGCCGGCGCGGAAGGCGAGCGAGTGGGTGCGCTGCGTCGAGTGCGACCGCGGCCCTCCGATGTGCTGCCCCATCAGCTCGGGCGGCACCACCAGCTGGGTGAAGGGCTGGATGGTCTGCCGCTCGAGCGGGTCGATGCAGTCGCTCGTCCAGATGCGATCGGTGCGGGCGAGGATCCCGAGGTCGACGCGGGCGCCCCCGGAGGCGCACGACTCGATCTCGACGCCGGGATGCCGGGAGCGCAGCTCGTCGAGCAGGCGGTAGAGCGCGAGCACGTTCTCGTGGACGGCGGAGCGGCCGGTGGCGGGCGAGACCGCCTCGATCACGTCGCGGTTGTGGTCCCACTTGAGGTACGCGATCGGGTACTCGGTCAGCAGCACGTCGAGGGCGCCGAGCACGTGCTCGAACGCGCCGCGCTGCGAGAGGTCGAGCACCTGCTGCTGCCGCCCCGAGGCCGGGAGGTGGCCGGCCGGGCCGAGGATCCACTCCGGGTGCGCGCGGGCCAGGTCGGAGTCGGGGCTGATCATCTCGGGCTCCACCCAGAGTCCGAACTGCATGCCCAGGCCGGTGACGACGTCCGTCAGCGGGGTGAGGCCCTCCGGCCAGACCGCGGGATCGACGGTCCAGTCGCCGAGCGCGGCGGTGTCGTCGCGGCGGCCGAGGAACCAGCCGTCGTCGAGCACGAAGCGCTCGACCCCGATCCGCGCGGCCCGCTCGGCGAGGGCGGTGAGGCGAGCGAGGTCGTGGTCGAAGTAGACGGCCTCCCAGGTGTTGAGGGTGACGGGCCGCGGAGCGACGGGGTGCTGCGGGCGGGCGCGGAGCGACGCGTGGAACCGGGCCTGCAGAGCGCTGAGCCCGTCGCCCCAGGAGCCGTAGGCGACCGGGGTCTCGTAGCTCTCGCCCTGCGCGAGCTCGATCTCGGCGGGCCGCAGCAGCTCGCCGGCCGCGAGGAGCGAGACGCCCTCGACGGTGCGCTCGGCGCGGAGCGAGCTGTCGCCGCTCCAGCCGAGGTGGACGCCGTGCACGAGCCCGCGCTCCCAGCCGAAGCCGGGCGTGCCCACGGCGAGGAGGAGGGTCGCGTCGGCGCCGGGGCGGCCGCGGCGGGTGCGGCGGGTGTGCTCGCCGATGGTCAGCGGGCGGCGCTGGGGGTGGCGCTCGCGGAGGTGGTGCCCGGTGGTGTCGAGGATCTCGCGCGCGGTCGCGGGGAGCGGGAAGCCGAGCTCGAAGCGCTCGAGGCGGAACGGGCGGGCGTCGAGGTTCTCGACCCGGGCGCGCTGGGTGAGCAGGCCGGCCGCGTCGACCTCGAGGTCCACGGTCAGGCGCACGCCCGCGCCGGTGGCGACGGTCCGGAGGGCGGAGCCGAGCGCCTCGATGCTCTCGACCTCGAACCGCTCCGACGCGGCCGCGCGCTCGTGGGTGCCCTCGAAGGTGGGGGCGTGCTGCCAGCCGTCGGCCTCGACGGCGACCAGGCCGAACGGTGCGAAGGCGTCGAGTCCGCCCGAGACGCGCTGGGGGAGGGCGGCGTCGGCGAGGGCGGATAGTTCGGCGGCGGAAAGATCTCCGAGTGCGGCGCCCCAGTGCACGATCGTGGGGAAGGTGACGAGGCGGGCGTCGACGATGACGCTGGTGCCCCCGTCCTGCAGGTGGAAGAGGCGCGATTCCCGGCCGGAGAGGGTCACGGAGTCGTTCGTGGGGGCGATGCTGCGGTGCATGGCTTATTTCTAGAGCAGAAGTAATAGGGGTGTCAAGAGCGGCGCGAGTGGCCGGATCCGTTCCTGGTGCGGCGCAGTGCCGGTAGCTTTCTACCAGGCCGGAAAGAAGGAGCCCCGTGACCGACACCATCGTCGCCGAGGACGCCTCCGGGAGCTCCTCCGAGCTCCTGGCGCGCGAGGTCCTGATCCACGGTCCCGTCTCGCGGGCCGAGCTCGGCCGCCGCCTCGGCCTCTCGCCCGCCAGCCTGACCCGGCTCGCGCGCCCGTTCCTCGACGGCGGCCTGGTCGTCGAGGGCCCCGAGCAGAGCACCGGAGTCGGCCGCCCCGCCCGGCCGCTCGACATCCGCGCCGACGCGCTGAGCTTCGCGGGCGTGAAGATCACCGGCACCGAGGTCCTCGCCGTCCGCACCGACCTGCGCGCGCGCACCGAGCGGGAGCTGGTCCGCCCGCTGCCGGGCACGGAGCCCGCCGACGTGATCGCCGCGATCGTCTCGGTCGTCGACGAGCTCGGCGGCCCCTCCGCCTTCGCCGGTCTGGGCGTGACGCTCGGCGGGAGCATCGCCGCCGACGGCCGGGTGAGCCGCGCGCCGTTCCTCGGCTGGCGCGACGTCGACCTCGCCGCTCCGCTCTCCGCTGCCCTCGGGCTGCCGGTCGCCCTCGAGAACGACGTGGTCGCGCTCACGGGAGCCGAGCACTGGTTCGGGCGAGGCCGCGGCATCCCGCACTTCGCGGTGCTCACCGTCGGCGCGGGCGTGGGCTACGGACTGGTGGTGCACGACCGGGTGGTCGCGCCCCCGGAGGCGGGGCTCGGCCTGGGCGGCCACTACCCGCTGGATCCCACCGGGCCCGTCTGCGAGGCCGGCCACCGCGGCTGCTCGACCGCGATGCTCAGCCTGCCCTCGCTCCTCCGCCAGCTCTTCGTCGCCACCGGCCGCGAGCTGACCCTGGCCGAGGGCTTCGCCGCCGCTCGCGCGGGCGACCCCGGTGCCGAGCGCATCCTCGCCGACTCCGCCCGCGCGCTCGGGACGATGATCGCCGCGATCGGCAACCTCTCGATGTCCGGCACGGTGATCCTGGCCGGGGAGGGCGTCGCCCTCTACACGGAGCAGGCCGCGGTGGTGGACGCCGCGATCGCGGCCACGCGCGACCCGGACGCTCCGCCCCTGGCGCTGCTCGTCGACGACGGCGGGCTCGTGGAGTGGGCGCGCGGCGCGGCGGCCGTCGCGATCCAGCGGCTGCTGCCGCGGATCGCGCTCGGGACGCTGGGGTAGCGGGGCTCTGCGGCGCGCGGGCGCTCGGGGTGCCGGGCTGGCGCTCGGGGTGCCGGGCTCGCGGGTCCCCGCGCCCAGTGGGCCGTCGGCACGCTCGCCCGGCGGGTCTCAGCGCCGCGGAGGCTCGGGATGTCGGCCCGGCGGGTGTCCGCTCCGGGCGGGTACCGGGACGCCGGCCTCGCGGGCTAGACGCCGAGCGCCGAGCCGGGCAGGTCGCTCTGCAGGCCGTCGACGATCCGGCCGAACGCCGCGATCGCCTGGTCGTCGCCGAGACGGCCGGAGTCGACTCCTCCGGCGATGCGCAGGACCTCGGCCCGGCGCTCCGCCCGCTCCACCGCGTCGAGCCCGGAGGCCCCGATCGCTGCGGATGCGCGCACTCGCGCGACGATCGTGCCGACGTGCCATCTGCCGCGTGCCATCTGTCTCCTCCTGAAATCCCCGCCTCTCTTCGGAGCGGGCGCACACCCGGATGGGTGCGCGTCCCCGCGTCCTCACCCCCTGTCGCTCCGGCGATGCGTCACGAACGGTCGTCATCCGCCCGCCGTGGCGACCGTTCGGGACGCATCGATCGAGCTGGGGAGGCGGAGCGCCCGCTCGCGGAGAGGGGTCCGGGGCGCCAGACTGACGGCGAGCGGAGGGAGGCACGATGCGACGCCTCCGCGCCCTCGCCGCCGGGCTGCTCCTCCTGCCCGCCCTCGCGGCCTGCGCGCCGGCAGGCGCGACAGGCGCCCCGAGCGGCACCGCGGCGGCCACCGCGGCTGCGACCACCGCCACCCCGTCTCAGGCCACCCCCGACCCGGCCCGCTCCTCCGCCGCGTCCGCCCCGGCTCCCGGGGTCACCGTCTCCGTCCAGCAGAACCGCTCCGACATCGCCGGCGGCACCATGGCCTTCGAGGTCCACAACGGCAGCGGCGCCCCGATCGAGGTCACCGCGGCCCGCCTCGTGGACCCGCGCCTCGCCGTCCCGCTCACCTGGACCGGCGGCACGGGCGTCCCCGACGGGACCTCGCGAGACCTCCGCGTCGACGTGCCCGAGCCCGCCTGCCCGGCCGCGGAGGCGCCCGCTGCGCTCGAGGTCGTCCTCGCCATCGACGGCCACGGCGAGCACGCGTACCCCGCCGACGACCCGTTCTCGTTCGTCGACGCTCTCGCCCGGTCCGGCTGCTTCGCCCGCACCGTCGACGCCGACCTCGCCCTGCGGATCGACACGTCCGGAGGCGCCGCGCACGAGCCGGCGCGCCTCACGATCACCGCCGACGTCCGCGGCGCCCCGATCGTGCTCCGCAGCGTCGACGCCACGATCCTCCTGCAGCCGCCCGACGCCGCCGACGCCTGGACCCTCGACCGCTCCGTGCCCGCCGGAACCCTCGACTCCGTGGTCCTGGACGCCGTCCCCACCCGCTGCGACACCCACGCGCTCGCCGAGGACAAGGTCGGCACGCGCCTGCCGGTCACCGTCGAGACCGCGGGCCGGCAGGGCACCGTCGTCGTCGCCGCGACCCCCGAGCAGAAGGGCGAGCTCTACGCGTTCATCACCGCGTACTGCGCGTCCTGAGCAGGGGTGGCGGGCGGTCCGGGGACGCGGACGTCGGCGCCGCGGACGCGTCTCGCCGTCCACCTCGGCCGTCACTCGCCGCCGCTCGCCCGCATCGGCAGGTTGCGCCGTCGGCCGCGCCGAGCCGGTCCCGCCCGCTGTGGGACGAGCCCGGCCTGCCCCGCCCGCCGTGGGACGAGCCCGGCTTGCGCCGCCCGGTGGCTCGGCTCAGCCCGTTCGACTCAGCTCAGCCCGGTCCAGCCAGCGCCCCGCTCCGCTGTGCGCGCCCCAGCCGCGCCCGTCCGCTTCACGCCGGCGCCGTGCTCAGCGCCTGCAGCCCCGTCACCCGCAGCAGGTCGAGCCGCGCCTCGTCCTCGCTGCCCGGCGCCACCGTGTAGACGACGATCCGCAGGTCGGTGCCCGGAGCCGTGAGCACGTCGCAGTCGATCGTGATCGGTCCGACGGGCGTCCGCGTCACCGTCTTCCGGCTCGCGCGGTGTTCGGCGATGCGCGCCTCCGCCCAGCGCCGCTCGAACTCGGGCGACTCCTCCCGCAGCCGGGCGACGAGGGCGGCGAGCGCCGGATCGCGCGGGTAGCGCCCGGTCGCCGCGCGCAGGTCGGCCGCGAGGTCGCTCGCGAAGTCCTCCTCGTGCTGCGCGTCGAACTCGGTGCCCGCGTGTCCGGAGGTGAAGTGCCGCCAGACGAGGTTCCGCTCCAGCCCGGTGTACACCGAGGGGTCGCCGTTCAAGGCGGCCCAGAGCGGGTTCCACAGCAGGATGTCGTGGGCCGCCGTGAACACCGCGAGCGGCACGTCGCCCAGGCGGTCGACGATCCGCTGCACGCCCGGGCTCACGTGCTGCGGCACGACGCCCGGCGAGGGGACGGCGGCACCGGCGACCCGGTAGAGGTGGTCGCGCTCGCTGTCCGTGAGCCGGAGCGCCACCGCGAGCGAGCGGAGCATCGACGGCGACGGGTTCCGCGCGCGTCCCTGCTCGAGCCGCACCAGGTAGTCGACGCTCACTCCCGAGAGCGCCGCCAGCTCCTCGCGCCGCAGGCCCGTGGCGCGGCGGCCCGAGCCCGCGGGCAGGCCGACGTCGGCGGGACGGATGCGGTCGCGCCACGAGCGCAGCACCGTGGCGAACTCCTCCATGCCGCCCATCCTCCTCCGCCCGCCGTCGCCGAGCCAGGTACTGCCGGTCCCCCCGTCGAGCGCGGCCTGGTCGAGGCCCGACCACCCGCGCAGGATGGGCGCATGACCACGACACTCATCACCGGAGCGAACCGCTCCCTCGGCCTCGAGACCGCCCGCCGACTCCTCGAGGCGGGCCACACCGTCTACGCCGGCATGCGCGACACCGCCGACGGCGACGCCGCCCGCGCGCTCGGCGCCCACCCCGTCCGCCTCGACGTCACCGATCAGGCGAGCGTCGACTCCGCGATCGCCTCCCTGCCCGGGCTCGACGTGCTCGTCAACAACGCCGGCGTGCTCGGCACCTCGTTCGGCGTCGACGACCTCACCCCGGAGGCGATGGCGGGCGTCCTCGAGACGAACGTCATCGGCATCCTGCGCGTCACGCAGGCCGCGCTCCCGCTGCTGCGGGCCTCCGCGGCCCCGGTCGTCGTGAACGTGGCGTCCGGAGTCGGCTGGCCGCGCTGGCTGAGCACCGAGGGCCACGACGAGTTCCCCGTCACCGCGATCCCTTACGCGGCGTCGAAGGCGGCGGTCGTCGCGCTCACCGTGCAGTACGCGAAGAACCTGCCGGCGATGCGGATCAACGCGAGCGACCCCGGCTACACCGCGACCGACTTCAACGGACACGGCGGGCACCAGACCGTCACCGAGGGCACGGACGCGACCGTCGCGCTCGCCCTGCTCGGCTCCGACGGGCCGACGGGCGGCACGCGCCTGCCGGTCACCGTCGAGACCGCGGGCCGGCAGGGCACCGTCGTCGTCGCCGCGACCCCCGAGCACGTGCTGAGCAGTTACG